>VYFB01000145.1 GCA_009842645.1 Nitrospira sp. SB0677_bin_15 | reverse complement strand
TAATGCAGGAAATGGGCGAGGGGGTAAAAGCCAAGACTCCGGATTCGTCCCCGACATCCTTAATCGGGGATCCAGTTCTTATTGTCGGAAATGACAGAGGGGGGAGGTCGGGAATGACAAAAGTGGCTATTTTCGTATCAATGACAGTCGATGCGCCTCTCAGTCCCACCTGACAAATTGGCCGATTGGCCAAGTGAAAGCAACATACAAATGACGGCAGGGGGTATTTATTTGCCGCGGTCGTTCACGATGCGTCCGTCCACCATGTGGATCGAGCGATCGGCTTGTGCAGAGAGGCGTTCGTTATGGGTGACGATCACGAATGCGGTCTTGCGTTTCTGATTCAATTCTCTCAACAGGGCGAACAGGGCTTCTCCGGTATGCGTATCCAAATTTCCCGTCGGCTCGTCTGCGAGGACCAGGTCGGGGTTGTGAATGAGTGCGCGTGCCACGGCCACCCGTTGTTGTTCCCCCCCGGACAGTTCACCGGGTTTGTGGTGCAAGCGGTGTTCCAGCCCGACTTGCGACAGCAGCGCGCTGGCTTTTTCGACACATTGTGCGATTGGCCGTTTTTGCATCAGGCTGGGAAGATAGGTGTTTTCCAGGGCCGTAAATTCAGGCAGGAGGTGATGAAATTGAAACACGAATCCGATGCGCCGGTTTCGAAACCGGGCAAGCTCTTGTTCTGACAAACGGAAGATATCCTCAGATTCATAGCACACGGTGCCTTGCGTCGGTCGATCAAGGGTTCCCAGGATATGGAGCAAGGTGCTTTTCCCTGCTCCCGACGCCCCAAGCATGGCCAGAAGCTCGCCTTGCCGGACTTCAAGATCGACGCCTTTCAGCACCTCGATAGTTTGATTCCCCAGGACGAACGATTTGGACAACTCGTTCACTTGAAGAAGGGGTGGCGCCGGACCGGAAGAAGGACTCATAGACGTTACTCGTATCGAAGGGCGCTGACCGGCGCCAACTTGGCGGCCTGCCACGAAGGATACAGTGTGGCGGCGAAACTGATCAAAATGGCGGAAAACGACACGAGGAAGACGTCCCAGGCCTTCACGTGAACCGGAATGCGTGAAAGGAAATACACGGTTTGATCGAAGGTAAAATAATTTTCGATGAGGTAGAGAAAGGTGTATCCCAAGGGGATGCCGATCGCCGTGCCGGTGAGGCCAATGACCAGGCCGTTCAACATGAAGATCCGCATAATCGCTTGGGGGGTGGCGCCCATGGCTTTCAGGATGGCGATTTCGCGCTGCTTCTCGTTGACGATCATGGTGAGTGTGCCCACGATATTGAAGGAGGCGACCAGGGTAATCAGGACCAACAACAAAAACATCATGGTTTTTTCGAGACGCAGGGCCGAAAAGAGATTTCGATTCAACAACATCCAGTCCCTCGCCATGTATCCCTTTCCGAGTTGTGCCGCGATCCGTTTGGCCACGGCGTCGGCGGTGAACACGTCTTCGACTTTGACTTCGATGCCCGTCGCAGTTTTCCCGAGACTGAAAAATCGCTGAGCCTCCTCCAACGAAATGAAGGCCAGCGAGGAGTCATATTCATACATGCCGGACTTGAACAAGCCGACGACCTGAAACGGACGAATTTTCGGCGTCATTCCCAACGCGCTGATCGGGCCCACGGGGGAGACGACGTTGATCCGGCTGCCGACGACGACCCTCAGCCGGAGGGCCAGTTCCTTGCCGACGATGATGCCGGGTTCACGGCCGGCTCGGGTAGACGCGCCGGATGGAGCAGGTTCAGGTAGCGCGGCCAAATCCTGTAGCGTGCAGGGCTTCACGTTTTTGGCTAATTCCGTGACTTCGGGCTCTTTATCCGGATCGATACCGCGTAGGACAATCCCGCGCACGCTGGTTTTTGAGGTCAGCAGCACCTGTTGGTAAATGTACGGCGTGGCCGCCACCACTCCCGGCACTTTCTCCACCTGCCGCATCACCTCCGAATAGCCCGCCATGGTTTGCTTTCCCCGGGGCTGGACCACGACGTGCGAGGTCGTCCCCAGAATCTTCGCCTGCATGTCTTCCTTGAAACCCGTCATGATCCCGAGGGTCCCGATGAGCGCGGCGACACCCAATGTAATGCCGGTGATCGAAATGAAGGTGTTGAGCGAGATGGTCCGGGTTCGCCGTTTGGCCCGCAGGTACCGGAGCCCCACGAAGATTTCATACGGCAGGGTCACGATGGTTTCTCCGGTCGAAGTTGTGGAAAGAGAATCACGTCGCGGATCGAGGCTTGGTTCGTCAACAACATCACGAGCCGGTCGATGCCGATTCCTTCTCCCGCAGTCGGCGGCATCCCGTATTCCAGGGCGCGCAGGAAATCTTCATCAAAGTAATGCGCTTCATCGTCGCCGGCGTCCCGTTGGGCGGCTTGGGCTTCGAAGCGTTGACGTTGATCCAGTGGGTCGTTCAGCTCGGAAAATCCGTTCGCCAGTTCGCGTCCGGCGATAATCAATTCGAACCGGTCGGTGAGGCGCGGGTCCGCGTCCTTCCTGCGCGAGAGGGGCGAAATTTCCGTGGGGTAATCCGTGATAAACGTGGGTTGGATCAGCCGGTGTTCTACGGTTTCCTCAAAAATCAGGCTTAGGATTTCGACCAGTGAGGCGTCCTTCGGAACGTCCACCCCGAGTTGACTGGCCGCCGCCGTTGCCGCGTCCTGATTTTCGAGTACGTTGCGATCAAGGGCATTGTATTCGACGATGGCTTCGAAATAGGGGAGCCGGCGCCACGGGGGAGTCAGGTCAATCGCGTGCTCCTGATACTCCAACGTCGTGGCGCCGAGGAGATCACGCGCGAGCGTGCCGAACAGGTTTTCGGTCAACGCCATGAGATCATGGTAATCGGCATAGGCCTGGTAGAACTCCAGCATGGTGAATTCCGGATTGTGGATGGTAGAGATGCCTTCATTGCGAAAGTTCCGGTTGATTTCAAACACGCGCTGGAATCCGCCCACAATCAATCGTTTGAGGTAGAGTTCCGGCGCGATGCGCAGGTAGAGATCCCTGTCGAGGGCGTTGTGGTGCGTCACGAACGGGCGGGCCGCGGCTCCCCCGGGGATGGGCTGCATCATCGGCGTTTCCACTTCGAGGAATCCGTGTTCGGTCAAATAGGTGCGGATGCCCGCCATGATCCTGCTGCGGGCTTCAAAGACGGCGTGGACGTTCGGGTTGGCGATCAAGTCCACGTAGCGTTGGCGGTAGCGGGTTTCAACGTCCGTCAAGCCGTGCCACTTTTCCGGAAGGGGACGAAGCCCTTTCGAGAGAAACGTCAACGTGCGCACTTCGACGGTCAGCTCGTCGGTTTTCGTGCGGAACAGCCGGCCGTCCACCCCGATCCAATCGCCCAGGTCCAATTCCTGGGACAGGCGAAAGGCGTCATCGCCCAGCACGTCTTTTTTGAGATAGACCTGGAGCCGTTGCGCACCGTCCTGGAGCGAGGCGAACGCAGCCTTGCCGAACCGGCGAAGCGCCACGATGCGTCCCGCGATCCGGCAGTCGATTGACCGTTGCTCGAGTTCGTCCTTGCCCGTTGTCCCATGTGCCGCCAGAAGGCGTTCAACCCGGTGCGTCACGTCAAAGCGGGTGCCATAGGGTTGGACTCCCATGGCCTTGAGTACGTCGAGCTTTTGAATGCGTTGCGTGCGTTGTTCGTTCGATTCATCCATCAGATCGTTCCTATGCGTGTGCGTACGTCTGTCGAAGATCCTCCCTCACCTCAGCCCTCTTCCTCCAGGGGAGAAGGGGCTTATCAGTTCCCCTCCTTTGTAAGGAGGGGTGAGGGGAGGTAGAGGCCTGAACCCCCTCGTCCCTTGCGGGAGAGGGAGTTTCTTTTGTTCCCCTATCGGGGGCGTCATGACCCCGTTGCGGCTTGCTTCAGATAGGCTTCGATGAAGGAATCGAGGTCCCCATCCATGACCGACGCGATGTTTCCGGACTCGTGATTCGTCCTGTGGTCCTTGACCATTTGATAGGGTTGGAACACGTATGACCGGATCTGGCTGCCCCAGGCGATGTCTTTTTTTTCGCCGACGATGGTTTGAAACTCGGATTCCTTTTTGCGTCGTTCCAACTCATATAACTTCGCTTTCAGGACGCGCATGGCGCCCATGCGGTTTTGCAATTGCGATCGCTCGTTCTGACATTGTACGACGATCCCGCTGGGGACGTGCGTCATGCGAATGGCGGTTTCGACTTTATTGACGTTTTGTCCGCCCGCCCCGCCCGCGCGAAACGTGTCGATCTTCAGATCTTTCTCGTCGATCTCGACCTCGACGTCGTCATCCAGTTCGGGATAGACCGACACGGCGACAAACGACGTATGGCGCCGTTTGTTGGCGTCGAACGGAGAGATCCGCACCAAGCGATGCACCCCGGCTTCCGATTTCAGGTAGCCGTAGGCATAGGGCCCCTCGATACTCAACGTGGCGCTTTTGATGCCGGCTTCGTCACCGGGTTGGATGTCGATGCTGCCGACCTTGAATTTTTTATCTTCGGCCCACCGGACGAACATCCGCATTAACATTTGGGCCCAATCCTGCGATTCCGTGCCGCCGGCACCGGGGTTGATCCCCAGGATGGCGGATCGCCCGTCATGTTCGCCGGCCAGCAACTGCTCCGTGCGCAGGTTTTCCAGGAGCGTTTCCAGCGTTTCAATACCCTGAGTCAATTCAGCGTGGAGTTCGGCGTCATCCTCCGCCCCGATGAGTTCGAGCGTGGCTTCCAGGTCGGCCTGCCTTTGCTCGAAGTCAGTGAGGCGGGCGAGGTCCCGTTCAATCGCGGCCTTGCGGCGCCCCACTTTGGTGGCGACGTGCGCATTGTTCCAGAAATCGGGTTGGGCGCTTTCCTGATCGAGTTCCTCCAGTTCATGTCGCAGTCGAGGCAGGTCAAAGACGCCTCCGTAAGTCTTTGACGTGGGTTCCGGTGGTGTGCAGACGGGTTCGAATGTCTTCAAGCATGCCTGGCTCCTTTGCGTCTCGTTGAAAAGCGGGCGTCACCCGCGGACGGGTCGTGAAAAAAAACGAGCAAACGATAACAAAATCAAGGCCATTATAACACAGGTCCACGCAAACACATCGCCAAATCGCGTATACACCGTCGAGGGCGTGCTCAGGGGGATCGAGCCGATGACGGCGCGTTCGGCAAAAATGGGCGTCGTCATGAGAATGCGTCCGGTCGGATCGATGAATCCCGATACGCCGGTATTGGCGGCGCGGGCGAACGCCATGCGGTTTTCCACGGCGCGGAAGACGACCATGCCGAAATGTTGATGCGGGGCCACGGTGTTTCCGAACCAGGCGTCATTGGTGATCGTCACGAGGAAATTCGCACCTTCAAGAGCAAGCCGACGCACAAGATCCGGAAAAATGACCTCGAAGCAGATTGCGACTCCAAACCGGGTTTTCCGCCTGTCCGGTCCTCGTTCAAAGTCCAGCAGGGTCGGGCCCGGTCCCGGCTCAAAATCACCGATGCCGACGACCAATTTGTCCAGAAAAAAAAGCATCCGCTGCAGCGGAATGTATTCGCCGAAGGGAACGAGATGTTGCTTGTCGTACCGGCCGGAGATTTCCCCTGAGGGGTTTAAAAGATACGCGCTGTTGAGCAGGTACGGAGTGCCGTCGCTTTGACGCCGGAGGGTCGGACTTCCGAGCACGAGCGGCACTTCGGCGTTTTTCGTCATCCCGGTCACGAGCGATTGATAGGCCGGCTCTTGTTCAAACAGAAAAGGCGTGGCGGCTTCAGGCCACAGGATCAGCTCGGACTGGGGACTGACGGTTTCCGTGAGCCGGCGGTATTGTTCCAAGGTTTTCACGCGATAGGCTTGATCCCATTTGTGCGCTTGATCGATATTGGGTTGCACGATCCCGATGGTGAGTCTATCCACGGGAGACACGTGCAGTTGACTCATCCCATAGAGCCAGACCCCGAGGAAGGTTGCAACGGTTACGGCGAGCGGAAGCCAGGGTCGAAACGTGTGCCGTGGCTTTTCGATCAACACCCGCCTGACGAACAAAAACACGGAGACGTTCACCAGCACGATGAGAAATGACACGCCGTAGACACCGGTAATATTGGCGACCTGGATGAGCGATAACCATTGAAATTGTGAGTAGCTCAAAAGACCCCAGGGTAATCCGCTGAACGCGTGGGTGCGTATGTACTCCAGGGAGACCCACAAGCAGGGGGCTGCGACCCAGGTTGCGGCAGGCCATCGTTGTTCAAGCCGGACAAAGCCCCAAGCATACAGGCCGACGTAGAGTCCCAGGTATCCCGCCAGGAGAAGCATGAGGACGATGCTGATGGGCAGGGGGACTTTTCCATAAAGGTGCATGGCGGTCACCACCCAATACATCGTGCCAATAAACGCCAGAAAGCCGGCCAACCAGCCACGCCAGAAGGCTTGACTCGTTGTGGCACCGGTCAGCGCCCGGTGGAGGGGCAGGAGGGCAATCCAGGCGAACAGGCCCCAGGGAATTCCGTCAATCAGATTGGAAACGGAAAGTGCATACGCCGTACCCGCGAGTAAACAATAGAACCACACGCGCATTTTTGACATAAGGAACCTCTGAGTTAGTGTGATAGCGGGATGCAGGGCAAGACGTCCCGGAGCGAACCCCGAAGCTTATCAGAGAGTAGGTGAGGGTTGAGCGAGGACACAACGCAGCCCTGCGCCCGATAGTGCAATACATCAGGGGTTTCATAAGACTGTACTACCAGTAGTTGCAAGGAAGGCCCGTTCCGGGGTTGGGCTTTGCGTGCATGACTTTTGGTGTCTCGTGAATCCGTTTCCGCGTTCCAGCAAAGGGAACGATATAATGAACTTTCCGGAACGTTTTGACAATTGTGACATTTGTAACATTTTGTACGTTTTGTACAAAATATGAAAAATTGTACAAAACGTACAAAATGTACAAAATATGGAAAATTGTACAAACGTGTGTTTTTGTGTCATTTTCCAGGATTCGCGAGGCCATTCATGGATGAACTGGATTCCCGATTAAAGATGTCGGGAAGGACAAAAGGAGCGGCGAACCTGGAGACCCGTCACCCTTACAACGGAGGGGAAGTGATAGGCGGAAATGAAGTCCCAATGGATTTATGTTGAACATTTGAAAGTACGCTGCGTACAATGGCCGGTCTTCTTCCCGATTCGTGAAGAGGCGGGCTTTTGTGTGAATCTGAAAGTGCTTCTTGCGTGAAGTTGCACCATTCAAGGAACTGTTTTGGGGAGGGTTGATCCGTGAACTTCGAATTCAGTACGGGTTCAGTGATTATTTTTGCGCTGGTGTCCGGTGTCGTGGGTATTGCCTATGGTTTGTATCTGACCTTCTGGGTTCTGCGACAGGATGCCGGAAACGATACCATGCAAACCATTGCGTTGGCGATTCAGGAAGGTGCCGGTGCCTACTTGAATCGACAATATCGCACCGTCGGCCTTGTGGCGGGTGTCATGTTCCTGATTCTGTGGCTTGCCGGGGCGTGGTCGGACAATTTCGGGTTGTTGACGGCGATGGGATTCGTGGTGGGCGCCGCTGCCTCGGCTATCGCCGGGTACGTGGGCATGGTGATCGCCGTGCGGGCGAACGTGCGGACGGCGCAGGCCGCATCCAACGGGTTGGACCCGGCCTTGCAGGTCGCCTTTAAAGGCGGTGCGGTGACCGGATTGCTGCTCATCGGGTTGGGCCTGGTGGCCTTAGCCGGTTTTTACGCCATCGGGTCCGCGGTGGCGGGACCGGAAAAGGCCGTGCATGCCCTTATCAGCCTCGGATTCGGCGGGAGCCTGATTTCGGTCTTTGCCCGTGTGGGCGGAGGTATTTACACGAAGGCTGCGGACGTGGGTGCCGACCTCGTCGGCAAAGTCGAAGCCGGGATTCCCGAGGACGATCCCCGCAACCCCGCGGTGATCGCGGACAACGTGGGCGACAACGTGGGCGATTGCGCCGGCATGGCCGCGGACCTGTTCGAAACCTACGTGGTGACGATTGTTGCGGCCATGGTTCTGGCCATGAGTCTCTTCCCCGGAAACCCGGCTCCCGTGCTGTATCCCCTGGCCCTTGGCGGGCTGACCGTCTTCGCCACCATTATCGGGATCTTCTTCGTAAAGGCGAGCGAAGGCGGGAGCATCATGTCGGCCTTGTACAAGGGTCTGTTTGTCAGTGGAGGATTGGCCGCGATCGCGTTCTTTCCCGTAACCATGAATATGATGGACGGCATCGGCGGGGTCTCGGGGATCAGTTATTTCATCGCGGCCCTCCTGGGCCTGGTGGTCACGCTGGCCCTGGTGTTCATCACCGATTACTTTACGGCCACGGGCTATTCGCCGGTCCAGGAGGTCGCCAAGGCAAGTGAGACCGGGCACGCGACGAATATCATCGCCGGGTTGGCCGTGGGCATGCAGTCCACCGCGTGGCCGGTGGTGATCATCGTCGCGGCCATCCTGTTGAGTTTCGGGATTTGCGGCGGTGCCGAAGGCGGCGGGCTGTATGGAGTCGCCATTGCCGCGGTGGCCATGTTGTCGATGGCGGGTATTGTGGTGGCGATCGACGCGTTCGGGCCGGTCACGGATAACGCGGGCGGCATTGCGGAGATGTCCCACTTGGGAGAAGAGGTTCGAAAAATCACGGACGCGCTGGACGCCGTGGGGAATACCACTAAGGCGGTGACCAAGGGCTATGCCATCGGCTCGGCCGCGTTGGCGGCCCTGGTGTTATTTGCGGAGTATGCCCGCGAAGCCCAGGCCGGCAACCAGAGCCTGACCTTTGACCTGTCCGATCCCAACATTCTCGTGGGGCTGTTTCTCGGCGGGATGCTGCCGTTTATCTTCGGGGCGCTGTGCATGAAGGCCGTGGGTCAGGCCGGTGGGTTGGTCGTAGAAGAAGTCCGGCGGCAATTCAGGGAGATCCCCGGGATTATGGAAGGTACGCAAAAACCGGAATACGGCACGTGCGTGGATATCGTGACTCAATCCGCCCTTCAAAAAATGCTGGTGCCCGGCATTATTCCCGTGATTTCGCCGATTGTGGTTGGTGTGCTGTTAGGCCCCGCGGCCCTGGGCGGCGTATTGGTCGGCAGTATCGTGACGGGACTGTTCCTGGCCATTACCATGACCAGCGGGGGCGGGGCCTGGGACAATGCCAAGAAATACATCGAGGAACAGGGACTGAAAGGTACTGAAACGCACAAGGCCGCGGTGACGGGCGATACCGTGGGTGACCCGTTCAAAGACACCGCCGGTCCGGCGATCAATCCGATGATTAAAGTCATCAATATCGTCTCACTCCTCATCATTTCCTTCATCGTACCGTAACGACCCGTTGAAGGCGTAGTTCCCTCATTTGGCAGCCCCGCTACGCTTCCTTCGACTTCGCGCTGCTGCGCTACGCTCAGGACGAACGGGTGGTGTATGAGTTCAGTCATTCGTTGACAGAATAGAGAGCTTGAACGGGACGAGCAGGTTCTTTTCCTCCCTTCACCCCTCTTTACAAAGGGAATTATATACAATCCTAGACGGCTAGAAAATTCAGCATGGTGAAGATCGTAATATACCGACATAAATTGTAATTGTTTACTCTTTTGTTGGTATTTTGTATCTTCCCCACATGTTACGACAAATAATCAATGTAGCAGCTTCATTAGGAAGTCTGGTTGTTTGCGCTGTCGTTCTGCACGATCAAGAAAACATTACGGCAATTATGAATATGTATCCATACATCGAACCGTTTTTATTCCCCCTGTTGATGGGTGGTTTGGTTGCTTCTGGATTTTACGCAATCTTTACCGTTCCTCCCGCTGTTCGACTTCTATTGCCCGGTGTACGTTGGGGACAAAAATTTCATGAGCGGTGTGAAAAGATTTCTTTTGAAATAGCGTCCATCACATTCTTTGATGATAAGGACATGCCCGAACTCGTTACGACATTGCAGCATTTTCGTCTGGATTTAGAGCAGTACCGTATACCGTGTCCACCAATTTCTAAAAGTGCCAGGTTACGAACAGATACTAGAGTCGATGGTGCAGTGAAATTATGGAGAACGTATCTTTTGATCCTCCGGGATTGCGCGAGTAGGGGAGACTTAGGACGTGCACAAAAGATCTACGATGAATTGACTGAATATTATCAAGAGTTGTGGGACCGGATAGAAGAGGTAGAAGAAATACAAGCAGAAGACCCTTGACGGTAACTCCTATTTTTGGTACATTACTAGACAACAAAACAACCAAAAAGGAGATATAAGTATGCCGAAGAAAGCCCCAGGAAAGTCGTATCGAGTCGGAATTAGCTTAGTCGAATTGATGGATCGGTTCCCGGATGAAGCCTCAGCGCGAGCGTGGTTTGAAGGGATTCGATGGGTGAATGGTCGAACCTGTCCATATTGCGCTTCAACAAGAACAGATCCTGTTCCAAAAGAGAATCCCATGCCGTACCATTGCGGAGCTTGTCGGAAGTATTTCGGCGTGAAAACAGGCACCGTCATGCAAGCCAGTAACCTCCCGTTGAGGAAATGGGTGGTTGGGTTTTATCTCATGTCCACGAATCTCAAAGGTGTCTCCAGCATGAAACTTCATCGGGATTTGAAAGTGACACAAAAGACGGCGTGGATGATGGCGCAGAAGATCCGGCAAGCCTGGAATCAAGATCAAGCGGTGTTGTCAGGTCGCGTCGAAGTAGATGAGACCTATATCGGCGGGAAAGAGAAGAATAAACATGCAAGCAAAAAGCCCAAGAAATTGCGAGGGACGACGGGAAAACAGGCTGTCTTTGGGTTGCGGTCACGTGATGGACAGATTGCCGCGAAGCCGGTCACTCGGACTGATCAAGGCACCTTGTGGTCTGAAATTGAACAACACGTGGAAAAAGGGAGTCTCCTCTATACGGATGATCATGGATCGTATCGGGACATAGAAGACTTAGGTTATGATCATCAAACCGTCAATCATTCGGCAAAGCAATACGTCGATGGGATGGCGCATACGAATGGGATTGAATCTTTTTGGGCGATGCTGAAACGTGGCTATCATGGCACCTTCCACAAGATGAGCACGAAACATTTGCATCGTTATGTGGACGAGTTTGCTGGACGACATAACATCCGTCCGTTAGATACCATTGAGCAAATGACATTTCTGGCTCATAGTGTCGTGGGGAAGCGTTTGCCCTATAAGGAATTGACGGCGTAATGGGAACACCAAATTGGAACAATCGAACACTTTTTCACGGAGATAATTTAGATTTCCTTCGGGCGATGAATGACGACTCGGTGGATTTGATTGCGACGGACCCGCCGTTTAACAAGGGGAGGGATTTTCATGCAACACCAGATAGTTTAGCAAAAGGCGGTCGGTTCCAAGATCGCTGGTCATGGGAAGAGGACGTACACGAAGAATGGGTTTCTCTCTTAAAAGACGACAACCCTAAAGTGCTGAATGTCATACAAGGGAGTCGTAATTCCTACGGCGATGACATGGGCGCGTTTCTCTGTTTTATGGCCGTGCGGTTATTAGCCATGCGTAGGATACTCAAACCAACAGGCAGTCTGTATTTACACTGTGACTCAACAGCGAGTCATTATTTGAAAGAGTTGCTAGATTCGATTTTTGGAAAGAAACAATTTAGAAATGAAATTGTTTGGAAACGGAATACCAGCCATAACTCTGGTCATCAATTTGGCCGCATACATGACACCTTGTTGTTTTATTCATGTGGGAAAAAATGGACATGGAATAATACCTATACGGTTGTGTATTCTCCACAACAACTCTCACGTTTCAGACCTGATGGTAATGGAAGATTATATAAGGGTGATGATTTAACAGCAGCACGACCAAATAGCAATTCAGGTAAATTTACGTGGCGAGGCACCACACCAGGCCCGACAAGGGGTTGGGCTTATGAGATCGACGATTTAGAGCGAATGTGGGTTGACGGGCGGATACTTGTGAAAAAGAACGGATGCCCCCGCTTAGATGGAAAGAAAGTTTATTTAGACGAATTGCACGGTCCACGTACTCAATCTATTTGGGACGATATTCCAAAAATACCAAATACATCGAGTGAGCGATATGGATATGCGACACAAAAACCACTATCTCTCTATGAACGGATTATTTTGGCAAGTAGTAATGAAGGTGACATTGTTTTAGATCCATTTGCTGGATGCGCAACAACACTTGTTGCGGCAGAACGACATAAGAGACTGTGGGTTGGAATTGACTTGTGGGACGGGGCGTATGATGCTGTAGTTCAACGGCTTCAACAAGAAAAACTTGAAGATCCATCCGGTTATTCTCAAGGAGAAATATTTCCAAGCGGTCGTCTTACCTACTCCAAAGAACCGCCGAGTCGTACAGATGGCGGAGAAACCGCTACGTCATACCTATCGGTTCCTACTAAGCAAAGATTAGCGTTAGAGTCGTGGCAAAAACTATCTCGTGATGAGATTGTTCAGCATTTAGCCGAAGCGCAAAGTTTGACAACGGGTTTAGTGATTTGTGCTGGATGTGGTCGTGAATTGGAAATTCCATTTATGGAACTTGACCATTTGACCCCGCGTTCGGATCGTGGGTCGAATGATATTTCAAACCGTATTTTGCTGTGTAGGCCATGCAACGGAAAGAAAAGCGACCGCTTGACTATGAAAGGGCTCCACAATCAAATCAAGAAAGAGGGTTGGATGAAAGATTTACAGAAGGCAGGACGAGCAAGGGATATGGCTCAGCGTCGGTGCGAACAAGTCCGATATGGGAAGCACTTAACACATAATGAAATCTCCTAAATCCCCAAAACCTCCGAAGCCCAAGCGTCCACGAGGCCGTCCTGTAACACGAATCATTGAGCCGATTGATGTGTCACCTGACGTGATTGCGAGGGTCATCTTTCAGGTGGCCGATGTACAACGGGATGCACAAATCAAAAAAGGGGAGTAGGACCATTTGTCTAGAAATGTATATAATTCCCTTTACAAAGGAGGGGAAAAGAAGAGACCCCCTCTCCACACGGTGGGAGAGGGCCGGGGTGAGGGGGAATTGTCAACGCCTGTCCTGGGTGGGGTGTAGGAGCGACTGGCCGGTCGCCCCTATGGGTATTGCCATGGTGAATCGGTATTATCAGGGGTTGAGTGAGTTCCATTGCTATGCCACGCGGGTGACGACCGGCAGCATGCGCCTTTGGGTGGGGACGCTGGAACGGGACATGCACAAGCCTGCAAACGCGCGGGTGCGCTTGTGCGATGGTTCCGGTCGCCAAGTCCGGGTGCGACTGATCCGGCGTGCCGACTGGGAACGTCCGTTTCCCGCTGTGTCACAAGATCGTTTCTGCAAGAGTTTCACGTTCAAGGGGTTGAGGCCGGGCAGGATGTATCGCGCCTACTTCGAGCGGTGGCGTGCCGACGTGAAGGCTTGGGAAATCCTCCGCTCCGCGAGTATCCGCACGCTGCCCAAACGGCTGCCTTTGTCCGCGTCGCACGCCAAACCCTTCACCATCGCCCTGGGAAGTTGCCACTGGCCTGATCATGACGGGGGGCGCGTGGGCACGGCATACCGGGGTTTGTATGACCATCCCCGAGATCCGCACGACAGCCCTGACACGTTCAGCCACCCACGGGGCAAACAGGTCCTGTCAGGCTGGAAGTCCCGGAGGGTCAATCGTTATCTCAACAAGACACGGGACGGTTCGATGTACGACATAGCCCACAAGACCAGTTGGCGTCAGTGGGTCTACCCGGGTACCCGCACTCGCGAATATTTTCTGACCATCACCTTCTCCCGCCATGGCCATGGTTCCGGGATTCGAATGACGGTCAAAGGCTGGCTGGTCCGGGACGTGGACCTCGACGAACGGCGCAAGCGAATCCTGACCCAACGAGCCTTTCGGTTTTCGCGGAAACTGACCTGACCCTTCGACTTCAGGCGCGAGGCGCCTTACGCTCAGGGCGAACGGGAGCATCTCCCTTCCGTTCGTCCTGAGCGTAGCCCGCAGGGGCGAAGTCGAAGGAAGCGTGCACCCTGTAAGTGTGAAGTCGAAGGGAATAACTGAACACATACAATCCGGTGTCTTGACCCCTTCGAGAGGCTGGGCTATTCTAGGAACCTCTGATTAAGTGTGATAGCGGGATGCAGGGCAAGGCGTCCCGGAGCGAAACCCGAAGCTTATCATCGAGATAGGTGAGGGTTGAGCGAGGACACAACGCAGCCATGCGCCCAATAGTGCACTTAATCAGAGGTTCCTCTATTTATGAGGTGCGTCTCTCCTTGAAAACCGGGAGGAAGGACCATGGAAAAGCAGGAACGGAAATCCGGGGCAGCTAAAAATTCCTCACAGGCTCAGGAAGTCAAGCCGAATCCCCAGGTCATTGAAAGCGGCAAGAAGCTCCAGGAAGACATCGATCAGTTGGTCGAGGAGATCGACGAGGTCCTGGAAGAAAACGCCGCCGAGTTCGTCAAGAATTACGTCCAGAAAGGGGGAGAGTAGAGACGACCGGCCGGTCGTCCCTGCATTCCTTTCTTTTTTCCACCATCATTGCCGTTTATGGGTCCTCCACTAGCAGTGAACCTGCGCGTATGACGATGCAATCCTCGAATTGGCGAGCACGGTCGCCCCTACATTGGCAGGTACGGTCGATCGCTCAACAACAGGTCTCGGCCCTGGCCGGAGCCCTGGGTGTTTCGCCCCTGGCTGCGACGGTCTTGTGTGGCCGCGGCGTGGTGGAGCCGGAGCAGGCAAAAGCCTGGCTTGCCTCTTCCGGCGGCTTGACCCATGATCCGTTCTTGCTGCCGGATGTGGAACGGGCTATCGACCGGCTTCACCTGGCCATTCAACGCGGAGAGCGGATTTGCTTTTACGGGGACTATGACGTTGACGGGATGGCGGCCACGAGCCTGCACTTCCTGTTCTGGCGAAGCATGGGTGCTCAAGCCGAGGTCTATATCCCTCACCGGCAGGAGGAAGGATACGGCCTTCATGAAGGAGCTATTCGGAAACTCGCCGGGCGTGGCGTTTCCCTGTTACTCACCGCAGACTGTGGCACCACCTCGTACAAGGAGATCGAACTCGCCCGCTCCTTGGGCATGGACGTCATTGTCACCGATCATCATCAACTTCAATCCCGCATGCCGGAGCCGTTAGCATTCATCAATCCGTATCGCCCGGATTCCGCCTATCCGTTTCGTGGGTTATGTTCCGGTGGCTTGGCCTACAAGGTGGCCGAAGCTTTTGTGCAGAAATACCGGCCCGCTGGTACGTCGGTGGAGCCCTACCGTGACCTGGTGGCGTTGTCGTCCATCGCCGATCTGGTTCCGCTTACGGATGAGAACCGGACCCTGGTCCGGGACGGGTTGGCCCAGGTGGCTCAAGGCACGCGCTGCGGAATCCGGGCGCTGACCCGGGATTTGGGTTTGAACGGGACGTGTTCAGCCGGCACGATCGGGTTTCGCGTAGCCCCGCGCCTGAATGCGGCTGGGCGATTGGCCCATGCCGAGTTGGGTGTCCGGTTGCTCACGACGGAGTCCGAACCAGTGGCGCTTCAACTCGCCCAGGAATTGGAGAACCTGAACCGCCACCGGCGAGAGATTGAAGAAGAGATGACACGTGAGGCGATGGCACAAGCCGGGGACCCGCGACCCGCGATTGTGGTCAGTGCGAAGGGGTGGCATATTGGAGTGATCGGCATCGTCGCTGCGCGATTGGTGGAACGCTATCACCGGCCCGCGGTCGTGGTGACGTTCGACGCGCAGGGGATCGGCAAGGGGTCGGTCCGGGGCGTGGCCGGCTTCGACGTGTGCCGGGCTTTGCAGCACTGTGAACCGGATCTGGTGGCCTTCGGCGGGCATCCCATGGCCGCGGGTCTCACGGTCAGGGAGGAAGCGTTTGCCGGTTTCAGACACAGGTTTGAGGAAGCCGTCGAGGGATTGCTGGATGGCGCACAACTGGTTCCCAGCGTGGACGTGGATGCAGAGGTTGGGCTTGCCGCGATACAATTTCCCCTGGTCCGGGAACTGGAGCGTCTGGAACCTTTCGGCACGGGTAATCCCGAACCGACCTTGATGAGTCGAGGGATTTCGGTGTTGGAGAAACGGGTGGTCGGGGAGAATCACTTGAAGTTGGTCCTTCGCCAGCCCGGGTCCGTTCCTCTGGACAGTATCGGTTTTCGGATGGGAAGCTTGGCAGACACCATCGATGAGGGTAGCGGGCAGATCGACGCGGTGTTCACCCCCGAGTTGAATGAATGGAAAGGCTCAAGCCGCATTCAACTCCGGCTGCGTGACGTACGGGTCGGTTAGTGAGTCACCCCCTCACCCCGGCCCTCTCCCTATTTCCCGCTTAATGCAGGAAATGGGAGATAGGATTTCCTCTCCCTTGATGGGAGAGGATAAAGGTGAGGGTGGTCAGGGAGAGGAGGGTGTCAATAAATGAGTGAGCACGTATAGGAAGACTTTTGATGTCGGTAACCAGCGTTACAGAAATCGATGATTTAGTCCGGGAGGTGCAGAGTTGTTATCCAAGCGCCGATGAGGCGTTGCTCCGTCGCGCGTATGAGTTTTCGGCGAGGGCGCATGAGGGGCAGACTCGCCGGTCCGGCGAGCCGTATTTGCAACATCCGCTGGCCGTGGCCGGTATTTTGACTTTCCTCAAGCTGGACGTGACTGCCATCGTAGCCGGGCTTCTCCACGATACGTTGGAAGATACCGTGGCGACTCAGGAAGAGTTGCAGACGCATTTCGGGGATGAGGTCGCGCACCTCGTGGAAGGGGTGACGAAGATCGGTCAAATCCCGTTCCGGACGTATGAAGAGAAACAGGCCGAGAATTTCCGGAAGATGCTGTTGTCGATGGCTGACGACATCCGGGTGGTCTTTATCAAGTTGGCTGATCGTTTGCATAACATGCGGACGCTGGGCCATTTGCCGGAGAGAAAGCAAAAGCAGATCGCGCAGGAGACCCTGGAAATTTATTCGCCGCTGGCCAACCGGCTAGGCATGAGCGGGATGAAACAGGAACTGGAAGATTTGTGCTTTCAGTACCTCAAGACCGAAGCGTATTCCATGTTGAAGCTTCGGGTGGCGCAACGGGATGAGGAACGGCAGGATTACGTCCAGTCGATCATTCAGGACACAGTGGATGCGTTGGCCAAGGCCGGGTTGCCTGGTCGGGTGGTCGGGCGTCCCAAACACCTGTACTCCATTCATCAGAAGATGGAGAGCCAGGGCATTACATTCGAGGAAGTGCACGACCTGGTGGCGATTCGCGTGATCACCGACGCCAAGATCAATTGTTATACGATTCTCGGCGTCGTGCATGAAGCCTGGCCGCCGGTGCCTGAGCGTTTCAAGGATTACATCGCCACGCCGCGCACCAATCTCTATCAGTCACTGCATACCACGGTGCTGGGACCGCAGGGCGATCACGTGGAGTTTCAGATTCGTACGGAAGAAATGCATCGTCTTGCCGAATATGGAGTGGCGGCGCATTGGCGGTACAAGGAGCAGGTGAAGGTCGACGAGCGCGACGAGAAGGTCTTCAGTTGGCTCCGGCAATTCGTGGAGTGGCACCGGGACCTGTCCGACAACCGCCAGTTCATGGATTCCGTCAAACTTGACCTGTTTCACCTGGACGTCTTTCACGACGTGGTCTTCGCGTTCACGCCGAAGGGCGAAGTGAAGGAACTACCGCTCGGTTCCACGCCGGTGGATTTTGCCTATGCGATTCATACGCAGGTCGGAGATCATTGCGTGGGGGCAAAAGTGAATGGAAAGATCGTCCCTCTTCGCCAAGCTCTTACCAGCGGTGATACCGTGGAAATTCTGACTTCGTCGACCCAGGTCCCGAAGAAAGAGTGGTTGAAGTTTGTTAGCACGTCCCGGGCGAAAGCGAAAATCAAACATTTTTTGAAGGGTGAAGAGCAAAAGCAAGGATTGGAATTGGGGCGTCGATTACTTGAACGCGAATTTCGTCGCCGGGAACTTTCCTCCACGCAGTTGGGGCAAGTGGACCGGCTGTCCCAAGTTGCCGTCGAGCGAGGTTACGAATCCGTCGATGAGATGACCCGGATGGTCGGATACGGCCGCCTGTCCGCCGCGCGACTGGTCAATTGGCTCGTGTCGCCGGATACGGGATCTGCGAAAGACAAAGAGCCCCGGGTGCCCAAGACGGCCTCGGCCCAAGGCCCCTTGAAGCCCGTCAAGGTTATGGGTGGGCGCGACGTCCTGATGCAGTTATCGAAATGTTGTGCGCCGGTTCCGGGTGATCCCATATTGGGCTACATGACTCGTGGGCGCGGGCTGACGATCCATGCGAAGGGCTGTCCCAAGCTGGAGATCATGGATTATGAATATGATCGCCTGGTTGAAGTGGAATGGCCCTCCACGGTTGACGAGAAGCATTCGGTCAAGGTCTGCGTGCTGACTTTTGATCGTCCCGGCGTGCTGGCCAACGTGTCGTCAGCTATTGCCGCTTCCAAGGCCAACATCAGCCGCGCGGAAATTACGACTCGCGAAGATCGAAAGGCGATTCTGGACTTCATGATCGAAATTTCCGATACCCGCCACCTGGAACTCGCGCTCGAAGGCATCGGGCGGGTGGATGGCGTCATCTCAGCCAAACGCGTTCGGGAATGGGAACATTCGTGAGCGCGCTATTTCGGCAGTTCGATCGTGAGTTGGGTGCCGACGTTCAGGTTCAGTGTCGCGGCTTGCCCCGCACCCAGTTCCAGGACCTGGACTGCAGCCGTTTTCGGCCTGTAGCGGGGACAGAGGTTGTCAGTTCTCGTGCAGACGGGGACATACCGTTCGATGTGAACGATGGTCCCGTCCTGATCCAGCCATAGAATATCCAAAGGCATTTTGGTGTTCTTCATCCAGAACGTCCAATAGCCGGGCTCTTGAAACTCAGGGAAAGTGAACAGCATGCCTCGATCCGGGGCCATGCGCGTTCGAAACATCAGGCCTTGACTCCGTTTGGCCGGCGTATCGGCGATTTCACAATAAATGATGAGTCCATCGGGTGTCGAAACCGTGGCCAGCCCGCCTGAAAAACTGCCTGTCCCGGATGGCTGCGGCGCGGCGAACGCCAGGAGGTTTGTGCCCAGAATGAGGCAGGTCGTCAGGTGGAGGACCAGCCGGATGAATGCCCGTCCGGTCGGCGTCGAAGAAACCGGTTTCGGTCGTGCCATGGCGGCCATGCTAGGAGTCTTGGAAAAAGCCTGTCAACCGGGGACAATGGCTGCCAATTCCCTCAACTTTTTCGCTTGACGGACCCATGATCCGTATATATAATTTTCTGTTTGGTGGGGTCGGTCCTTAACGGTCTTTAAAAAGAAATGCTCGAAATGCCAATTTTTACCTGTGTTGCAGGAAAAATTGGGTTTTGTCTTGTATCCCCGCTTTACATCTTCCCTTGATTTTATTGACGTAGGAAGGGACTGCCGAACGATTGGGTTGCTGAACGGGCAGGTACCCGAGTGGACAAAGGGGGCAGACTGTAAATCTGCTGCCGTCGGCTTCCAAGGTTCGAATCCTTGCCTGCCCACCATATTGAAACGTGTGTGACCGGATATTCATTACTGGCCTTTTAAGTCAAAGGAGTGAATAAGGCCGACGGTGAATTCAAAAACAACGGTGGCGGGCGTAGCTCAGTGGTAGAGTTCCAGCCTTCCAAGCTGGCTGTCGCGGGTTCAAATCCCGTCGCCCGCTCCAGCGGACGCTTGAAGCGTGACGCGGTTGTCCTGGCCAGGGATACAGGAATTCACGTCTCCATTCACAAGGCCCACGTAGCTCAGTTGGTAGAGCACGTCCTTGGTAAGGACGAGGTCACGCGTTCAATCCGCGTCGTGGGCTCCATTATCCCGCTGAAATATCACTGAAATATCCATGAGGTCTATTTACTAGATTCCAGAATTGCTCGTCTTCCGTGGGGATGAGGTGGTTTCCATCGGGGACGACGTGTTTGGGAGGGGCAGATGGCGAAGGCGAAATTTGATCGGAAGAAGCCGCACGTGAACGT
>VYFB01000081.1 GCA_009842645.1 Nitrospira sp. SB0677_bin_15 | reverse complement strand
TTTCCAGTTCCTTCATTTCGTGGGTCAGCCGGGTTTCCAGTTCCTTCAAGTCGTACTTGGTAGAGAGTTTCTCGTCAATCAGTTTCGCCTGGGAGTCTGCCAGCACTTCGGCCTGGGCTTCCGGCATGCCCGCCTGTGTCAGGCGCTTCACGAACGTATGTGTATCAAAACTCAGCGTGCCCATCTCTTTTGCCGAAGCTCCAGTGGCGTTCTGATCCAGACTTGAGGGACTTGGTCTTCTACTCTAGCAAAGCGGGTTGCTGCCTTCAACTTGTTGCATAAAAAGGGTTTGGGTTTGTCCTGGGGTGGAAGCGGGGCAGGCTGGGCGCATTGCATTACGTTAGCACCCCATGACTCGTACATGACCGTGGCGACCGTACTCCAGCACGTGCCGGTCGCGCGTCACCAGCGTATATCCAAACTCCCGTGCCGTCGCGACGAGAATGCGATCAACCGGGTCGTTGGGTGGCCCGCCGGGAAGATTGGCTGACGCGACCAGCATTGAAGGCGGCATCTCCGCCAACGTGACACCCGGCAACTTGCAGAAACGCTCGAACCAGACATCGGGACTACTCGCGAGCGCCATTTTCCCCTTCGCTACGAGCATGGCGATTTCCCATGCGGTCATTGGGGACACCACAAGCCGTGCGCCGGGGTCGGGCACCTTCCGTAATTCGCTCGCGGCCGGTTCTCGCAAGCGATCGCCGTTCGCGATCCAAATCATCGCGCAGGTATCGAGCAGAAAGACAAGCATTGCCGACTATCGCGCGGCGTCCCAGTCCTCGCCGACAGGCGACGTCAAATCCGTACCCGGTACGATTGTCACCGTGCCCTTGAGCGCGCCGAAAACGCGTGAGAAAAAATCGGCACCCACCGCTTCGGAGGCCCGATTTTGAACCTGTCGTCCATTCCCTGTTTCGGTTGATGGCTCATCCGGCAAGAATTTTCGAAATACCAGTTTGCGGCCTGGCATATCCACGTTCACCGTCTTGTATCCCGCATCGAGCCAAGCATTGGTGATCACACTGTTTGTCGGATTGTTGGACCACCACGCCCGATATTTGTAGGCCGACGTCGGCAGTTTCGCTCCGACGACGTGCTCGATTGTATCGAACGTCATGGACACGGATGCTTGACCCGACCCACGCAGATGAACGGTCAAAGGCTTGTATTTGGACATGAGGAATGACCCTTGAAAGTTAGTGTTGATTTATTAAAAAACAACTTAATTCACAAGTCAATGTCCTGGTGACACTTTTCGTTCTTTTTCTTCACGATTCGGCCTATATTTGATGACGAAAATATGCAAAATTACACTAAAATGAATACAAAACATCTCAATAATGATGCATAATTGCTTAAAAAGTATTCAATATTGGGCAAAAATGTCGAGGATCATCTGAGGTCTTCGGGGGAGAGGGTTTCGAATTCCTGTTCAATGACAGTGAGGATACGGCGATTTTCGTCCGAGAGGTCGGAGAGCCCGCCGAACCCGGCCATCCATGGTGCCTCGGTTTTGGATGAGGCACTGATGCACTGTTCGCGGATTGTATCCAGAATGCGATCGGCGAGGACACGTTTCGGCAGGCGTTCGACTTCGATGGGTGTTCCGTGACGAGGCAGGAGGATGACTTCATTGGTCTCGTTGCCGAATGCTGATTGCGGCCCTGTAATACGGTTCACGACCAGCAAATCGAGGTCTTTTTGATGCAGTTTCTTGCGGCCGTTGTCGAGCAGGCTCCCGGATTCCGCGGCAAAGCCGACGAGCACGTGGTGCGTCCGTTTCCGTGACAACGCTTGCAGGATGTCCGGAGTCCGCTCCAGTTCCAAGGGCTCGCCGGTCCATTCGTGTTTTTTGATCTTTTCGGATGAGGGACGCCGGGGCCGGAAATCCCCGACCGCGGCCGTCATCACCAGCACGGTGGCCCAGGCGAACCGGGCTTCCAATTCCTGATGCATCTCTTCAGCCGTCAACACAGGGACACACGTCACGTTGGGGGGAGCCGGCAACGCCGTAGGTCCGCTGACGAGTACCACCTCCGCTCCCCGTTGGGCCGCGGCTTTCGCCATCGCGTAGCCCATCTTTCCGGATGAGGCATTCGTGATAAAGCGAACCGCATCAATCGGTTCCCGCGTAGGGCCAGCCGAGACGAGCACCCGTTGGCCGGACCAGTCACGCTGAAGAGCCAGACGGGAACGCACCGCATCCAGAATCACGTGTTCGGCAGGCAACCGACCTTTCCCTGTCAGTCCGGACGCCAGCGAACCTTCCTCCGGTTCCAGCACCACAACCCCGTGCTCGCGCAACGTTCGCGTATGCGCTGCCACTGCCGGATGGCCCCACATTTCGACGTCCATGGCCGGGGCCATCACGACGGGACATCGTGCGGACACGAACAACGTACCCAGCAGGTCATCAGCCAAACCCAGCGCACATTTGGCCAGGGAATTCGCCGTGGCCGGGGCCACGAGAACCAGGTCCGCGTCTTTCGTCGCCCGCAGGTGCGGCATGGGTTGGTCACCTGCAAAGAGTCGTTGCAGCACCGGCCGCCCGGACAGCACTTCGAAAGTCAGCGGCGACACGAATTGCGTGGCGGACGGCGTCATGACCACTGACACCTGCGCCCCGTCATCGACCAGCGTCCGAAGCAGGGGCACGGCCTTATAGGCCGCAATGCTGCCCGTGACGCAGAGGACGATTCGTTTGCCTTGTAACGTCTTTTCGCTGAGCGAGGACAAGCCTTCCGTTCCTTTTTTGTCGTTGTAGCCGAGTCATCTCATGACGCTTCTTGGCCGCATAAGATGCGACCCTACAAAGACGCTCTACCTCCCCTTTTCCCCCCTCACCCCAACCCTCTCCCACAATGGGGAGA
>VYFB01000112.1:6177-20228 GCA_009842645.1 Nitrospira sp. SB0677_bin_15 | reverse complement strand
GCGAGGACACAACGCAGCCCTGCGCCCGATAGTGCACTTAATCAGAGGTTCCTTTCCTCTCCCTTGATGGGAGAGGATTAAGGTGAGGGTGGGTTAAGGCGCGAGTGAGGGGGAAATTTTCAATGATATGAGTCAACCCATGACGGATGAACAAATTGCCGAGCGCATACGCGCGCAATTGGGCCAGACCGGAGCCGTGGAAGACGTGTTGGTCAAGGGAGACCTGCTGCAACTGCACGTGTCCGAAGAATTTTACCGGCGGCTGGCCGTGGACCGGGACCGTGGCCGAAAGATCGTGCTGATGCTAATGCAGCAAATGAAGTCACTGACGGGACTCCAGGACGTGACCGTGAGAGTCTACAGTCAAAACGAAAAGATGATCGAAGGCAAAGTCAAAGCGTTCGGGGGAGATAATGTCACGTACATGTTGGATTTGTAAGATTCCAAGCCGTTTGCGGTGTGACAATGGAAGCCAGTAATGGGCAGGAGGCCGTGCCGCCTTCAAAGATCGCTCCAGGCACGGCCCGCTCTTCTCCGGAAGTCCACGTCCTGGCCGTTGAGGACAAAACGATTATCCTGGTCGGGACGGTTCACGTGTCACAAGAGTCTGTGGATCTGGTTCGCGCCGTTATTGAAGAGGAACGGCCGAATGCGGTCTGCGTGGAACTGGATGCCCGCCGGTACGAAGCCCTGTCCCAGCAGCAGAAATGGGAGGCGTTCGACCTCAAAGAGGTCATCCGAAAGAAACAGCTCAGCACCATGTTGGTCAACGTCCTATTGGCCTCCTATCAAAAACGATTGGGGGATCAGCTTGGCGTCCTGCCCGGTACCGAGATGTTGGAAGCCATCAACGTGGCCAAAAAATTCGGTATTCCCATTGCCCTCTGCGACCGCGACGTTCGCGTGACCATGCGGCGGGCCTGGCGGTCCACCCCGTTCTTCAAGAAAAGCATGTTGGTGTCATCGCTGATTGTGGGAATCTTTGACACCAAGCCCGTGAGCGAAGAGTCGTTGCAGGAATTGAGAAAGCAGGACGTGCTATCGGAGATGATGCAGGAATTGGGCAGGGAAGTCCCTACGTTGAAAACGGTGTTGATCGACGAGCGGGACCGCTATTTGGCGGAGAAGACGCTTCGGGCCGAAGGCAAGACGATCGTTTCGGTGGTCGGTGCCGGACACGTGGAAGGGATTAAAACCATCCTCCAGGGTAAGCGGCAAGCCGACCTGGATAGTCTGGACGTGATTCCGCCCACGTCACCGGCGTGGAAATGGATCGGGTGGGCGATTCCGGCAATCATCGTCGGTTCCATTGCCCTGATCGGCTATCAAAAGGGAGCCGCGGCGGCCGGCGACAATGCCCTCTTTTGGATTGTGGCAAACGGCGTACCCAGTGGCTTGGGGGCCTTGCTGGCCTGGGCGCACCCGTTCACGATTATCGTAGCCGTGGCCGGGGCTCCGTTTACGAGCCTGACGCCGGTGATTGGGGTCGGGTACGTGACGGCGTTTGTCCAAGCCTATATGCAACCACCCATTGTGCGGGAAATTCAGACCGTGGCCGAGGACGTGATCAATCCCTGGCGATGGTGGCAAAGCCGCATGCTACGGGTATTTCTGGCCTTTTTGTTTCCCACCGTTGGCAGCGTCATCGGCACGTGGGTCGGCGGCACGCGCATCGTGTCGAATTTGTTCTAGGGAGGTGTATTGTAGGGATAGGCCCTATGCGTCAGGCATTAGGAATCTTGCTGGTATGTTGAAAAAGGCAGGACGGGCAGGTGTAATGAATGAAGCGACCGTCGGCCACGAGGCGTTTCGTCATGGTGACTTGGCACCACGTGCATTGGCGGTCGGGCAGGTTGGTCTCCGACGGAAGGTCTGATGAGGGTGACGAAGGCGCGTCCATTCAGGCATTCTTATAAAGGTCGGTTGTGGTTGTCAATAAAATTTCCTCTCCCTTGATGGGAGAAGATGAAGGTGAGGGTGGTTGAAGACGCGGGTGAGGCGTGTGGTAGCCCCCCTCACCCCAGCCCTCTCCCTATTTCCCGCTTAATGCAGGAAATGGGAGAGGGGTGTATGTGTGTGGAAACACATGGTTTCACGAGACAGCTCTACGTCATCGCTCGATTCCCAAAAGCCGGCAGGTGACGTGCCGGCTACCGGAAACAGTGTGCCGGCGCTGGTCGTGTCCGGCTTTTTGGGTGCGGGAAAAACCACGCTCGTTCGGCACCTGCTTGAAGAGGCGCAAGAGCAGGGTGTGCGGATGGCGGTCGTGTCGAATGAATTCGGTGAACTGGGAATCGATCAGGCCCTGTTGGGAAATCAGGCCGGCCAACATTACGTCGAATTGGAAGGCGGATGCGTCTGTTGCAAACTCTCAGACGAATTCGTGACAACGCTTCAGCAGATCAGGGAAGAGGTGCATCCTGATCGCGTTGTCGTCGAAACGTCCGGTGTGGCTCTGCCCTTTGACACGCTTCTGAATTTCTGGCGAGAACCCGTGTCCGAATGGGTTGGCGAATGTCTTTCGGCGGTGGTGGTGAACGCCGAACAGGTTGCGGAAAAGCGTGACTTGGAAGGGACCTTTGAACAGCAGGTCTCATCAGCCGACCTGCTGATCCTGAATAAATTGGATCTCGTGCCGTCGGACCGGCGCGATCAGGTTCAGGAACGGGTGCAAGGCTTGGCTCCGGGGACGCCCATTGTCCCGGCTGTTCAGGCTCGCGTCAGCACGCCGGTGCTGTTTCTGCCTGATGCAGGGAATCTTTCTATGCGAGCCGGAAAGCCGCGGACACATGAGCCGCATACGCATGAGTCGTTTGAGGCGGAAGAATGTCTCATAGAGTCGGGTATCGATCCCGAGACGCTGGTTCGCAGGATTCAATCGCACCATGTACTGCGAGCCAAAGGGTTTGTGCAGACTTCCGAAGGTCTTCGTCTCGTGCAGGGTGTCGGTCCGCGAGTCGATTTGGTTGCCCCGCCAATGAATCCTCCCGAACGGCTGCTTGGCCGGCTGGTGCTGATCAGGCGCACTCATGGAGCGGCCCCCTGCGATACATGAAAGACGCGGGGTAACCCGCAGGTCGTTCCCCTACCCCTTCTGGCCTCCCCGATCTTCTTCCTCTGTCATCCCCGACCCGATCGGGGATCCAGTGGTTTTGTCTTTTCACTCTTTCGTGAAGAGAAAAATCCTGGATCCTCGCTTTCGCAAGGATGACAGACAAGAAAAAACAAAGACTCTGGATTCCCGATTAACAATGTCGGGAATGACGGAAGGGGAAATGTCAGGAATGACGGAAGGAGGCAGTGGGTTGCCTCAGCAGGTGCGGGTAGGTCTTTTCAATTTCTTCTTGAAACTGAGGATCGAGGATGGCTTGAAAAAGCGTCCTGGCTTTACCGAGGTACTCCACGGAGACGTTTTTGGCGCCCTTGAGGTTGGCGCGTTGAAAGATGGACCCGGTCAGGGAAGCGTCCTGGAGATTGGCTTCGGTCAAGTCCGCTTCCGTGAGATCGGCTTCTCGCAGGTCAGCCATTTTCAGGTTGGTGTGCGTCAACCTGCATCCCTGTAAATTTCCCCACGGCAATGAGGCGCGCGTCAAGTTGGCCTTGGAGAGGTCCGCGCCTGCGAGGTTCGCACGGATCAAGCCGGTTCCACTCAGGTCCACCATGACGAGCGTCGCGTTGGTGAGAGTTGCTTTCAGCAGGTTGGCTTCGATGACGTCCGCTTCCGTGAGATTGGCTCCGGTCAGATCGGCTTCTTCCAGGTTGGCCCGGAGCAAGTAGGCGTCGGACAAATCCGTGCCGGTCAGGTCGCACCCGGCAAAATCCATTCTTGTGAAATCATATCCCGACAGGTCGGCGCTCCGGAGGTCGGGCCGGACGGTTGGTTGAGTCCGTCGAAATTTGTTCCAGACTTCCAGCCCTTGCAGTAACAGATCAAGATGGTCTTGATTGGCCATGAGAGGAGGCGCGGATTGCCGATTGTGGATTTTGGATTGAGAAAAAATCAGCAATCCGAAATCAGTGATCCACAATCTCAAAAATGTTCATTCAGCGTTTTTTGAGGAAGTGCAGGAATTCGGAGTCGGGGCTGAGCACCATGGTCGTGTCCGTGGAGAACGTTTTGCGATAGGCTTCCATGGATCGAACGAATTCGAAAAATTTCGGGTCCTGACGATACGCGTCGGCGTATACTTTGTAGGCTTTGGCGTCGCCTTCACCGCGAATTTCCTGGGCGGTCTTATATGCCTCGGCCAGGAGAATTTCCCGGTCTTTTTCGGCGTCCGAGCGGATTTTTTGCGCTTCCTCCGCGCCCTCGGCTTTGTATTGTTTGGCGATCCGTTCCCGTTCGGCCTGCATCCGGTCAAACACGGCCTTGGCGTTCTGCTCGGGCAGGTCCGCGCGTTTGATGCGGACGTCCAAAACTTCCAGGCCGTATTTCGAGGCTTTTTCATTGGAGCGTTTGGCCACCTCGGACATGATTAACAAACGGTTCGCGGAGACGATTTCCGACAGCTCGTGCCGGCCCAGTTCCACGCGCATTTCGGAATAGATAATGTCGTCCAGCCGTTGCAGCGCCCCTCGTTGCGTCTGGAACGCCTTGTAGACCTCCAAGGGATCGACGATTTTCCACTTGGCGAAGTTGTCGATCAGGATGGTTTTCTTATCCTGGGTGATGACTTCACGTGCAGGCACGTCGTAATCCAGGAGTCGTTTGTCGAAGTACCGGACTTCCTGGACAAACGGCAGTTTGAATTTGAGCCCGGGTTCGGTCACGGTCCGCTTGGGTTTACCGAGCTGAACGACGATGGCCGTTTGCGTCAGGTCGAGAATGAAGAACGGAGAGGCCCCCAACACGACCAGCAGAATCAGGACGCCGATGATGCCGACGAGCAGGTTCTGTTTCATCAGGGCGCGGCCTCCATCTTTTTGCCGGGCGTTCTTTGCAATCGCTCCAACGGGAGGTACGGCAGCACGTTGCCCGCGGCTTTCGAATCCAGAATGATCTTGTCCACCTTCGAGAGCACGTCTTCCATGGTTTCGATATACAGCCGCTTGCCGATCACGCCTTTCGCTTTTTTGTATTCCGCCAGTGTTTGCAGGAAGTGGTTGGCTTCACCTTCGGCGCGCGCGATTCTCGCCTGGGCATAGCCTTTGGCTTCATTGATGTCCTGTGCCGCTTGGCCCTTGGCTTTGGGAATGATGTCGTTCCGGTACCCATGGGCCTGGTTGATCAATTGCTCGCGTTCCTCCTTGGCACTGGCCACGTCCTTAAAGAACTTGGCCACTTTCTGCGGTGGATTGACGTCGAGCAATTGCACGGTGGCGATCTGGACGCCGCCCTGATACTCATCGACGATGCTTTGCAGGAGTTCCTGCGTGGAGACCTGGATCGCGGCTTTGCCCACGGTCAACGCCTCGTCGATTTTATTCTTGCCGACAACCTCCCGCATCGCGGCCTCGGCCGATTTCCGGATCGTTTCTTCGATATTCGCCACGTTGAACAGGTAGTCCTTGGCCTGGCTGATTTTGTATTGGACAATGAATTCCACGGAGAGAATGTTCATGTCTCCGGTCAGCATCAGCGCTTCCTGCGGGACGATTTGCGCCCTGCCCCGGGCATTGGTGCGAAACCCGACTTCGATGCGGTGGAGTTTTTGCACCTTGGGGGTGACGACGGTTTCAAAGAACGGGATTTTGAGGTGGGGTCCGGGTTCGACGGTCCGCACCACGTCGCCGAATCGCTTGACGAGACCTTCCTCGTCGGGTTCGACCTTAAACACGGATTGTGAGAGCACCAGGATAGCCGCCACGACCAGGACGATGGACTTCATGCCCCGGGTCGGCTTCATTCGCTGCCACTGCTCTTTGGCTTTATTGAGGACGTCGTCAAGGGGGTCGGCCCCGCCCTGCTGACCCCATGGATCTTTTGGTTCCCAGGCCATACGGTTGTCTCAGTGGTGAATGGAAACGAGCACGTTCATGACTGTTCCTCACATTAACAGAAGCCTCGCACATAAGCAACAAACAGCAGTGAACCCGTACAAGGAGGTGAATCTCAGGTTGATTGGGAGAAAGCCGATAGATTCTGAAGGAGGGGAAAGAGACGGGCCATAGCAAAGCATAGCAAAAACATCGCTAACCATAACTATTTCATAGCAATTCATAGCAAAGTATAGCAATTCATAACAAAATCATAGCAAGACATAGCAAAACCATAGCAAACCATAGCAAAAACATAGCAAGTCATAGCAAAAACATAGCAAGTCATAGCCATTTCCAATTTCGCCACTGGGTGGAGATATCCGGCCCGACGATGTGCTCCGGCTGGGTGTCGTCGAGTTCCCGGAGCGAAACCCGAATTTCCCGGGTCTTCAAAACAGGCCGATGACGTGAAGGAGGACAATCAAGACGGCAATAGGGGCGATGACGCGGATCGAGATTTTCCAGATGAAATAGCCTGTTTCACTGTTCATGTTGAGTTCTTCACGGCTCATGTGTTCGGACATCACCCAGCCGGCAAAGATGGCCATGCAGATCGCGCCTAACGGCAGCATGAGATTCGAGGTGAGGAAATCGAGGTGGTCGAAAAAGGTCATCCCCAGGACCGTGACGTCTGACCACAGGTTGAACGAAAAGGCCGTGCCGATGCCCAGGCACCACGTGACCAAACCTGTCCAAGCCGCTGCCGCACGGCGCGTCACGTTGAACTTTTCGATCAGCATGGTTACCGTCGGTTCAACCAATGAAATGGATGAAGTCCAGGCCGCAATCAGGAGCAGGATGAAAAAGAGTGTCCCGAACAACGTTCCCCCAGCCATGTGGCCGAAGGCCACGGGAATGGTTTCAAAAATGAGACTGGGTCCGGCTCCTGGTATGAGGTTATTTGCGAAGACAATCGGAAAGATCGCCATGCCGGCAATGAGGGCGACCATAGTGTCGGAGAGGGCGACCGCCACGGAGGTTCCGGCGATGGAGACGTCTTTGGGAAGATATGAGCCGTAGATCATGATGGTGCCCATGCCCAGGCTCAGACTGAAAAACGCTTGGCCCATGGCCGTGAGCATGCTGGTCCTCGAAAAATGGGTGAAGTCGGGCGTGAAGAGAAAAACGAGTCCTTTCATGAAGTGGCCGGTGGTCATGGCGTAGCCCACGAGCACGAGCAGGAGCACCAGGAGGGCCGGCATCAGGTAGGTGACGGCTTTTTCCAAGCCGCTCTGCACTCCACGGGCGACAATGGACATGGTGATCAGCATGAAGACCGTGTGCCAACCCACCTGAATCAAGGGATTGCCAACAAAGTCTCCGAAAAGGCTTGAGGCCCCGTCCCCGCTGAGGCCCGAGAAATCACCGGCGGCCGCGTGGAAAATATACCCGATGGTCCATCCGCCGATGACGCTGTAATAGGACAGGATCAGGATGCCGGCCAGGGTGCCGGACCACCCGATGAGTTGCCAGCCCTGGCTGGCGTTGCTTTCTTCCGTCAGCGTCAGCATGGTGTTGATTGGTGTCTGCCGGCCACGGCGACCCAGCATGACCTCGGCCATCATCAGGGGAAGGCCCAGGGCGGCCACACAGAGCATATACACCAGCACAAAAGCGCTTCCGCCGTGGACGCCCGTGAGGTAGGGAAATTTCCAGATATTGCCAAGGCCGACGGCAGCGCCGGTCGCCGCCATGATAAAGGTCAAACGGGAGGACCATTGGCCGTGGATGGATTGTCGGTTGTGGGTGAGCATCGCCGTACTCGGTTTCTCGTTGGTGGCGGAGTGTAGCCCGCCGTGCTCCGCGTTTCAAGAATCTTTCGTGACGTTGTTGTGAAAAGGCGATAACGTGAGATTGGACCAGTTGCCTGATTATAGGAACCTCTGATTTAATGCACTATCGGGCGCATGGCTGCGTTGTGTCCTCGCTCAACCCTCACCTATCTCTATGATACGCTTCGGGTTTCGCTCCGGGACGCCTTGCCCTGCATCCCGCTATCACACTAAATCAGAGGTTCCTATAGTGAGTCGCTCGCGGCAGATTACATGAAGCCGTCGAGCTGAAGAAGAACGTGACCGACGAGCAGAAAAACGAACGCCGGGTGATCGTCCTTGCGCCGATGCCGCCCGAGAAAGCGGCCTATGCTCTGGCCCGGTACAGCCGTTCCCCGGATTCCATCGAAGACAGTTTGCGATGGGTCCACGGGCACTCATCCGGGAAGTTTTGGGAACAGTTCTATTTTGCCTACGGGCATGCCTCGATCGCCGATCTGGGGCACGTGACCGTGTGCCTGGAAGGCATTTCCGAACTGGCGGCCATTCGCCTGGAAGATGAACCGCTGTGGGACGGACAGGCCAAGTCCAGCCGGTATCAGAACTTTGCCGTGTCCGGCTGTTACGTGCCGGCCACCATCCAGGATTCCGAACCCGAGGCGTTTTATCGTGGGATTCTCGGCAGCCTGTTCAATCTGTATCGCACGTTTCATGATCCCCTGCTGGAACACCTGGAACGGCATTATCCCAGACCCGATAACATGAGCGAGGCGAATTACGGCCGAACGTTGGCCGCGCGCGTGTATGATAGTACCCGGTACCTGCTGCCCCTGGCCTCGACGACGAACGTCGGGGAGGTCGTCAGTATCCGGACGCTGGAAAAACAAATCACCCGGTTCTTGTCGACGCAACTGCCCGAACTCCAGGCCCTTGGCGAGGAGTTGCAGGAAGCCTGTGCCAAACCTCCTTCCAACGTGTGGGGAGAATTAGCCGGGGAGACCGGCAAACCCGCGGAACCGCTGGCCCCGACGCTGGCCCGCCACGCCAAGGCCAACGAGTACCAAACGGAGGTCTATCGGGACCTGTCCAGGCACGCCAGGAAGATTTTTCGCAAGGCGGGCCTGGATCAGCCGTCGGCCTGGGCCGGTCAAACGGTGCCGGTTGATCTCATTGAGCCGCATTCGCTGATGGACGAACTGGTCACGAGCACGTTGTATCGCGTCAGTCAGGCGCCGTATCGCCGCATTCTGGAATTGGTGCGGGAATGGCCGGAGAAGGACAAGCAGGAAACCCTTGAAGTGGCCTTGCGCCGTCGCGGACCCTATGACGAATTGATCAAGGAGTTTCGATGCGGGTATCCCCTCATCTTCGACGTCTTGATGGACATCGGCGGGTGGCGGGATCTCCACCGGCATCGACGGTGCCAGCAGATCCAACAGAACTTTACCACCGTGCACGGCTATGAGACTCCGCCCCCGTTGTATGAGGCCAACCTGGACAGGGAATATCACATGGCCATGGACGCGGTTCAACAGGATATCGAACGGTTAAAGGGGATGGATCAGGAGGCATCGATTTATGCGATTCCTTTCGGGTTCAGGGTCCGGTGCGTGTTTAAAATGGACTATGCCCAGGCAGACTATATGTGTCAGCTCCGGTCGGGAGTCAAAGGCCATTGGTCTTACCGCACGGTGGCCTGGGAAATGAAGCAACAAATCATGAAACAGTATCCTCATCTGGGCGGATTGATTGCCGCCACTCCGCCTGACGTCGAGGATACGCTGACACGATGAGTAGGATGGGGCGTATGAGACCCCTCACCCCAGCCCTCTCCCACAAGTGGCGAGGGAGTTGCAGGTCGGATTAGCGAAGCGTAATCCGACGGTTTGGCCGGTTGTCGGGTTACGCCTGCGGCTAACCCGACCTACGAGGACTGCCCTCTCTCCGTCATTCCTGCGAAAGCAGGAATCCAGGGTTGTTCTCTTCATAAACGGAGAAAAGCAAGGATCTTGGATTCCCGATTAAAAATGTCGGGAATAACGGAAGGGATTCCTTTTTCTATGAGCGAAGAACAGACGATTGAACAAGCCGTTCTCGGAGGGGATTGGGACGCGGTGCGCGACGCCGCGACGGCCTGGATGCAGGGCGAGGCCGCCGGGCCCCGGGCGTGTTTTGCCCTGAACGTCGTGTATCTGTTGAAGGGTGAGTTTGCCCTCGCGTGGAAGATGTACGCGAAGTCGTTACAGGAGGAGGCGGATATTGCGAACGTTCGCGAATGGGTTGATCGCCTGAGCAACACGTATCCGGAAGAAGGCTTTGCGCACTTGGTACACGGGATGTTTCTGGCGCAATCCGGTCAATCGGAGCAATCGATCACCAGTTACCAGAAGGCAATCGAATTGGCGCCGGACTCGCCCTTTCCACATTTTTTTCTGGCCCAGATTTATCAACGGATGGCCCAAACGGATAAGGCCATCAAGTCCTATCGCCAAGCCGTCAAATTGGATCCGGCCTATTTGGCCGCCCGGTTGAACCTGGGTGCGGCGTATCAGGAACACGGCCAGTTGGAAATGGCCATTCCCCAGTACCGGGAACTGATCAAACTCGCGCCCGGAGATGCCTTGGGTTACGTGAACCTGGCCTGCGCGTTGGCCGAACAGGGAAAGATCGACGCGGCCATTCGTGAATATAAAACCGCGGTGCAGCTTAATCCCGAAGACTTTGAGGTGCACTATGCGCTGGCCGGGGTCTATGAACAAAAAGGGCGGCGCGACCTCGCCCTGCGGGAATATCAGGAGGCCTTGCGCATCAAGCCGGACTTCGGTCCGGCGGCAACGGAAATCGGATGGATGCTATTGGACAAAGGCCAGGTCGATTCGGCGCTCGATAGTTTCAGCGTGGCCATCAAGGCCGATCCCAGCGACGCGCGGGCGACGTTTGGCGTGGGGCGAGTCTATGACCTCAAACGCAAACCCGAGATTGCGGGGGATCATTACCAGCAAGCCTTGCAACTGGAAAAAGATCCCGCCAGGAAAACCGCGATCCTGAATTTCATCGACAAGATTGTCGGCGGCTATCATGACTGACTTTGCAAACCTCCAGAGGTTCCTTTGCTATTTTCAGGATAGATGCGGTAAGGTAGCCGATCATGAATGACTCCTTCCTTTCTCACGCGCAGAGGCATTTTTGAATTTTCAACTTTCCCTCCTGGTGCAACTCCAGCAGCTTGACCTGAAGCTGCATGATCTCGAACAACAACAACAACAGATTCCCGAACGGTTTCACGCGGCTCAAACACCGGTCGACGAGGCGCGGAAGCGCGCGGAAAGCCTGAAGACCATGCTGGAGACCATTGCGGCGGAGCGGCGCAGCGGTGAAGATGACTTGAGCGCGCATGAGAGTCACGTCCAGAAAATGCGTGGGCGGTTGAATGAGTTGAAAACGAACAAGGAGTATCAGGCCCATTTATTTGAACTTGAACTGGCCAACAAGAAAAAGGATGGCCTGGAAGAACGGGTCCTCCTGGCCATGGAGCGGGGGGAAGAGAAGCGGAAGGAGTTGGACGAAGTCGAGAAACGGCTTCAGGAACTCATTCAAACCCTGGAACGGGAAAAGAGTGAACTGGAGGCCTTATCGGCGAAACTGGCTGATGAGGTCGCGCAAATCGAACAAGAAAAGCAAGACCTGATCGCCTCGCTGGAAAAACAGGTTCATCATCGATACTCAATGCTCAAATCTTCCATGAAGCTCGTGGTGGTCGCCACCGTCCGGGGCGAAACGTGCCAGGGATGTCAATTACAAATTCCTCCCCAGTTGGTTGCCAGTGTGAAGCGGGCCGACGATTTGTTGACCTGTCCCTACTGTCATTGCATTTTGTATTATGAAGCCGCGCTCCATGAAACGCCCGAAGACGTGGGCGCCGAAGAACCCGTGGCTCAAGAACAGGTGGAGGGATGAGCGTTGTTTACGGCACGGACATTGCGTATCATGGTTTCCGGGTATGAGGGTATGAGGGTGTGGGTCAGGTGGCCGCTTGCCTGATTTCAGGTGAGAGGAAAGTCCGGACTCCACAGGGCAGGGTGCTGGGTAACGCCCAGGCGGAGTAATCCGACATGAGCGCCACAGAAAAGAAACCGCCCCGTGGTCATCCTTGGGTGGCCAGGGGTAAGGGTGAAATGGTGGGGTAAGAGCCCACCGCGTCCGCGGCGACGTGGATGGCAGGGTAAGCATCACCCGGAGCAAGACCAAATAGGAGGACGCGCCGAACGGCCTGCTTGGCTTTGCACGGCAAACGCCGTGTGCGAAAGTGAGTCGGGACGTTCGGGAGAGGCCGGCCCGGCCGAGGTTCTCGGGTAGGTCGCTGGAGGCTTATGGTAACATAAGCCGTAGAGACATGGTCACCGCCGTATGCACAAGCGATACGGAACAGAATCCGGCTTATCGACCCACCCTCGTACTTTTTTCATGCCAACGCGAGAACGTATGCGGGCATGCTTGTATGCCCTGAATGCGCCATAGCGCATTTGATCGTTCGGAAACCCGTTTGACTCGATCAGAGCACCCCTGTTACCATGCGTTCTTTCTGAGCATTTGCTTTCTGTCCCCATCGTCTAGTCTGGCCTAGGACGCCGGCCTTTCAAGCCGGCAACACGGGTTCAAATCCCGTTGGGGACGCCAAGCCTTCTTTCCAGATACTTCCATCCTAGTCGCATGAAACCACGTAATCCCTATCAGGGAGCGTGGTTTCGTGTTTTTTGTGGGGTTGCATCTTCCGTCAGGTTTCAATGTCCTCGAATACGAATGCTCATGCCAAACAGTTCGATCGTACCTTCCAGGAACGGTTCGTGGATTACCATGAGGGCCTGCTGTTTGACGACTTGGCCGCCTTTAACCGGAACTTGGCCGACTGGCTGCGGGCTGACAATACCGTGTTGCTCCACCAAAGTCTCGGTTGCCAATCTCCGGGACAATTCCTGATTTACCATCAACCCGAGTGCCAAAGGTAGTGGACCCATACAGTCAATGGACAAATTTTATAACCAATTGTACTATACGTCCACATAGATGGAGAAGTGATAGGAAAACGATTGGGGCAGCACGGAACAGGTGGTCCGTTTCTCCAAAGAGGTTACACGGAAGGAATCCAGGACAGTCAGTCTGAGGAGGGACGATGATTACGTCAATTCGACTGATCAATTTCAAGAATTTTGCTGATGAAACGTTTCGCGTTGGTCCGTTCACGATCATCGTGGGCGCCAATGCGAGCGGCAAGAGCAATGTCCGCGACGCGTTCCGCTTCCTGCATGGCATCGGTCGTGGCTATACTCTGGCCGAGATTATTGGCGGTAAATACGGCCCGGGCGGCCAACGCCAATGGGAACCGATTCGTGGAGCCACGAATGAAATCGTCCGCCAATCACCTCCCTCCGTCGGCGGGGAATCAGCCTTCTCTCTTAAAGTCGAACTGAACCTGAACGGAACCACATTGCGCTACTCAATTACGGTGGGACGCTTCATGGAGGGTGATCCTGACAGTAACATACCTTTCGGACTCGGTCCATTCAGGGTGCAGGAAGAAGAACTCCGAACCGAATCGGAGGTGGTTTACACTGCCAGTGGCCAGGGTTACTACAAGCCAAGTCATCCTCTCGACTCCCTATCGGTCAAGGTCAAGGAGAATTCCGAACCGGAAATCCAGGCTGCTACCAACCAACCGGTCCTGACCCAATACGACATGCCCGGCAGAACGAGGCGGCTCTTGAACGATCAGCACTCCAGCGGTCTTCGCTCTGCCCTTGCCGACATGCGTTTTTTGGATTTATCACCGGAACGGATGCGAGAGCCTTCTTTTCCAGGTGCGACCGTTTTGGGAGACTTCGGCGACAATTTAGCGACGGCGCTTCAGGAAATACGAGGCGACGATGAGCAGGCGGAAACCTTGGCGAGTTGGGTTCGGGAACTCACGCCCATGGACGTCGAGGATTTCGAGTTTCCGCTCGACCCCAGCGGTCGGGTCCATCTCACGATTCGGGAAAAGAACGGCAAAAGAATATCCTCCTATAGCGCGTCGGACGGGACGTTGCGTTTTCTTGCCGTGTTAACCGCGCTACTGGGCAGAAATCCGGCAGGCGTGTATTTTTTCGAGGAAATCGATGCCGGCATTCATCCGGCGCGACAGTGGCTTGTACTTGAACTGATCGAAAAGCAAGCCGCGAAACGTGGCATCCAAATCATCACGACCACCCATTCGCCAGACATGTTGAGCTTTGTCAACGACGACACGTTCGAGCACTTGTCCGC
>VYFB01000112.1:0-6167 GCA_009842645.1 Nitrospira sp. SB0677_bin_15 | reverse complement strand
CTGCCGTCTCGAAGACTCACATGATGCCGTTATCCGGCCCGTTGCCCAACTGCCCAATGCCCGTAACTTACGAACGTCTCAAGGCGGGCCGGGACGACTGCTTGCCGAAAACTGGATAGAAACCGCACTGACCTTCACCGAGGGAAAGGACAAGGACGAGGACCACGAAAGGTGAACGTCCTTATCATTCCAGAAGATTTCCGCAAGGATCAATTTATCCTGAAACCACTTTTCTCCGGTCTTTTTCGAGCCATTGGCAAACCACGTGCGCGTGTTGTGGTCTGCCAGGAACCCTTGCTTGGCGGTATTGGCGGAGCAATGAAAGCAGAACGTATTCAAAAGGTCGTCGAAAAGCATGAAGGAATGACGGATATTTTCATCCTGTGCGTCGACCGCGACGGTGATACGAACCGTCGCCAGCACCTTAATGTCCTGGAAGAGGAGTTCGGCACTGGACGAACCTTCTTTGCCGAGAATGCCTGGGAGGAGCTTGAAACCTGGCTTCTCGCTGGCATGGACTTGCCTAATGACTGGAGTTGGCAAGACGTTCGTGCGGAGATCTCCGTCAAAGAGAAATACTTCAATCCTTTGGCCGAGCAACGTGATGTTGCCAACACTCCCGGCGAAGGGCGCAAGGTATTGGGCGAAGAGGCCGCACGCAAGATACCGACAATTCGCAAAAAATGCTCCGAAGACTTCGACGCCCTGGCACAACGGCTCGACACGTTCATCAACAACTGAACGGTTGAATTGCCATTCCCACGGATATGGCGGCAAAAGCCTCGCGTGTCGTCGCGTTCCGCAAAAGCGAGTTGTTTCGCGTGACCTTGGCTCGGCGTTTCGGTGTTGACGACAAAGTAATCCGCCTCTTGCTTGCTCTGCGCCATGGCACCTCGACCACCCGTATTCACAATGCCCTGCGAGTGCTCGGCTAACGGCTTGACGATGGGATGGAGAAAATGTTCTGATCTCAGAACCACATTGGGGAATCGTCGGGGGAACCCTATCGAAACGCTATCAAAACATGTCAGAGCATGTTGTCTCGTTTCCTGTTTTCTCGTGCGTTCAGGTGTTGGTCCGATCGATCGCCGACTTTTCCCTTCCCTCTCTATCACGGGTAATCTCGTGGGGAAAATCGCGAGAAACATATTATCGTGTCAAATAATTACCGTGAATACAGGCGATTACGAGTTTGATGGCTTACGTTGGGGACGCCACTATAGAGTAGCCGCTGAACCGTGTTTCAGCGGCTTTTTTTGACGGGGAGTTGGGGACGGAGGAATATCATGAATCGGCACACAAAGCGTGGAGCGTGGTTGATCGTGGTCATCGGACTGGGGATGGTCCTGGGATGGCACCCGGCGTCGGCTGAATGGAAGTATGAGTCAGGTGAACCTCCGATCGAATCCAAATTTGAGATGATCGAGGGAAAGGATGGGGCACCGATGATCAGGATCCCCGAAGGGGAGTTTCTGATGGGGGCCAATGACGGGTCGAGGAATGAACGTCCGGAACACACGGTGTGGTTGGACAGTTATTATATCGATCAATTTGAAGTGACAATGGAGCGGTATCAGAAGTTTCTTGATGAGACCAATCACGAGTTGCCTCCATTGTGGGACGACTATGCGGCCGTTGAAGAGGCGAAAGATCGTCCGGCCGTGGGCATGGCGTGGGACAGCGCGAAAACCTATTGTGAATGGGTGGGCAAGCGGCTGCCGACCGAAGCCGAATGGGAGAAGGGCGCCCGGGGTACCGATGGTCGTCGCTATCCCTGGGGACACATGCAGCCGTTCGTGGATATTGCACGGTATAACTTCGGCACGACCGGATGGGTCAGCTACAAGGTGACATTGGCTCCCGTAGAAAGCGGAGTGACCGGAATGAGTATCCGTCATGGATTGAAGGAGGGGACGAAGAGTCCCTATGGGTTATACCACATGGCGGGAAACGCTTCGGAATGGGTGGGGGATTGGTATGATCGGACGTATTACGAAGAGAGTCCTGCGAAGAATCCGACCGGCCCCAAAGAGGGAGAGCGGAAAGTCTATCGAGGCGGGTCGTGGGAAGATCCGCCCAAATGGCTGAAAGTCACTGCCCGGCGAAGCGCCGAACCGAATTTCCCCATTGACGCGAACGACCTGACAATCGGCTTCCGTTGCGCGATGGACGCGAAAAAATCAGAGGTTCCTAAGAACACCCCGTAGTTTCACCGCAATTTCTGCAAACCAGGCACATCCCGTTCCGGACTAATTTGAACTGTTTGCAATTGGGGCAGGGGTCGCCTTCAAACCCTTTCTGAAACGCCGTCTCTATCTCAGTGGCATAGGCCAGGGTTTTTCGTTTCATATCGAGTTTGTGTGCGACGTTGCCGTTTCCCTGGCCGTTTCCATTCCCAACGTCTCCTTGAATGCGTTGCCGCGCGGGAAACAATTCCGGATCAATGACTGTCGTCGTGATGGTCCGGGGATCAGCCGGTTCGTCATCCGTGCATTCGGGGTCCTGTTTGACGGAATCCCCGCGCAGGTCGTCCTGGTTGACCTGTGCGAGTTCTTTCTTGTCCAGATAGGTAATGGCCAATTCACGGAAGATGTAGTCGATAATCGAGGTCGACATTTTGATCTGGTCATTGAGGTTGACCGGACCATTGGGCTCGAAGCGGGTGAACAGGAAGGCCTCGACAAATTCTTCAAGCGGCACTCCGTGCTGGAGGCCCAAGGAAATGGCAATGGCAAAACAGTTCATGAGGCTGCGAAATGCCGCCCCTTCCTTGTGCATGTCGAGAAAGATTTCTCCGAGTGTCCCATCCTCGTATTCGCCGGTGCGGAGATAGATTTTGTGACCGCCGATCATGGCCTTTTGTGTATATCCCCCACGTCGTGAGGGAAGCGGACGGCGTTTGGCGAGATACCGGACCATGACCCGTTCCGTTACCTGCTGGGCCGCCTTCATGACGTCGTCATGGCATTCGGCTTTTTCAGCCGGGTCCGTCGAGGCGTTCAAGGGCTGGCTCAGTTTGGACCCGTCCCGATATAACGCCACGGCCTTGAGCATCTGCTGCCATCCCATGAGGTACGCGTTTTCCGCGTCCCTGACGGTGGAATCCGAAGGCATGTTGATGGTCTTGCTGATGGCTCCACTGATGAACGGCTGGGCCGCGGCCATCATCCTGATGTGTGCCTGCGTGGAAATGAACCGTTTCCCGATGCGGCCGCACCTGTTGGCGCAGTCGAAAATTGGAAGGTGTTCGTCTTTGAGGTGGGGCGCCTTTTCGACCGTCATGGTCCCGCAGCAAAAATCATTGGCCGCGAGAATTTCTTCATGGGTAAAGCCCAACGCATTGAGAATCGTGAACTGGGGATCGTTGAGTTGGTCGTCGGAGAAGCCGAGGACGTCCCGGCAAAACTCCTCACCCAACGTCCATTTATTAAAGGCAAATTGAATTTCAAAGACCTCATCCAACGTCGCTTCGAGGCGATCAAGCACTTCAGGGGTAAATCCCTTGGCGCGGAGTGATTCGTGATTCAGGAACGGAGCCTGTTTCAGGGTTCGGATGCCCGTGGCATAGGTGATGATGTCGAGGATCTGCTCCGGGGAATAGCCCAGTCCCTTTAACGCCGGGGGCAGGCTTTGATTAATGATCTTGAAGTACCCTCCGCCGGCCAGTTTCTTGAATTTGACGAGCGCAAAATCAGGCTCGATTCCCGTGGTATCACAGTCCATGACCAATCCGATGGTGCCCGTGGGGGCGATCACCGTGGCCTGCGCGTTTCTGAAACCGTGGGCTTCCCCCAATTCGATGGCGCGGTCCCAGGTCTCCTGCGCGGCCTGTACCAGTGTGGCGGGAGCGGAAGCCCGGTCAATGCCGTTCGGCGTAATCGTCAGGCCTTCATAGTCTTCCGGTTTGGCCTGATACGCCGCCCTTCGATGGTTTCGCATGATCCGCAGCATCGGTTCGCGGTTTTTCGCAAACCCGGGAAATGGGCCGAGTTCTGCCGCCATCTCCGCTGAAGCGGCATAGGCTTCACCTGTCAGGATCGCGGTCAGGGTGCCGCAGATCGCCAATGCCTTGGGAGAATCGTAGGCAATGCCCTTTCTCATAAGCAGGGACCCGAGGTTGGCATAGCCCAGCCCCAACGTTCGAAAGTGAAAACTCTTCTCGGCAATGGGCCTGCTCGGGAATCCGGCCATGAGCACGCTGATTTCCAGGACGATCGTCCAGAGCCTGATGGCGTGCCGATACGCCGGGACGTCGAATTCGCCGTCCGGCGTCATGAAGGCGCCCAGATTCAGGGACGCCAGGTTGCACGCGGTATCATCCAGGAACATGTATTCGCTGCACGGATTGGAGGCGTTGATGCGCCCGTCCTCCGGGCACGTATGCCATTCATTGATCGTGGTATCGTATTGAATGCCCGGGTCGGCACACATCCAGGCCGCCCAACAGATGCGATCCCACAGATCCTTGGCCTTGAGTGTTTTGGCCGCGGCTCCGTCCGTCCGGCGGGTGAGTTGCCACTCGCCGTCCTGCCGTAGCGCGTCAAAAAATCCGTTGGGCACTCGAATACTGTTGTTGGAGTTTTGTCCGGACACCGTTTGGTAGGCTTTGCTGTCCCAGTTCGTATCATATTCATGGAACACGAAATGGGTATAGCCTTCCTGGGCATAGGCGAAGACCCGTTGGATATAGGCCTCAGGCACGTTGGCCTGCCGGGCCGAGCGGATGGCTTCCTTGAGCGGACGGTTGCGTTCGGGGTTGAGCTCGACCGTATCCTGACCATCGACGTTCTTGTGATGACAGGCTTTCAGGATAGCGTTCAACTGACCGGCGCAAACCTTGGAGCCGGTCACCATGGCGGCCACCTTCTGTTCTTCGATCACCTTCCAGTCGATGAACTCTTCGATATCGGGATGGTCCAGGTCCAGACACACCATTTTGGCGGCCCGCCTGGTGGTGCCGCCGGATTTGATCGCGCCTGCCGCCCGGTCTCCGATCCGGAGGAAGGACATCAGTCCGGAAGATTTTCCTCCACCCGATAACGGCTCGTTTTCTCCCCTGAGCCTGGAAAAGTTGGTTCCGGTACCCGATCCGTATTTGAACAAGCGGGCCTCGCGGACCCACAAGTCCATAATTCCTCCGTCGTTGACGAGGTCGTCATCCACGGATTGGATGAAGCAGGCGTGGACTTGGGGCCGTTCGTAGGCGTTTTGGGACAGGTTCAGTTTTTGGGTCTGGGGATCGACGAAAAAATGACCTTGCGAGGGGCCGGTGATCCCGTAGGCATAATGCAGGCCCGTATTGAACCATTGCGGTGAATTGGGGGCGGCCATTTGTTTGGCCAGCATGTAACACAGCTCGGCATAAAAGGCCCGGGCGTCCTGGTTCGTGTCAAAATATCCATGGGTCTCGCCCCATTGCGTCCAGCAACCCGCCAAGCGATGAAACACCTGCCGGGCATCACGTTCGCCGCCCTTGACCGGATTTCCCTGCTCATCTTTGATGGGCTGGCCATCGGCATCGACCTGCGGCACTCCGGCCTTCCGGAAATATTTTTGGGCCAGAATGTCTACGGCCAGTTGAGACCACTGTTTCGGGACTCGAATGTCATCGAGTTGAAATACAATGGACCCATCCGGATTTCTGATTTCCGAAGACCGGGTGGAAAACGGAATACCTTGGTATGGAGACTCTTCGGCTTGGGTGAAACGGCGTTCGATTTTCACCGTTTAACAACCTTCAAAGTTTAGAAACCTCTGATCCCCGATTAGATCCCCGATTAAAAACGTCGGGGACAGGCGTCGAGGACAGGTTTACTGCACTATCGGGCGCAGGGCTGCGTTGTGTCCTCGCTCAACCCTCACCTATCTCGATGATAAGCTTCGGGTTTCGCTCCGTGACGCCTTGCCCTGCATCCCGCTATCACAATAAATCAGAGGCTCCTTTAAATGGTACCCTTTAGTTGGAATGTACTTGCTCAAGATGACACTACCCTTAGAGCCTGACTTGAGTTGACAATACTAAATATTGTGCTTCCTGTTGTCAAGACTGGAATACAGTGTATAGCCTGGGAACAACGAAAACGTTTGAGATTCAGAAAGTTATAAGAAAATATTTGGGGCTGTCCTAGATAACGAGATTTATCTAAGATGGCATCATGAGGAAAAGC
>VYFB01000136.1:14991-20709 GCA_009842645.1 Nitrospira sp. SB0677_bin_15 | reverse complement strand
GAGCGAGGACACAACGCAGCCCTGCGCCCGATAGTGCAGTAAAGCAGAGGTTCCTGAAACGAGGATGGTGCAAAATGGTCCTGTTGGAATTCAGCATGTCTCCCTTGGGAAAAGGCGAAAGCGTGGGGAAATACGTGTCCCGGTCTTTGCAGATTATCGACAAGAGTGGAGTCGAGTACCGCTTGAATCCCATGGGGACGGTCCTCGAAGGCGAATGGGATGACGTGTTCGACGTGGTGCGCCAATGTTATGAACGGATGAAAAAGGATTGCGGCCGCATCTCCTGTACGATGAAAGTCGATTACCGGAAAGGCCACAAAGGCCGTCTCAGCGGGAAAGTGGCCAGCGTCGAAAAACGGCTCAAGAAGAAACTGAAGACATGAAATCAGCCCGCCGGTTCATATACGCGCGGCACTTTGGGGCCGAGATTGCAAAGGACCTCATAGGGAATTGAATCCTGCCAGTTCGCCAGGTCGGAGGCCGTAATCGCCTGGGTTTCAGATTTGCCCATCAGAATCACGTCATCGCCGGGTTTAATCGTGGGGTCGTCGGTGACGTCGACGACGGTCATATCCATGCAAATCCGTCCGACAATCGGGAAGCGCCGGTCATGGATGATGACTTCTCCCCTGTTGGACAGCCGGCGATTGTACCCATGGGCATAGCCGATGGGCAGAACCGCCAAGCGTGAATCCCGTTGCGTGCGATAGCGGTTGCCGTAACTCACGGATTCGCCTTTTCCCGCGGTTTTCAGGTGCACGACTTTGGTCTTGACGGACATGACCGGCTGAAGGGAAACGGGAGTCTTCCTGCCCTGTGCCGGCGCGTATCCGTACAACAACAGCCCGGGACGAACCATGTCCAGGTGCGTGGAAGGGTGCCAGAGTATTCCCGCAGTATTGGCCGAATGGCGACAGGGGGAAAGTCCATTCGTGGGCAGGCTCGAAACGACTTGGTGAAATCGGTCGAGTTGGTGAAGGGTAAACGCCGGGTCCGGGTTGTCGGCATCGGCCAGATGAGTCATGAGGCCCTGGCACGTGAGAGTGTGGGAAAACATGGGTGCCTGCAGGAGAGCGGGCACGTCCCCGGTCTCGAATCCCAATCGTCTCATGCCCGTGTCCACCTTGACGTGAACGGGGTAGGGAGCAGTGGCTTGCGCAACTTCCCGGCTCAGTGCCTGCATGGTGTCGGTATCGGAGAGTACGGGAATCAGGTTGGCCTGAACGAGATCTTTGGCTTGCCCCGGCAGGAGCCCGCCCATCACGATAATGTCTTCGAGTCTTCCGGCTTCCCGCAGGAGAACTCCTTCCTGTACCGTAGCCACACCGAACCGCCGGATGCCGAGGTGCGACAAGGCGTCGGCCATGGCGCAGCACCCATGGCCGTAACCGTCGGCCTTGATGACCGCTAACACGTCCACGTGCGGCGCGAGGATGCGACGAAGCTCACGCAGGTTATGCGCGAGGGCGGAGAGATGAATGGTAGCCAGGGTCGGTGACGGCGCGAAAGCAGTGGGCATTAAATCTCCAGGATTTCTTCCTCCTTTTTCTTGAGCAGTTCGTCGACCAGCTTGACCTTCCCGTCCACGATTTTTTGAATGTCCGCCTCGCCGCGTCGCAAGTCGTCTTCGGTAATCGCGGAGTCTTTCTGCAGGCACTTGAGTTCATCGTTCCCCTCTCGACGAATGCCGCGAATGTGGATTTTTGTCTCTTCTCCGTATTTCCGGCAGACTTTCACGAATTCTTTCCGACGTTCCTCGCTCAAGGCGGGAATCGGAATACGAATGACCTTCCCATCGTTCGACGGATTCAAGCCGAGATCCGAGGACAGGATGGCTTTTTCGACGTCTTTAATGCTCGTGGGGTCCCACGGCTGGATCATGATTGACCGGCTGTCCGGCATTGAGAGGTTCCCCACCTGCTGCAAGGGAGTCGGCGTCCCGTAGTACTCGACTTTAATATGATCGAAGAGCGATAAAGACGCCCGGCTGCCCCGGATGGATGCCAGTTCCTTTTTCAGGTGTTCGATGGCGCCATTCATCTTTTGCGTGAGCTGTTCAATCGTTGTTTGAGACGGCATGATAAATCAGAGGCTCCTTAATTGAGAACCGCGTCGTGTTTGACCACGGTTCCGATTTTTTCCCCCAGGACCACGCGTTTCAAATTGCCCGGTTCGGTGAGGTTAAAGACGATCAAGGGAAGATTGTTGTCCATACACAACGTGATGGCCGTGGCATCCATGACTTTCAGGCTTTTGTTGAGGACGGACAGGAACGGCAGTTCCTGAAACATTTTCGCCGATGGGTTGTCCAAGGGATCGGAATCATAAATGCCGTTGACCTTGGTGCCCTTCATGATAACGTCGGCTTTGATTTCCATCGCGCGTAGGGCCGCGGCCGTATCCGTCGTAAAATAGGGGTTCCCTGTGCCGGCGGCAAAAATCACGACCCGTTTTTTCTCGAGGTGCCGGATGGCGCGCCGTCGGATGTAACTTTCGGCCAATTGCCGCATTTCAATGGCCGATAACACCCGCGTGGCCACCCCGGCTTTCTCCAGGGCGTTTTGTAAGGCGAGGGCATTCAACATAGTGGCGAGCATGCCCATGTAGTCGGCCGCCGCGCGTTCCATCCCGTCCGCGCTGGCGGCCAGGCCCCGAAAAATATTGCCGCCGCCGATCACCAGCGCGACCTCGATTTCCATGTTCACGACGTCCTTAATTTCATCGGCGAGTGCCGTGAGGATGTCGCGGTTAATGCCGTAGGTTTGATTCCCTGCAAGCATTTCCCCGCTGATCTTGAGGAGAATGCGGCGGTACTGCACGGACGTCACTCCTGGCCTAATTGGTATCGCGTAAACCGGGCAATGGAAATGTTTTCACCAAGTTTGGCAATTTTTTGCGTGAGGATTTCCGTGATTGAGACGTTGGGATCTTTGATGAAACTCTGTTCCAGGAGGCAATTTTCCTGGTAGAATTTTTCCAATTTTCCCTGAACGATTTTGTCGATGGCGGCTTCAGGTTTCCCGAGTTCTTTCGCCTGGGCCAGGTAAATCGCCTTTTCCCGTTCCACCTGTTCGGACGGGACTTGCTCGCGTTTCACGCAGGAAGGATTGGCGGCCGCAATCTGCAACGCGACGTCTTTGACCAATTCCTGAAATTCTTCATTGCGGGCGACGAAGTCCGTTTCACAATTGACTTCAACCAGGACGCCGATTTTGCTTCCGGCGTGGATGTAGGATGAGACGACGCCCTCCTTGGTTTCCCGCCCGGCTTTTTTCTGGGCCGCGGCCAGACCGCGTTGGCGGAGGAGGTCAATGGCTTTTTCAATATCCGAACCGGTTTCTTTCAGCGCATTTTGACAGTCAAGGATTCCGGCTCCTGTTTTGCCGCGTAGTTCTTTCACCAAGGTACCCATGCTGGACATCGTGTATCCTTCTCCCTCTATTTGGCCAGGATGAAAAGAAACGTTGAGGACCCTCTGTAAATCAGAGGTTCCTTGAGGACGTGCCGTGACGTTCTACGCCGAAGGCGTCTGAACGCTTTCCACCGGGTTCTCGGTTGCACGGGTGGAGAGCAAGTCACTCATAATCGTATCTTCTTCTCCTTCACCACCACTGGAACCCTCCTGCTTGTTACGAAGGTCCACACCTTCCAGGCAGGCGTCGGCAATTCGGGTGGTAAAGAGTTTCAAGGAGCGAATGGCATCGTCATTCCCGGGGATGGGATAATCGATCCGCGTGGGATCGCAATTGGTATCCACAATGGCGACAACGGGAATGCCTAGACGGTTGGCTTCCTTGACGGTAATGTGTTGAATGCGCGTGTCGAGGACGTAAATGCAGCCGGGCAAACTTTCCATGGCCTTGATGCCGCTCAAGTATTTCTCCAGTTTGCCCCGCTCTTTTTCCATCAATAAGACTTCTTTTTTCTTCAGCCGTTCATGCGTGCCATCGGTTTGAGCCGCTTCGAGTTTCCTGAGTTGCCTGATACTTTTTCTGATGGTTTCGAAGTTGGTGAGCATGCCCCCCAGCCAACGCTGGGTGACGTAATACATGCCACACCGGTTGGCTTCTTCTTCCACGATGTCGACGGCTTGACGCTTGGTTCCCACAAAGAGGACCGATTCTCCGGCTGCAACGGTATCCCTGACAAAGTTATAGGCGTCGAAGAAGAATTTGGCGGTCTGTTGCAAATCAATGAGATAGATGCCGTTTCTTTCTCCGAAGAGATACGGCTTCATTTTGGGATTCCAGCGATTGGTTTGATGCCCAAAATGTACGCCTGCCTCTAACATGTCTTTGATCGATACCATATTGGGGTTTTTCGCCTCCATTCAGAGAGATTAGGAATTAAGCCGTCACTTTAAACGGTATTCCGGTGAAAGCCGGCCGTCGGCTCATGGCGTCAATCAGTTGACGCAAACCAACAAGGTCTAACACAACCCCTGTTTTCAATGCAAGGTCAATTGCCATGCTTGTCAACCCAAAGCTGAAATGTCCCCTTTACACCAGGATGAACCGCGGGCGCGATTCGACGGACAACCCAGGGGGTTGTCACTACATGAGGAAGATGAGGAACCTCTGATTAAGCGTGATAGCGGGATGCAGGGCAAGGCGTTCTGCAGCGAAACCTGTGGCTTATCATAGAGATAGGTGAAGGTTGAGCGAGGACACAACGCAGCCCTGCGCCCGATAGTGCAGTAAATCAGAGGTTCCTACAGTCTATCTGGGATCGTCAGGTCTCTGTGCCCTGTAGGTTCCCACTATATGTGGTCTGCTTACGGTTCCGATGATGTAGGCGTTTGGCACGTTCCCCGGGGCCTTATCGTAAAACTTTCCCGTCAGATCACCGCTCCAGGTGGAAAATTCTGATTCGGAGAAGTCCAGATTGCTCCAGGTGTCAAGCGTGTACCTCTTGCTTACGTCGTTACCGTGATCTACCGCATAGGATATTCCTGCCACCGCTTTTTCAGTTGAGAACGTGTACCTGAAGCTGATCCGGGGATCGGACCATCCGGTGTGCTTAGGGTTGATGATGCCGCGGACTTTGCCGGTCCACGTGGCAGAGGCGTTAGGATTTCCCGCCGCCCAATTCCTTAAGCTTTCTGAATCCAAAACGTTTCCGGCACCGTCTGCCGACGCGGTCATGTAGGAACTACTATTTTCATGGGAAGTGACCACCAAGTCGTTCAACGAAGGTATCCCATGATGAACTGATCGTCGCATCTCGAATGGCAGGTCATCCCACGGGCCCCACGGATCGTTGCCCATCCACGACGGAGGGGATGACAATTCATGAAGACGCCGAAGGGTTCTACCTATCTTCGTCCATAATTTTTCCATCCTGCGCCGATCCGTAGCATAATCTTTCCTGCTCTCGTTCGTTGCCCACTGAAGCAATTCGTCCGAAACATATCCTGACTCTATGGCCTCTGATATTTCCGTCCAGCGTTCGACCTTGGAGGCTTCGCCCTTCTTTGTCCAGTAACTGATGGCCTTTTCGGCGGCCCTTTGCGCCCGTTGGACTTTCCTGTCGCCGGGCTTCTCACGTGCAGAGAAGCCATCCGGCACGGGTATGACAAACGCTAAGGCGATTATGCAAACCACAGTTGTCAGCAATCGTTTCATGGCTTCTCTCCTATTTCATGGTCGTTACCAGAAGAAATCTTGGGGGGGGGGGGGGGGGGGGGGGGGGGGGGGGGGGGGGGGGGGGGGGGTGGGG
>VYFB01000136.1:0-14981 GCA_009842645.1 Nitrospira sp. SB0677_bin_15 | reverse complement strand
TTTTTAAAACCTTAAGGGCTTTTTCAAAACCAACTTTTGCCCCATCGTTTTAATGGTTTCCACCTTATTAATTGGGGTTAACCCAATAAAACTTAACCCCCCCCCCCCTTCTGTCAATCCTCCTCCTTTCTTAGTGCAAAAGGGGACATTGAATTGCGCTAACAGGGTCAATTGCCATGCCTTTTTTAAGAGAGTAAAACGAGGGGAAATGGGCACAATCGCGGATTAGTGGGCTTGCAGTTTTGACGGGGCCTCACGAATATCGGTACAGTTCCCTTTTCCCGCAAACCCTCTTGTCCTGTGGGAGAAAGTTGGGGGTCGTGGCGGTTTTCATCCTCACCTTACTCCTCTCCCATCAAGGGAGAGGAAGTCAATTTTGCTCCCTCTCCCATTTCCTGCATTAAGCGGGAAATAGGGAGAGGGCTGGGGTGAGGGGCACACATTTTTGCAATGAGGGGTTAAGAATGGTTGAAGTTCCTATCAAGCTGTACGTGCAAGGTCTTGCCAAAGAGGCCAACGCCGCAACCCGTGCCGTCGCATTGATGACGAGTCATGACAGAACCGTGGCCCTGACGGCTATGGCGGAACAGTTGGACGCGAGCAAGGACGACGTGTTGGCTGCCAACAAAGAGGATCTCGATGCTATTCCCAAGGAATGGGGCCCGGATGAGTATCGTAAAGCGAGAGAGCTCATTACCGTGACGGAAGAAGATCTTCTCGACGTCGTCGCCCATATTCGGCGGATTGCGGAGGAACCCGATCCCACGGGAGAAACGTCCCAGGCCTGGTTGACGCAAGAAGGTCTGCACGTGCATCGCGTACGCGTCCCTATCGGCGTGATCGCCGTCATCTCCGAATATGGCCCGTCCGTGGTTGCCGAATCCATGGCAATGTGTCTCCGGTCGGGAAACGTGTGCGTGGTGCGGGGCGGCAAAGAGTGGTTTTGGACCAATTCCGCATTGGCGAAGGTCTTGCGTGAGACTGCTGAACAACATGGTGTGCCTCAAGGGGCCCTCACGTTTGTGGATCGCCCCGACCGTGAGGGGGTGCTTGAACTGACCCGGTTGAGAAACGTGGTACACGGCGTCGTGCCCAGGGGAAAAGCGAACTTGCGCAAAGTCGTCATGGAGCAGTCACGGGTCCCGGTCCTGGGGTACGACGGCGGCCTGTGTCACGTTTACGTGGATAAAGACGCGGACGTGCCGTTGGCTCAAGGGATCGTGGTCAATTCCAAGATTCAGGACCCGGTTGCCACCAATGCCGCGGATACGCTGTTGGTTCATCAGGCCATTGCCCGGCAGTTACTGCCGGGCCTGCTCCGGCGGTTACTCAGTGAATTTACGGTTGATCTCATCGGCTGTCCGAAAACCGTCTCCATGATGGGGATTATGGCCATGACCGGACACAAGGGGATTCGAGCGGCCACGGATGAGGATTGGGAACAGAAAAGACAGGCGCTGACGTTAGGGATTAAGGTCGTCGGTGATCTCGACGAAGGGTTGGCCCATATTGCGGCTTACGGACCGGGCCATACCGACACCATCGTGACCCGTCGTTACGATACTGCGATGCGATTCGTTCGGGAGGTGGATTCCGGTTCGGTCCTGGTGAATGCCTCGACCCGCTTGCATTCGGGTTCGCAGATGGACCTGGGTGAAGAACTGGGAACGAATACCTCGCATTTCCACGTGAGAGGACCGTTGACGCTTCGATCCCTGACTACGGAAAAATACGTCGCGTTCGGGAGCGGTCAGTTGCGACAACCTCATCCCGTTCCCCAGGCGTACCAGGATGCGATGATGCTGTCCTCAAAATTTTAGAGGCGTTTCGCAACCCTCTCTTCCCAAGGGGCCTACGGCCCGGTTTTGCTCCCATGGCCGATTTGGACATTGCGCGGCATCTTGCCGAATGGGGACTTCGCAGGTTTCCCGATGAGGATTCCTATTATGCCTGGCAACGCCAATCCTTAAGCGGAGCGCGACTTCGGCTTCTGCAGCAAACGGCTCGAGCCCGTGGTGAAGCAGAGGACTCGGATCAAGCTTTTTATGACCTGGCGGCGTCTCCCGACGTTCTTCCCGTTTTGTATAGTCAACGGTACGGGTATTACACCGTGCTCGGCTCCGCGATCGCGGACGCATTGGCAGGGGCACGATGCGTGTTGGACGTGGGGTGCGGGGTTGGCATTCTCACGACCTGGTACGCGACCCGGTTCCCTGACGTGACGTTTGTGGGTATTGATCGGTCCCTGAAGTCGATCGAAATGGCACGCAAGTTTGCCCAATGTCATCAACTCGAAAACACCAGCTTTCACCATTGTGAAATACCCCAACACGATATACCGGGGACCTTTGACGCCATTGTCGCCACGCAGTCCCTGTTTCAATCGGAATCCGAGCCCGGACTCCCAAGCCGGAGTTGGACGACCTTTGAACGCGACCGGGATGACCGTCAACAGCAGGCATTGGAAGAGCGCACGGGTATCGGGCCTCGTTTGGACCGGCTGTTGAAGGCGCTGGTGGTCTCGGGAAAGGTCGTTCTGTTTGAAAAGGCCGTGCATCCGGGCAGGCGTGTGTTGTTCCAGCGGGCCATGGAAGCGAGGGGGTGCGTTCCCGTTGCGGAACCGCAACTGTTGACGTATTCGGAACTCGGTGAGCGGGTTGAAGATGGACCTTTGTACGTTGTGGAGCGAAGTCCTGCATCTCCTGTAGCGGCGTTTCGGGAAGACGTGCCGCAGAACCTGCAAGAGTCTATCGAGACTCGACTCGCGCGTATTTGGTCCGGACAGGAGAGCGGTCCGCCGGACGAATCGTCTCTCTATGAAAACCATAGTTTCGCGGCTCAGGAAGTCTGGCGACAACTTCCGGACCGGGTCGTCCTGCGACAGCAGACCGACGAGGAAGCGGATGGGCGACAACGCCACATTGAATACGGACGCTGCGCAGGAAAGTTCTTCTACCTGTATTGGGCGAATACCTTTGATCAACGGCAAATTGTCATCATGGACCGGGAGCGAAGTGCGCTCTTGGAAAACTATTACTCCGAAGCGATCGGTGAGCCTTGAAACTGGCGGAGAGATCTCAGCCAAGCACGAGCCATGTTGGAAAATTATGGTCGATAATTTGCATTCCAAATGCAAAACTCAACATGTCTTCCTCGTACATCAGGCGTTCCAAGTGGATATGGGAAGCGCGGCTATGCCCGGATACGTGGTGCATCCCGGTGACATATGCCTGCCTTTCGGTCCCGACGTGACCGTACTGCCTTTCGCCAAACTGTAAATACCCGAAGCAATTTATTTATTGACAGCCTATGCGAAAGCGGACCGTGAAGACCTGAGCCCGGCAGATAAAAAGGTCCTGTCGCAATTGGTGGCTGCGATTAAGCAAGAGGAGACGAATAGATGACGACGAAACAAACCCGATTGGGGCAAGAGGTGGAAGCGGCCTTGAGCGAGGTTGTTGCCCACGTGCACGGCGAAGAGGAACTACCGTGCCGCATGGTCGTCGAGCCTTCGGCGGAGCACATTTTTGCGGTACGGAAGCGCATGAAACTGAGTCGCCAGAAGTTTGCGGACCGGTTTGGTCTCGACGCGCGTGCTGTACAGGATTGGGAACAGGGGCGCCGTGTTCCCGATCGCGCGGCCCGTGTTTTGCTGACCGTCATTGACCGCGATCCCCAGGCAGTCGTGCGTGCGCTCGGTCAGTGAGTGACGAAGTTGGCAGACGTTGTGTTTGGGAAAATGGTGGCGGTGAAGGGTTTCGAACCCCTGGCCCGCGGCTTATGAGTCCGCTGCTCTACCAACTGAGCTACACCGCCACATTCCATGATGGATATACCACATGGCATGAAGTTTCGACAATTCCATTGTTCAGTAATTCGTTGACGAATGGTCAGATTGAACAGGAGCGACGGTATTCTTTTCCTCCCCTTTGTCAGGGGAGGCCAGGTGGGTGTAGGGGCGACCTGCCGGGCGCCCCCACCAGAGAAACCCGCTGCCACCCCTCACCCCGGCCCTCTCCCGCAAGGGGCGAGGGAGTTAAGGCCTCTACCTCCCAACTTCTCCCTTTTCGGAAAAAGTTCCCGTCCTTACAAAGGAGGGGAACAAGAAAACGACAAATGATGTCTACATGAACGTCGAGACCAACCGTTGGTTCGAGGGCCTCAATGACCGTCAGCGGGAAGCCGTGCTTGCCGGTGACGATCCTGTGCTCGTGGTCACAGGTCCTGGGACCGGAAAGACCAAAACGTTGACGGTTCGTCTCGCGTATCTGCTGGCTGAGCGGCACGTCGCGCCTGAGGCATTGCTGGCCGTGACCTTTACGACGCGGGCGGCGAGAGAAATGCGTGAGCGGCTAACCCTGCTCATCGGGTCACCGGCGGACCGGGTGTTCCTGGGAACCTTCCATAGCGCCAGGAGATGACGCGGGTCTGGCTGAAATTGCCGAAGCCTATCAACGACAATTGCGCAAATGCGATTTGCTGGATTTCGATGAATTGTTGTTCCTCGGCGTGCGGCTGCTTGAAGGTTATGCCGACGTGAGGGAAAGCCTGCAACAACGATATGCGCACGTGTTGGTCGATGAATATCAGGACGTCGATCCGGTGCAACGGCAACTGTTGCAGTGCCTGTCCGGCGACCAAAACCGCCTTTGGGCCGTGGGAGACGGCGATCAGGCGATCTACGCGTTTCGGGGCGCGAAGTCCGGGCATCTGTTACGGTTTGAGCAGCATTATCCGAATGGTCGAGTCATCACGTTGGAACGGAGTTATCGCTTCACCCCGCAGATTGCAGCCGTGGCTTCGCAGGTCATCCGGCGGAACGCATCACGCCGGCCCTTGACCTTGAATGCAGCGAATGCATCCGGAGTGCCGGTTCACGTTGTGAGCTTTCCCGACGAACATCCGCCTCGGGGAATCGGCGGTCAGACGCAAGCAGCCCTTGAAGACAAGGCTGAACAACGTGGTTTCTCGCTGTATGCCGCCTTGGGACAATCCGAGGTCCTTTCGTTGTCTCAAATGAAAGCGGCCAAGTTGTTGCTGGCGCTCATCGAAGACGTCCAAAGGAACAAGACGGAGCAATCTCTTGCACAGTTCATTGCGCACGTGGCCGACGTCACGGGTCTCAGGCAGTGGCGGATTGAGCAGGACCCGCGTCATGAAAACGACCTGTTGCTGCTGCGCTCAATCGCCGCGAAATATGATGGGGTGCCCACGGGAACGGCGCTTGAGCAATTTCCGGAAGAAGCGTCGTTGGCCGTCGAGGTCGATGACTATGATGTCTCCATTGATGCGGTGAGCCTGATGACTATCCATGCCGCCAAGGGATTGGAGTTTTCCAACGTGATGCTCTGCGGGGTCGAAGAAGGGAGTTTGCCGAGTGAAAACGGCGACCTTGAGGAAGAACGTCGACTGTTCTACGTCGGGTTGACGCGCGCCAAAGAACGGGTCTGGCTCCTCAATTGCCGCAGCCGGTTTTTGTTTGGGGAACGTAGAGACCGTGAACCGTCGCGATTTCTTCAGGAATTCGACGACAGCCTCAAAGAAACCACCATCATGCCCGACCGACCACGACGCTCCAAACCGGAACCGAAACAACTGTCTCTATTGGGATAAAAGCAATCACTCCCCCCTTGAGGGGGAGTCGTGGAGCCAAGGGCGTAGCCCGCAGGCGAAACGGTGGGGGGAAGGAGGGATACGGGTTAGAACCTCCTCCCATTTCCTGCATTAAGCGGGAAATAGGGACAGGGCAGGGTGAGGGGGCCAAAAACCTGAAACAACTGTCTCTTAGCCCCGTTCGATATGATTGACAGAATTTTATCTCGTACCTGATACTTGTTGCGCTTTTCAGTCAAAACAGGAGCAAACATCTATGCCAGGAAATCTCATTATCAGTCCGATTTCCATTGATCTTGGTGCTAAAAATACAGGGGTGTATTTTGCTCATTATCCGGAAGGCAGCTCGATTGAAGAGATCGAAAAAGAAGGCAGGGTCTATCAACTTGAGAAAGACAGCTACACGTTGCTAATGGCCAATAGAACTGCCAGGCGTCACCAGCGACGCGGTTTTGACCGCCGACAGATGGTCAAACGTTTATTCAAACTGATATGGGAGAAACATTTTGGGCTGGAGTGGGATAAGAACGTTCAGCAGACCACCAGTTTTTTATTCAATCGGCGCGGATTCAGTTTTTTAACAGAGGAATACGATGTTGAGGTGTTGAGCCGGTTCCCAAAGGAAGCTTATGAGCAGCTACCTGAACAGTTGAAAATCGATCATGACAAAAGTGGGTTGTACAACTTTGCTGATGCATTGTCGCAATGGACAAATTCAGATAATGCACTTGAAAAGATACGAGGCAAGTTTCATCGGATTTTGTTCAAGACATATTGTGAAAAGATTCGCAAATGCTGGAAGGACAAGACAACCAATGATCAAACTGTTGGGGAAGGTCGAGACTCTGCAAAGTTAGGCAATACGCCCAAAGACATTTTTGAAGAACTCTTCCAGGAATTGCCCGAACTCAAAGAAAGGATAGAAACGGAGGAATACACATTTGAAAATAAACGGAAGGAGAAAGTAACAGCCAGATACAACAGGGGCGAGGCAATCAATGTCCTTTCATTTGTCAATAATAATTCTGTCGATGTAGCCAATAAAATTGTAGGAAAACTCCCTCCTGAACAAACGGATTGGCTATTTAATCCTTTTGCTGATTTTGATTTGGAAAAATCAAAAGAAAGGCTTACATCGCCTGAAAATAGTAATATCAAGTTGCACTTGCAACATCTTACTTTTGCTTTACACAAAACCCTCAACGAACTGCAATCTGGTGGACGACATCGCAGCAATTATTTTGGAGAAATTGAAGATGTACTGAAAAACGAGAACCATACTCACAAGTATCTGGAAAAGTTTTGTGCACAGTTACAGTCCGGTCGTTTCAAACCTCAGGATTCGGATTCACCTCTCACCGTTGAAGCCTTGGCCAACCTCATCGGCCATCTCAGTAACCTGGAACTTAAGCCGCTACGCAAATATTTCAATGATGGAAAGCATAAAACCGGCGATTTATGGTGTGAAGATCATTTGAATAAAATATTTGACCGTTGGATCATGCGGGAATGGCGCATCAATCCGGATAAAGACAAGGACAAGCTCGAAGACAAGAGAGGAGATTACAAAAAGCTCCGTAAGGACTGGAAGGCTCATAACGGTTCAGTCGTCGATTTCTGGTTGGCAACAGGCCCTTTCACGACTATCCCCCCATATCAGGACAACAACAACCGCCGTCCGCCGTGTTGCCAAAGCCTGATACTCAACCCGACATTTTTGAATAACAACTATAGTCAATGGCAAGTCTGGCTGGGAGAACTCAAGAAACTGGCAACTGTGCAAGAGCATCTGGGCGATTTTGAAGTTCAACTGAAAAGCTTGAAAAGTGGTAAAGAGCAATCGTATTTCAGCGATGAAAAAGTGGGAAAACTGAAAAAATTTTCAGGCCACAGGACCCATAAGGACTTGGACGCCCGTATCCTTCAATTTATCTTCGATCGTATAAAAGCTAATGATTCGCTGAAACTGAACGAAATATACAGCCATGCTAAAAAGTATCGGCAAGAGCAATCGACCGAACAGGAAAGAAAGGGCGCAAAAAACAAGCTGGAAAGAGCCATCGAAGACAGCGAACTACCCGATATGCTGAAGACGTCCAGGAATCATCAAAACAGCTCCGTGTTTGAGCAAGGCAGTTTTTTACACCTGATCTGCAAGTACTACAAAATTCGTCAAAAGGCCCGTGACGGGAGGGTGTTCATTCAGCCCGAATATCGCTATGTCGATGGACGAGGCTATGAAAACACAAGACGCTTTGACGATAAGGATCATCTGCTTATCTATTGCAATCATAAGCCGAGACAAAAACGCTACCAGATATTGGGTGATTTGGCGGGGTTGTTGTCGGTTGCGCCCGTGAAGTTAAAAGACGTTGTTGAAGGACAACATGGGGAGACCCTGGACGAAAAATTATTCAACTGGCTAAACGGCATTGATCATTTGAAGACAAATTGTGACCGGGCTGCAAAAGAACAGAAGGATCGTCGAGGTCGCCTGAAACTGGATATCCAAAAGATAGCTGATCTCATTTATCATCAAAGTCAAAGTTGCTTGCCTTCTGCAACGGAAATCAAAAAAATTCTGAGTAAATCGAGAGTGGATGAGGCATCTAGACTTCATAGTTTTTGCGAAAGGGCGAGAAACTTATGTCTGACGGTTACCCAGCCTTTGTATGACGACTCAAAGCAGCGGCAATGGCAACAAGATCTGAATAGGAATCCCGCCATCGCCGTTTATCTGCTCGCGCAAATCAACAGCATCGCCTTCAAGGAACGTAGCGGCAATGCCAACACGTGCGCCGTATGCAGTACGGATAACGCTCAGCGTATGCAGATGGCCGCAAGCAAGGACGACAGACAAAGCAACGCCAAAGCCCAACGTCTTCCCGCCATTGAAACGCGCCTGATTGATGGCACTGTGATGCGCATGGCGCGAATTGTGGGTGACGTCATCGCCGAGGATAAATGGAAAAGGATCGAAGGCGATCTGAAAGCAGGGCAATCTGTTTGTGTTCCCATCATCACAGAATCCAACCGTTTTGAGTTTGAGCCCAGCTTGAAAGAGATAAAAGGTAAAAAACCAAAAAACGTGGAGAAAAAGAACAGATCAGAAGGTCAGGAAAGAATTTCTGTCAGCAAGGATGAACGTATTAAAGAAGCCAGTAGGGGGATATGTCCATATACGGGCGCCGAGTTGGGCGATGCCGGCGATCAAGACCACATTATTCCCCGTTCTTCTGAGTGGGGTATTCTGAATGATGAGGCGAATCTTATCTGGGCAAGTGATGAAGGTAATAAGCAAGTTAAAAATGACGAAGAGTTCTCCCTGGCGGATCTCAACTCTAATTATAAACAGAAGCAATTTCAAACGAGTGACGATCAGGAGATCAAGCAATGGATTATTGAGCAAATCGGTGATGGTAGAGGAGAAAATTTCCAATTCGGACCATATCGCAATTTCATCAACTTGACTCCGGACCAACAAAAAGCCTTCCGCCATGCCTTGTTTCTGGTTGGCGACCCTTTGCGTGAAAAAGTCATCAAGGCCATCGATAACCGTACAAGAACTTTTGTCAACGGCACACAGCGGTATTTTGCCGAGGTGCTGGCCAATAAGTTGTACAAAAAAGCCCGGGCTATCGACAGGCAGAATTTGCTATCGTTTGATTATTTTGGCGTGGAGGCACAAGACAGTTCCCGAGGCGACGGCATTTATCATTTGCGTAAACGGTTCGAGACTATTAATCCTGAGGTGCAGAACTACCGAAAAGACAACGGGAAAGCCCAAGAACCCTACTCGCATCTCATAGACGCGCAACTAGCCTTTTCCATAGTGGCAGACGCACATCGGAACGAAGGCGGGCTTAAACTCAGAATCGATAATTCCGTCAGTTTATGGCCTGTGGATGGAACAGTCGCTAACACTATCTTCAACGCAATTCGGGTGGCTCCAGACGAATTGCGTCCAAGGAAATTGGAGCGAAGGAAGCCTGATGAAAAATACTTTAGCCATAGGTCCATTCACCGCGATAGCATGTATGCTGAGCATTATGTGCCGATTCTGATAGACAAGGAAAAGGGCGAAGTACACATAGGATTTGACTGGAATAACAGCTATGCTCTCAGAGATACCAAACCTGATCGCATAACCCTCTACTTCGTGCTGCAACAATTTGGTTTGCTGGAAAACAGTTTGCATCTGACAAAGGACACTCCCTTTCACGAATTACCACAGCAATTGGCAAATGCTGGATTCAGTACGGAAACCAATTATTTCTCCATTTCGCTTAACGTGCAGGCGATACATGCTTACTATATAGAAAACTATAATACGGCTAAGGGTTATCAGAGCTATCCCGATGAGATGAAATTTTTGCGGTCGCTTGCTTACCGGACAGAGAAAAAGAAGATCACGACATTGGAAGAGGTCCAAAACGTATTGAACAAGGCAAGGAATTTCCAAGTTACGATAAAGAAACTCGCTTTGCCAGCAAAAAGGGAATGGCAACGGCTCGTTGACGAATGGGAGAAAACAGATTTAGAGAACGACGATTTTTTGAGACAATTTTTCAGGGTATCGGAGAGCCGACAATCTCATGAAAAAGTTCGCAAAGTCTTTTCCTTGCCCATTAAGACGGGTGAAGGAAAAATTTTACTAAAAAGACGTTCCTGGAATGGAGAAGATATCTTCCAAATAGTCAACGATTCAGATTCAAGAACAGTTGATGCAAAGATATTTATTCCCATCTTTGTCGAAAGCAAAGGAAGCATCGCTAAATTATTATCTGAATCAGCCCGGTCTAAAAAATTGTTTCTCTTGGATGAGGCCGAATATTACGACCGGATTAATGATGATATTACAGAAATAGATCCCACAGGCTGGCATCCGATAGAATTAGACGATAGATTGAGCAGCTTGGGCATTGCTGGATTAGAATACCGTATCGACAATAATACTCGTCCACAAGTTCGTCTTACTTTTAACAAGAGATTAGAACAAGAAAAAATAGAGACAATCTTAGGACATCCGCTACTTAAACCTAAAGAAAAAGAAAGACTGAAGACACAACTGCAGGAAGTAACAGAAGAAGATAAAATTATTGAATACACGGGTAGTGGTTTTCAGCAAGGCATTAAGCAAAAGCTTTTACCTGTTTTACAGGAGCATTATTCACGAAACGTCTCTTCATAAAACGAAACGAAAAGCTCGATCATGAGTCCCACAATATTCAGTTCGGATGGATACAGGTTTTTCTTTTTTTCGAGGGAAGAACGGAGAAAGCACGTTCATGTTTTTTCGGCGGATGGTGAAGCAAAGTTCTGGCTGGAGCCGGAAATTGAGCTTGCCAAAAACTACCGTTATTCAAGCAGGAACCTTAACCATATCGAAAAGTTAATCAAGGAACATTACCATGAGATCATCAACGCCTGGGAACGACACTTCGACAACTGAAATTACGCATATCTCTTCATATGGGATATGGCTGCTTGCAGACAACGAGGAATTTTTCATGTCGTATGATGACTTCCCTTGGTTTAAGGATCAGCCTCTCAGGGCAATATTAAACGTGGAACAGCCATCTCAAGGCCACTTTTACTGGCCGGAAATCGATGTGGATTTATCCAGAGAGATTATTAATAACCCTGACAGGTTTCCGCTCAAGGCAAAAACCACCTGATGAAACATCTTGTCATCTCTGGCTACGGGGCCTTTCTAGGGCTGGAGAGTCACCGTTTGGCAGTCAGACAGGATGACGAAACCCGATATTACCCACTTAATCGTCTTTGCACAGTCGCCATTGCCAAACGCGGAGTCAGTGTTTCCAGTGACTTGATCGAAGCGTTCAGCTTCGTTTAATGTAATCATCGAGCGACAACGCTGAGCTTCACCAGTATAACCAATTACCCAGCAACTGAAACAGAACTACCTAGATCTACTCCGGGGCCTCATGTCAGCTTCACCAGTATAACCAATTACCCAGCAACTGAAACTAAGAAGTGAGAATCGACCACGTAAAAAAGGGCACTAAGAGTCTGAAAATCTTTTTCCTGGTTCTGAGGTATTTCATCGGACTGTTTGTAAAAAAGATGATGAGAAATGGATGCCCAAGCATGCTGGGATAATTTTACAATTCTGCCTTTTTTGTGCCTACGATCCGTAGCTGCCGGTTAGGGTTGCTTTCCATCCAAGCCGTTCCTTCAATTTGATAGTCTTGCACCTGTCCTTCGAGTTTCAAGGTGTATTGTCCGATATCTCCAAGAACGGAAAGGCTTTTCAAGTTATAACGGGTGACGTCAATGGTTCCGGAAAACTGACCGTTCTCTGTGTCGTAATGCCCGCTATAATAGTACCCTTCATCTCCTCCAAGGAGCCGTTTGTCATTTAGAACGACAACTCCGGATCCTACAAGATGTAAAGTTGAAATGAACTCAATAGTCCATAAACCGTCAATCTTCATAACTCCTCCTTTTCTGCCGCCTCAGGCTTCGTGCAGTTTTTGGTTTGTCAGTTAGGATACCATGCTGTCAGAGAAGGTGTGAAAATGAACTCTGTTCTTTGCAAATGGGGTCGATGAGATAGTAATGTACGTCGCTCGTCCAATGGTTGAAGGACGGCACGTTGCCCTGAACGTCTCCAGCCGGTTTCGACACTCCACCATTTTGTTCTGAAAGCAGATAGAGGAATCCATCGTGCGTTCGAGAAAGGGAACGGTCATGCAGTATGCGGGTTGGCTGGTCATGGCGTTGGGAATCCTGTTTCAGGTGCTGGTTCCGCTTGGTATCCTGGGACGTCCCACGGGACGCTGGTTGGGCATGCCTGCGGAAATCGCTGCCTTGTTTATGGCTACGGCTACGGTGGTCATCGGGATGGTGATCGTCTATCTCACCTGGTTGAAGCCATACGCGACGGGTCTCGACCGGGATGGCAAATAATAGCCATGGGATTGCCATTTATGTGTATGTACTTGCGAATCCCCCTCACCCCAGCCCTCTCCCTCCAGGGGAGAGGGAGATTTGGGAGGCCAGCTCTCTTCCTCCAGGGGAGAGGGAGATTTGGGAGGCCGGCCTTCTTTCTCCAGGGGAGAGGGAGATTTGAGAGTCCGGCCTTCTCTCTCCAAGGGAGAGAGTTGAGAGTCCGGTCTTTTCCCTCCAGGGGAGCGGGGAGTTTGAGAACCGGCAGGAAGCGGCGATCATGAGCGTGGCGCAATTCACCATTCTTCTGTTGTTGGTTTACCTGGTAGGGATTAAGTGCATTTCGTATTTTGCCTACCGGATTTCCAGAAACGATTCCGAGGATTATTTTCTGGCCAGTCGCAATATCGGCATGCTCGCCCTGACCGGGACGATCATGGCGAGTATCTTTTCGACCGGGACGATCGTGGCCGCGCCGTCCGAGTTTTTCAGACAGGGAACGGGCTATTTCTGGTTCTTCTTTTTTGCGCCCATGCCCGTGATCTACTTTTTTCTCGCGACCAGGATGTGGAAACTTGGGAAAGTGAAGGGCTACGTCACCCCCGGGGAAATGCTCGGCGACTTTTTTCAAAGTCGCTGGGTCACGTTTTGGGCGGGAGCGGTCGGTCTCCTGGCGTTGTTACCGTATTCGGTGGCGCAACTCGTGGCCATTGGCAAGACCTTTGAGGCGCTGACCGACGGCCACGTCACTTATTTCTGGGGCGTGACGATTGCCTCGGCGTCGATTGCCGCGTACTTGTACTTTGGTGGCGCGCGTGCAGTGGTGTGGACGGATATGGCCCAAGGGTTTCTGTTGGCTTTCCTGCTGATACTTGCCGGTCTGTTGTCGATGAAGTGGGCCGGTGGATGGAACGCGATGGTCGATGCCTTGGTGGCCCATGCTCCCGAGAACGTCACGTTTGAGGGAAAAGTGTCATGGGCAAGGTATTACGAATACGGGTTGCTGACGCTGTCGTTTCCGTTTTTGCCCTACATCTGGCAGCGGATGTATATGGCACGCTCGGCGTCGGCCGTGGCCTTCAGCCTCTGCTCTTACCCCGTCATCTTCATCATTCTGTTTTTTTCCGCTTGGGTCATCGGGACATCGGCTTTTTCCCTCTTTCCGGACGGGTTACAGGATGCCGATACGGTTGTGGGAGCGATTTTTCGAGAAAACGCGCCCTATTTTGGGGCGATGGTCCTCGTCGCGGCCTTTGCCGCCGGCATGTCTACGGTCGATAGCCAGATGCTCTCGGCCGGGTCGTTGTTCGTCCGCGATCTCGTCCCGCTCGTGGTCACCGGCATTGATCAGCGCCGTAATTTTCTGATCGGTCGTTGGGCGACCATGGGCTTGTTGGTTCTCCTGTACCTCTGGAGTCTGACCCTGCAATCGGAACCGGTCCTGGCGTTGATCGTGTTCGGCATGAGCCTGACGGTCATCTTCATCCCGTGCGTCTTCGGTATGTTCTACTGGAAACGGGCCACGCCCCAGGGGGCGGCCTGGTCAATGGGTCTGGGACTGCTGGCATTCCTGGTGAAGCAGTTCAAGCTGGCCGGGTTGGATGTGTACCTGCCCGTCATGGGTCCCATTACCTGGGCCTTGATGACGGCGGTACTCGCGTTTGTGGGAGTCAGCCTGTTGACCAACTCCGATCGAATGGCGGCCAAGCGGCGGGAGTATGACCGATTGCTGTTTTCTCTTTTCCTCCCCTTTGTAAGGGGAGGTTAGGTGGGGTAGAGTTGAACGTCCATAGAGCACGTGGGTTCACTTCCTGGCCGCCGGCTCTACCTCCCCTCACCCCTCCTTATCCTTCGGCTACGCTCAGGACAGGCAAAGGAGGGGAATGATCAACGAATAAATGAATGCCTACACACAAGGATAACTCCAACTCCCTGGTGGATCATCTGGTAAGCAACGGCGAACGTCATTCCCCCCTTCGTGGATTGCTGATTGCCCAGTTCTTTGGGGCGTTCAACGACAACGCGTGGAAGTTGATGGTCGCGTTGCTGGCCATCAAACAGTTAGCCTCGCAGGTCGGCGCCGGCCCGGAATTCGAAGCCGCGTCCCAAGCCCAAACGACTCTCACGTTCGTCGTGTTCACCCTGCCGCTGATGCTTGTATCCATCTTCGCCGGCGTTTTTTCTGATCGATTCAGCAAGCGATCCGTGATCGTGGTTATGAAGGTCGTTGAAGTGGTGTTGATGGCCTTGGGGACTTTGGCCCTTTACCATAATCCTTCCGGGGGCATCCTGCCGCTCATCGTGTTGGGTGGGATGGCCGTCCAAAGTGCGCTGTTCAGTCCGGCAAAGTACGGCATCCTGCCGGAACTGCTTCCTCATGAACGTTTGGCTGTAGGGAACGGACAACTGGAATTGTGGACCTTTCTGGCCATTATCGGGGGGAAGGGTGCTGTGGG
>VYFB01000066.1 GCA_009842645.1 Nitrospira sp. SB0677_bin_15 | reverse complement strand
ACGTTCACGTGCGGCTTCTTCCGATCAAATTTCGCCTTCGCCATCTGCCCCTCCCTCTTCGATTCCGAATCTTCTGAGGCTATACGAGAAAGAAACGAGCATTATCACGCCGCTTTCCTGCCTCTCAAAACAATCCCCCCGCTATTCTCCACGTTGCTTGCTGACGATCTGATCTTCCAATTGCCTCGGAACGGGGTCGTATTCCGCAAATTCCATTGAATAAGTGGCACGCCCCTGCGTCTTCGAGCGAAGACTCGTGGCATACCCGAACATTTCTCCAAGGGGAACCATGGCCTCCACGGCCTGAGAGCCGACTCGGGCCTTGATGCCCTGCACTTTCCCGCGTCGCGAATTCAAGTCGCCGATCACGTCACCCATGAAATCCTGGGGGACCAGAACCTCCACCTTCATGACCGGCTCAAGGAGGATCGGACTGGCCTTGCGACAAGCATCCTCAAAGGCCATCGACGCCGCGATTTTAAAGCCCATTTCACTGGAATCGACCTCGTGAAAGGATCCATCGAACAACGTCACCTGAACGTCCCGCATGGCATATCCGGCCACCACGCCCGACTCCATGCGCTCCCGCACCCCTTTTTCCACCGCCGGGACGTATTCACGGGGAATAATACCACCGACAATCTTGTTGACGAACTCAAGTCCCACGCCCGGCTCGGACGGTTCGACGCGCAACACCACGTGTCCATATTGCCCTCGACCACCGGATTGTTTGATATATTTGCCTTCGGCTTCACCCGTGGCACGTATCGTTTCACGATAAGCCACCTCGGGTTTCCCGACGTTCGCCTGCACCTTGAATTCTCTGACAAGCCGATCGACGATGATTTCCAAATGCAGTTCCCCCATTCCGGAAATAATCGTTTGCCCGGTCTCGTTATCGGTTTGCACACGAAAGGACGGATCTTCCTGCGATAGTTTTTCCAAAGAAAAACCCAGCTTTTCCAGATCCTGCTTGGTCTTCGGTTCCACTGCCATGGAAATCACGGGCTCGGGGAATTTGATGACTTCCAACAAGACCGGACGCTTTTCGTGGGATAACGTGTCGCCCGTTCTCGCTCCCTTCATGCCTACCGCAGCGGCAATGTCTCCGGCATACACGACGTCAATGTCTTCCCGTTTATTCGCGTGCATCTTGAGTAAACGCCCGATGCGCTCCCGCTTACCCTGCGTGACGTTGTACACGTACGAACCCGTTTCCAGGCTACCGGAATAGACGCGGAAATACGTGAGTTGCCCTGCAAAGGGATCAGCCATGATCTTGAAAGCCAATGCCGAAAACGGCTCCTCATCGCTGGCAGGACAACTTACCTTTTCACCGCTGGACGGCTCGACCCCTTCCACTTCCGGAACGTCCAAGGGCGAAGGCAGGAAATCAACGACGGCATCCAATAACGGCTGGACTCCCTTGTTTTTGAAGGCTGACCCGCATAACACCGGCGTCATCCGCATTTGATTGGTCCCGGCACGAATGGCACGCTTGATATCCTCAGGTTTCAACGGCTCGCCGTTCAGGTATTGCTCAAGCACCGCTTCATCAAATTCGGCCACGGCTTCGATCATTTTGTCCCGGCATTCCTGCGCCGCAGCCAGAAGATCAGACGGCACGTCTTCGACGACGTAATCCGCGCCCAGCGTTTCATCGTTAAAGAGGTAGGACTTCATCGAGACAAGATCAATGACGCCCCGGAAATCCGCTTCTTTTCCAATGGGCAACTGGACCGCAACAGGATTTGCTTCCAAGCGATCGACGATACTTTGAACGCTGCCCGGGAAATCGGCACCCACCCGGTCCATTTTATTCAGAAAGGCAATACGAGGGACCCGATATTTATCAGCCTGACGCCAAACCGTTTCAGATTGCGGCTCGACTCCCTGTACCGAATCAAACACGGCCACGGCTCCGTCCAACACGCGAAGAGACCGCTCGACTTCAACCGTAAAGTCAACGTGTCCCGGGGTGTCAATGATGTTAATGCGGTGGTCGTTCCAGAAACAGGTGGTCGCCGCAGACGTAATCGTAATGCCTCGCTCCCGCTCCTGCTCCATCCAGTCCATTTGAGCCGCACCTTCATGCACCTCACCCATACGGTGAGAGACGCCGGTATAATACAGAATGCGCTCGGTCGTCGTAGTCTTCCCGGCATCAATATGGGCCATGATACCGATGTTTCGAGTGCGCTCTAATGGATATTCTCTAGACACCGTTCCTCCAAACACAATCAGACCGCCACAACACTGCCCTGCTCCCAATCCGGGAGCGGTTCTTAAAAAAAGACCTGTGCGTGGAGGGTGATTCGACTACAGCAACAAGAAACAGCTACCAACGGTAATGGGCAAACGCACGATTTGCTTCGGCCATCCTGTGCGTTTCATCGCGTTTCTTGACGGCAACCCCGGTATTATTGGCAGCATCAAGCAACTCGGCGGCAAGCTTGTCTTGCATACTCTTTCCCGTTCGAGACTGGGCACTGCGCTTAATCCATCGAAAGGCCAAGGCAACCTGCCGAACGGGTCTGATCTCGACGGGAACTTGATACGACGCACCTCCCACCCGTCTCGATTTCACTTCCACCATCGGCTTAACGTTGCCAAGCGCAGAATGAAAAACCTTCAAAGGATCACTCCCCGTCTTCTGTTGAATGACGTCGAACGCCCCATAACACACACGCTGGGCTGTACTCTTTTTCCCTCTCGTCATAAGAATATTAATAAATTTCCCCACAAGGGTATCCCGGTATTTGGCGTCACCCACGGGAGTTCTTACGACGGCACTTCGACTGCGAGACATATTCCGAATACACTTTCTCTACGATCAATCCATAACTACTTCGGTCGTTTCGCTCCGTACTTGGAGCGCCCCTGTTTCCGGTCGGCAACCCCAACCGCGTCGAGTGCGCCCCGGACCAAATGATAACGCACGCCGGGCAAGTCCTTCACCCGCCCCCCCCGCACGCGCACAAGGGGATGCTCCTGCGAATTGTGGGCCGTGCCGGGAGTTATGTTCGGGGCTTCGGGACCCGTGGTCCAACGCACGCG
>VYFB01000099.1 GCA_009842645.1 Nitrospira sp. SB0677_bin_15 | reverse complement strand
CGAGGACACAACGCAGCCCTGCGCCCGATAGTGCACTTAATCAGAGGTTCCTTAACATATCCAGACAAGATAACAATATAGACGTTCTATGTATAATCAATGGCAGATATGCGATTTTGATTGAAGACAAGACCAACACAATAGATCATTCAGGTCAGTTGCCCCGCTATCTTCGGGATGTCATGCAGCGGGATTACGGGAAAACGACATACTGCCAATATATTTCAAAACAGGGGATCAAGCAGACTACTCTGAAATACGGAAGAAAGGATACCAGCCGCTTCTCAGGTCAGACTTTCTGCAAATATTAAAAGCCTATTCCGGCAATAATCCGATTGTTGCGGATTACAGAGATTACATACAGTCTATTTCAGATAGGGTGGAAGGCTACAAGTCTCAACCTATAGAAAAATGGGATTGGTATTCATGGACCGGGTTTTATCTGGAATTACAAAGAAGGCTTGGCTTAAGTGACCAAGACTGCTGGAATTACGTGTCAAATCCGAACGGGGGATTTCTGGCCTTCTATTGGCATTATCAGGGCGATGAGGGTTGTGAACAATATCTTCAGATTGAAGAAGAGAAACTCTGCTTCAAAATATGCGCGACACATGAGAATAATCAAAGATCATTAAGAGACAAATGGCACAAAAAAATAACGGCCGAATGTCCAAACTACGGTCTTGAGCTAACAAAGCCAGTCAGATTTGGTAAGGGTAAAACTATGACCGTATGCCTCTATAATGGAGAATACAGAGAGTGCAGCAATGGTTTGATTGACATTGATGGAACCGTTGCGAGACTGAAGAAAGCCGAAGGTTTGCTTGATGCCGTTAAAGAATAAAACCGACATCTCCGAACTGAACGATGCTCTGCTCGACCTTCGTGAAGCCAGTGACGAGGCGCGTGACGAAGGATTTCCTCAGCCTTCCAAGATTGCCTTGGAAAACGCGGAGCGGCTGCTGAAGGAGATGTATGGAATTTCCCCTCGTCGCTTCGAGGTGTATCCCACACCGGACGGTGAGATTGCTATCGATGCGCCTGATGGGAAAGGACGGTCAGTTATTCTGCTGTGCGATTCAGAAGGGGGCGCGCTGTGCATGGTTAACCTGAACGGCCATCATCGCCGCGCCCGGCATTCCATCACCGAGACGCTTCCTGACGGTTTCGTGCATGAAGCCCTGGCTGAGTTGAAACGTTAGAGCAGTCTCTCGGGCGAAGATCGAGAAGAACAGAAACGTCATGCCAATGACTGAAGACATACAGGAATTCCTCGTGCAGGCTGGCCGACTGCACACCGTTCGTGAAGACAAAAGACACTGGATTCCCGATTACTAACGTCGGGAATGACGGATTCGGGGATTGATTTTCATACCAATGACGATTCGCATGACCGTCACTCGATGCTGCAATTGCGGTAGGTTTCGTAGGCGATTACAAATCGAGGATTTTATCGACTTCCTGGCATAATTTTTGGACGGCTTGGGCTGAGACGTTGAAGGCGGCTTGTTCGTCGGGGGTCAGGTCGTATTCGAGGATTTCTTCGACGCCAGCTTTTCCTAACCTGATTGGCACGCCCATATAGGTTCCTTTCAGGCCGTACTCACCGTCACACAGTGCCGCGCAGGGCAGGACCTTGTGTTCATCACGGATAATGGCCTCGACCATTTCGACAGCCGCCGCCGCCGGTGCATAATAGGCGCTTCCCGTCTTGAGGAGACTGACGATTTCTCCGCCGCCGGTGAGCGTTCGCTTCACCAAAGCATCCAGCCGCTCTTGCGACATCCATTGATCCACGGGGCGACCGGCCACGGTCGTATAGCGAATCAGCGGTACCATCGCATCCCCATGTCCCCCCAACACCATGGCCTGGACGTTGTGGACCGACACGTTCAACTCCTGGGCGATAAACGTGCAGAACCTGGCGGAGTCCAGAATCCCGGCCATGCCTACAACCCGTTGCTTGGGAAATCCGCTGACCCGGTAGGCCACGTACGTCATGGCGTCCAATGGATTGGCCACGATAACCAGAACCGCCGCGGGCGAACGAGTGGCCACTTCCTGCACCACGGATCGAACGATCTTGGTGTTGGTCTTGAGTAATTCCGACCTGCTCATGCCGGGCTTCCGGGCGATCCCGGACGTGACCACCACCACGTCGGACTTTACTGTATCCTCGTACTGGTTGGTTCCTCGAATCGGCGAGTCGTAGCCGCACACCGCGCCGGCTTGCGCCAAATCCAACGCCTTGCCCTGTGGCAGGCCTTCCACAATATCCACCAAGACGATCTCGTACCCGCTCTTTTCGGCCAATCTCTGCGCCACGGATCCGCCCACGTTCCCCGCCCCGACGATAGTGATTTTCTGTCGACTCATGACTCACCCGGCGTTAGATTGTTGTTCCGGCTCGTATCCGAATGATACACGCAAAATCCCTCATAAGCACGTGGCCGTCCGGCGTTCCGGTCTCTAGTCGTCGTCATCGTGACTGGCCCAGCCTCCGACTTTGAAGTTGATGGTGCAGACGAAATTTTCTCCGTCGTAAAAGTTCACCTTGATTTTTTTTCTTCCATATTCCCGGGCCAGGAACTCTTCCGGCGTGTCCACTAGTTCCTGATAGCCGCCGGGCGGATAGGAGCCCAACTCCGTGAAGCTGACGATCATCCCCTGTTTCACTTCCTGCAAAATTCTGGCTGAGGATCGAGGATACACTTCCCAGAATTTGGCATCAATCTCTTCCCGTGACGGCTCGGAACTCATTTCGCCGCGCTTCCGGTCTTTTTTCTCGAATTTGGCCAAACGACGGACGTACGGATACTGGTGCCCGGTAAACAGCTTGTACAGCCAGGGTGGTACCGTTCGTTCTGGGAAGTCAGCATTCATCGCATAAACAGGTCAATATTCACTTGTTTGTTGATCGTTCCCCCTCACCCCGGCCCTCTCCCGCCGGGGGAGAGGGAGTAAGAAAAGACGCTGGATCCGTCCCCGACATCCTTAATCGGGGATCAAGTCGGGGATGACGGAAAAAGAAAGGGAGGAACGCTTCGTTCCCCCTCACCCCGGCCTACCC
>VYFB01000061.1 GCA_009842645.1 Nitrospira sp. SB0677_bin_15 | reverse complement strand
CTCCGGGACGCCTTGCCCTGCATCCCGCTATCACACTTAATCAGAGGTTCCTAAAAGCACGGCATTTATTCTGATACGGCTATCTGAGGTGAACTTCCGACCGTAAGACGATCCTGCATCCTGGCAAACATTTTCTTGCCGATACCTTTGACCTTTAGCAAGTCTTCTACGGTCTTGAATGGCCCATTGGCGGTGCGGTAGTCGATAATCCGCTTGGCCAACCCTTTACCGATGCCCGGCAATTGTTGAAGCTCTTTGGCTGTGCTGGTATTCAGGTCCACCTGGCCATCAGCGGCAAACCCCATTCCTGACAGACTGACGATGAGCATCAGCGCCATGATGCTGATCGTGAAATGCGACCGTTGATGAACGTTTCTCATGGCCGTTCCTCCTCGGGAAAAATGGTGAATGGATAAGATCGCGTCAAGCATTTCTGGTTTTTACGTTGAGCAAGGAACGTGCCGGAAAGACGGAAAAACAAATTTCCTGCAAAGGGCATTGATTGATGGGGGTTTTGCGTGTTTTCTTTTCGGAAAGCCGGGATCGTGTAACTGCGAGAAACGGTATGAACCGTCCACTCGGGGACGCAAGGTTGTATCTTCGGGTGTCAGGCGAGTGAAGTTTTTCAGGTGTGGCAGGCCCGGAGACGATGTCGTGGCCGTCAGGAATTACTGGTGAAGCCGTACACGTCTCCAATTTTGGTGCGAAGGTATGAGAGGAACGGTTCGACGTTTAGCGTGCGGCCGGTGATCCGCTGCAGGAGGTCGTCGGATGAATATTGGCGTCCGTACTGGTGAATGTTGCGGTTGAGCCAGTCTTTGAGTGGCAGCAGGTGACCCCGTTGGACGTCGGTTTCCAGGGCTGGGACGTCCCGGCGCGCCTGCTCAAAAAACATGGCCGCATAAAGATTACCCAGGGTATACGTGGGAAAGTAGCCCAAGGCTCCCATGGACCAATGGACGTCCTGCATCACGCCGTCGGCGTCCCGTTCGGGAGTGGTCCCCAGATATTCCTGCATTTTCTCCCGCCATAGACCGGGCAGATCCTTGACGGAAACCTGTTTTTCGATCAAGGCCAGTTCTATTTCAAAACGCACCATGATGTGCAGGTTGTACGTGACTTCGTCCGCTTCCACCCGGATCAGGGAGGGCTTCACCTTATTCAAGGCGGCATGGAAGCGATCCATGGACGTGGCCCCGAGTTGTGACGGAAAGTATTGTTGCAGCAAGGGAAAGAAATACGTCCAAAAAGCTTTGGATCGCCCCACGTTGTTTTCCCATAGCCGCGATTGGCTTTCATGAATGCCGAGAGAAAGCGCTTCGCCCAAAGGAGTGCCGTACTGCGCTTCGGCCAGGCCTTGCTCATAGAGGCCATGTCCTCCCTCATGGATACAACTGAAGAGGCATGAGGGGAGATCCTGTTCGAAGACGCGCGTCGTGACGCGTACGTCCGTCGGGTGGAAAGACGTGGTAAAGGGGTGAGCCGAGAGATCCAATCGTCCCCGGTTGAAGTCGTATCCCATCTTCCGGAGCACCAGTTCTCCGAACGCGAGTTGCTGCTGTTTGTCATAAGTTTGAAACAGGATTCGGTCATCCGGCGGTGAAGCGCATTCCCGGACGTGTGCCAGCAGTTCGAGTAATCCGTGACGAAGCGTGGCGAACAGCGGTTGGAGTTGAGACACGGTGGCCCCGGGTTCGTAGGTGTCCAAGAGCGCGTCGTATGGGCAATCGTCGTAGCCTAGATAGTCGATCTCTTCAAATTTCAAGGTGATGATTGTTTGCAGGTTGGGAAGATATTGCAGGAAGTCATCGCGCCGGCGGGCCTCGGCCCATACTTGCTGGGCCAAGGAGCATTCGCGCTCCAAGCGGTTGATGAAATTCGATGGAAGTTTCTTGGCCCTGCTGAAGTCCCGCCAGGTTTCCCGGAGCAGGGCCTTTGCGGCATCATCAAGTCCGTTGGTGTCGGTGTTCGCTAAACCCGTTGCCGGATCGATAAGATGCAACAGGAGGTCTTCGATTTCCGGGGCAACGAACTTGGCGTGAGCCAGGGTCTGGAGCGTGGCCAGTTGCTCTGCGCGGGTTTGCCCTCCACCGGCCGGCATATGGGTTTCCTGATCCCATGACAACAGGGCTGCGGCGTTCTTGAGGTGTTGGATCTCCAGGAGTTTGGATTTGAGAGCGTGTAGGGGTTGCGTTGGATTAGACATGGACAGGAACTTCTGATCCCCGATTAAGAACGTCGGGGACAGGCGTCAAGAATCGTAGATGTTCAGTAGTTCATTGACGCTTTCCGCCTGTTCCTTCCCCTCCTTTGTAAGGAGGGGCGAAGGGGAGGTAGAGCGTTTCTCTGGTAGGGGCGACCGGCCGGTCGCCCCTACAACCCACCTGGAAAGGGGAGGAAAAGAGAGTGGGCTACGTACCTACCCCCAAGGGTCTTTTCCCTACCAGATTTTGTGGTGCAGACCATGAAGCCGCTATGCCTAAAAAGCAGGCAATTTGCTCACAATGGCTTTAGGTGCTTTGCAATTTTGTATAGTACAAAAAGAATCCACAAAGTTGCCCCCATTTTTTGTGGACGAAGCCGGTTGATGTTTAGTCGTGAAATAAAAACATAAGGGAACCTCTGATCGGGGATCAGAGGTTCCCTTAACGAAGGACAGGGAAATGACAATCGTCGGACAGGCTCGGGAGTTGGTAGTCTAACAATTTTCGGAGTTCGAACTCTGCACCCCCGCGAAACCGTTCGGCTTCATGTTCGTCCGGAAAGGGGCCATAGACTCGTGGTTCGAAAAAATTGCAGGATACGCGAACGAACCACCGTGTTTGTCCCTCGCGCTGGTGTTGTTCAAAAATTGCGACTTCTCGTTCAATGGTGCCTTGAATTGCCATAACGTGCCTCCTTTTGTGTGGAAACAGCTATGTCTCTCTCCAATCAGAACTGAATGAACCATCGAAACTGAGAGCAGTACGCTGTATCGAAATCCCTTCTCACAGTAGCGACGGCAACAAAGAGAACGGTAACGTTGTGCCATTCCATGCGATTTATGGAACAAACGTTCCATCTGTACTATATCAACATGTTTTATTTTT
>VYFB01000093.1 GCA_009842645.1 Nitrospira sp. SB0677_bin_15 | reverse complement strand
TCGCTCCGGGACGCCTTGCCCTGCATCCCGCTATCACACTGAATCAGAGGTTCCATAAATGATACCGTCAGGATGGGAATGCGGGCAGGCGATACGAGCGGCATTCTTGACCCACCGATGTCTAAAGCGTATTACTTTTTGCTGATGATGACTTACTCCCACACGTGTACCGATCATCTCCGGAGCTATACTCATGTCAGGTCTGAGGGTTACCACGGGTTGCGGAATCGTTAGCCGTTATGGATGAGTCCAATCTTCTGTTATTGCTGACGGGGTACTGCATCGTCATCAGCGCCGTCTCCCTGTTTGGGGGATGGCTGCCGTCCATCTTCAGGCTGACGCACACTCGCACCCAGATGGTGACGAGTTTCGTGGCGGGCGTGATTCTCTGCGTCGCCTTGTATTATCTCCTCCCGCACGGCATGCTGGAGATTCCCGGCGAGCATTCTGCAGAAACCGCCGTGTGGTGGATGCTGGTGGGCACCGTCATGATGGTCGTGCTGTTGCGCGTTTTCTCCTTTCATCAGCATGAATTCAGTCATGAAGATCACGGTTCGCACGATCATGCCCAAGACCATACCGGCGATCACCAGGAACACGGTTATATCTCGGTACATCCCATGAGTTGGGTCGGAATCACCATGGGGCTCGGACTGCACACGCTGACGGAAGGGGTGACATTGGGCACGAGCATCAGAGCCGGTGTTTCCGACAATGCGATTGGACTCAGTCTCAGCGTATTCCTGGCGATCGTGCTCCATAAACCTCTTGATGCCCTCTCCATCATCGGCACGATGCGGGCCGCGGGTTTCGGTACGCACAGGCGTATCCTGGCCAACGTCCTCTTTTCCCTGGTCTGCCCGGTGGCGGCTTTGTTGACGTTCTGGGGCGTGGGACTGCTCGGCCAATGGGAGGAATACGTTGTCGGTGCCGCACTGTCTTTCGCGGCCGGGGCTTTACTGTGTATCGCCTTGAGCGACCTGCTCCCGGAAGTTCATTTCCACAGCCATGACCGTATCAAGCTCACACTGGCGTTCTTCGCGGGAATCGGTCTCGCCTATATGCTTCACTACCTCGAACCTATCCATTGATTCGGCCGTTGGCAAGTTCGCGCGATCCCGTATGCGGAGGCCGTCATCCTTGTTGATGTAGGGGCCACCGGCCGGTCGCCACTACCAGAAACCCTCTACCTCCCCTGGCCCCTCCCGATCCTTCGCTACGCTCAGGACAAGCAAAGGAGGGGAGGGAAAGAGCCCCCTCGCACCTTGAGGGAGAGGGCCGGGGTGAGGGGGAAATTGTCAATGAGTGAACATTTACAATCCGGTTTCATCACGTCGGGGAGTGGAGGACTGCGCCCGGCGATCCCATACCATGCCGGTCTGTTCCTTGGCACTGAAGCCGAGATTTTCATAAAATGCGCGTTTGTCACGTGTGCAGAGCCAGAACAGTTCGACGCGTTGAAGGACCGGATGGGTCAAGATCCGATGCATGATTTCCGTGCCCACGTCCTGGCCCTGATACGCCGTATCCACGATGACGTCCCAAATAGAGGCGCGATACACGTAATCGGTCAGGACCCGGCCACACCCGATGACCCGGTTGTCGTCCCACGCCGTGATGAACAGATCGGTCTGCCGGAGCATCTCGGTCGTCTCGGCCACGGTCCGTCCGTAGGCCCAGGGCGCTTGCTCAAACAGGGGCAATAACGCGGCAGGGGGAAAATTTTTATGGTCGGCATAGATGATCATGTAGCAAGTGGCGGCCTGTTTGTATTACACTAAATCCGTCGCAATTGTAAATGTTCAGGAATTCGTAAACCCTCTACCTCCCTTGGCCCTTCCTGATCCTTCGCTACGCTCAGGACAAGCAAAGGAGGGGAAAGAAAGAGCCCCCCTCTCCCCTTGAAGGAGGGAAAATGTAGGTCGGATTAGCGTAGCGTAATCCGACGAAGAACCCCCTCGCCCCTTGAGGGAGAGGGCCGGGGTGAGGGGACAAACGACCCTGGATTCCTGCTTTCGCAGGAATGACGGAAAGAGAAGGCAAGAATGACAGAAGGAGATGTCAGGAATTGTGTTCCAACAACCCGGGGAAGTCACCATGCCCATGCTCGTCAGAAAATGTCCGAAATGTGAAAAACTGTTCTGGATCAAAGAACGGGACGTCGACCGTTCAGACCAGGATATCCTGCGGGTTACCTGTACGCACTGCCAGCAGGTCTTGCGCATTCCGCTCGTGACCGAAGGCGCCAATGCCGGCGCGCCGAAGATGGGGCATTAAGGCCGGCATCTCGCATTCCCAAGGTTTTGATTCCGATGCGCATGCACACGTATGGAGGACTCGATGTCTATATCGCGGGAGGACCGGACCGCGAGGGCGGAGGGAATGGGCCTTTGGTCATTCTGTTGCACGGGTTCGGCGCGCCGGGGGACGACCTGGTCGCCCTGTGGCGAATGTTGCGGGTCCCGGACGACGTGCGGTTCATGTTCCCCGTTGCGCCGCTCACGTTGGATCAGGGCCTGTTTGATGGACGAGCGTGGTGGATGCTCGACATGGACCTGCTCGCCCGGCAGACGGCTCAGGGACGCAGACGTGATATCGACGCGGTGCCTGACGGGCTGACGGCAGCCCGCGAGCGAGTGCTGGCCATGCTGGACGACTTCGACCGGCATGAGGGCCTGCCCCGGGATCGCACGTTCATCGGCGGGTTTTCTCAAGGCGCAATGCTGGCCTGCGATACGGTGTTGCGAAGTCCCCGCGGCTTTGCCGGACTTATCATCCTGTCGGGAAGCATCATTGCGAGACCGGAATGGGAAGCACAATGGCCCGCCCGCAAAGGGCTCCCGGTGTTTCAGAGCCATGGCACGGATGACCCCATACTCCCGCACGACGTGGCGATACAACTCAAGGATTCCCTTCTCGCGCACGGGCTCCCCGTGACGTGGCATGAATTTCGAGGGGGGCATGAAATTCCCTTCCCTGTGCTGGAGCAACTCGGTCTGTTCCTGGTGAACGCTTGCGGGCCGCCATAATCGTTACCTTTGGGAATTATGTATTTAAGGAACCTCTGATTAAGTGTGATAGCGGGATGCAGGGCAAGGCGTCCCGGAG
>VYFB01000150.1 GCA_009842645.1 Nitrospira sp. SB0677_bin_15 | reverse complement strand
CTCCTACCCCCCCTCTCCCCTTGCGAGAGAGGGAGCCTAGCTTATTCCCCTCCTAAACCCCCTCTCCCCTTGAGGGAGAGGGCTGGGGTGAGGGGAGAAGTAGCAAACATTTACAGGCTCTCATTGATTCCGTCAAGCGGTTCTTCCGCACTAGGACACCAAAACCCCTTGAACGTCAATGAGTTAGACTCTGTCAAATCCCTCCGTTCCGCCAGTTAGTTCCCCGTTCTCGGGCATGTCCATTCGCAAGAAGGTACGTCATCAAATCATCGCCATACATGACACCTGAACGCCATATCACGCTATGTTTTGCTATATCGTGCTATAAATGTGGCTATGTTTTGCTATTGACTGCTATGTTTCTGCTATATCATGCTATGTTTTTGCTATGATTTGCTATGTTTTGCTATGTTTTTGCTATCCTCCGCTATGTCCCGCTTTTCCCGTTTCCCGTCGCCACAGAATGAGATTGTAAATGAAATGACGAGTGAGTACACTCTTTTCCAGTCATCGAGGAATTGCGGAAACTCTTCCATTTCAACAATCCCATTTCGGTTAAGGAGGAATGCTTGTGGCTTCAGCAAACGATACGCCGTTAGTCGGTATTGTGATGGGCAGTAAAAGCGATTGGGACGTCATGCGGTTGGCCAGTGAGACGCTGACGCAGCTCGGCATTGCCAATGAATGCCGCGTAATCTCCGCACATCGGGCCCCTGATGCCCTATTCGAATACGTGAGCCAAGCCGAATCGCGAGGGCTTCGCGTCATGATCGCGGGCGCCGGCGGCGCAGCGCACTTGCCGGGCGTGATTGCGGCAAAGACGACCCTGCCGGTCCTGGGCGTCCCCATGCAATCCAAAGCGCTGCAAGGCCTCGACTCCCTGCTCTCCATCGTCCAAATGCCCAAAGGCATTCCCGTCGCCACCCTGGCCATCGGCGAAGCCGGCTCGGCCAACGCCGCCCTCTTCGCCGCCGCAATCCTGGCCCTGGAAGATTCAGGGATCAAAAAAAACCTGGAAGAATACCGCAGGAAACAAACGGAAAAAGTGCTAAACGAGAAACTACAGTAATAGCAGGGCGTTTCACGGTTTCATGATTTTCCATGATCGGCTTTTTACGACAGAGCTGATACCGCGAGAGTCCCTTGCTTTTTCCCGTGTTCCTCTCCTCGTTATGCAACATTCTGATGCGTTCCCTAAATAAAGACGCACCCCATGAGCAGCCGAAGCTTGAAGATAACGTTGCAGCCTGACGTGTTGCGATGGGCGCGAGAGCGACTGCGCATCAGCCAGGATGAACTTGCCCAAAAGATGCAGGTGAAGCCGGAACTCGTCCTGGAGTGGGAACAATCCGGGAGAATCAGTGTTGCCCAAGCAGATAGGCTTGCCCAACGTACCCATACCCCTCTGGGCTTTCTGTACCTGACAGAACCACCTGAGGACCACTTACCAATACCTGATTTCCGGACCCGAAGCACTGACGCACCGCCGCGGCCGAGTCCAAATCTTCTCGAAACCGTGGAGATTATGCAGCGACGTCAGGCTTGGATGCGCGATGAAATCATTGAAGACGACGCAGCACCTCTGGACTTCGTTGGAACCTACAGAATTGACGCACATCCACGGCAGGTAGCTGCTGCCATGCGTCATGCGTTGCAACTGTCCTATGACTGGGCTTCGCAAGTATCCACCTGGACGGATGCACTTAAGGTTCTACGGGATCAAGCAGAAGATGCGGGTGTCCTGGTGGTTTTCAATGGCATCGTGGGAAACAATACGCGACGCAAGCTGGACCCCGATGAGTTTCAAGGTTTTGCTCTCGCTGACGAGTATGCTCCACTTATCTTTGTCAATAGCGCTGACTTCAAGGCAGCGCAGATGTTCACTTTCGCTCACGAACTGGCACACCTCTTTGTGGGAGAGACAGGTGTATCCATTTTCCAAAACTTGCAGCCAGCACCCCATGCCACAGAGCGTTTCTGCAATCAAACGGCTGCTGAATTTCTGGTACCGAAGGAGGATTTAAACAATTTCTGGCATACCGCCAAGCAAGCGAATGATCGTTATCAGGTGATTGCTCGTCATTTCAAGGTCAGTTCTCTTGTCGCAGCGCGTCGTACCCTTGATCTTGACTTAATCGACCAGGATGAATTCTTCAGGTTCTATCAGGAATATCAGGACACTGAATGGCACAGCAGACAACAGGACCAAGCAAGCGGCGGCGATTTTTGGAACACCCAGAAATGGCGCATAGGCCCACGCTTTGGCACCGCCATCATCCGCGCGGTCAAGGAAGGCCGGCTACTCTATCGTGAAGCGTATAGCCTCACCGGCCTGAAAGGAGATACCTTTGAAAGAATGCCGAAAAAGATGGGAATGCTGCTTTGATGAACCAAGCGCCCATATTGTTTGTGTTAGATACGAACGTCTTCATAGAGGCGCACCGTCGCTACTACGCGCAAGACCTGTGCCCCGGGTTCTGGGAATGCCTGACGCACTATAGCCAAGAGAAACGAATGTTGAGCATAGACCGGGTTCGTGCTGAATTGATGGAAGGGCCAGATAATCAGGATACTCCGGACAAGTTGGCTGAGTGGGTAAAAAATGCACCAAATGATCTCTTCATATCATCAGCGGAGCAGTCGGTCGTAGATGTGTTCGCGGAAATGATGGACTGGGTCCGAAGAAATGACCAATTTCGACCTGAAGCGAAAGCGGAGTTCGCAAGAGTAGCCGATGGGTGGGTCGCTGCCTACGCCAAGGGACACAACGCTATCGTGGTTACCCAGGAGCAATTCAGCCCCGATGTAAAGAAACGAGTGCCTCTACCGAACGTTTGCCGACAGTTCGGTATCATTTACCAGGATACGTTCGACATGCTGCGGGAGATTGAAGTTCGTTTTGATTGGAGGCAGCACAGATGATTATGGAACGTCCAAATTTATTCTCCTATGCAACAAGCGAATTATCACAGGATGCTTTTATCTGCTGGCTTTTGGAATGGTCGCTACCGCAATACAGACAAACAGACACAAAATTGCATGAATGTGCAGTAAACTTTATTCGAAAATTGTTTGAAAAGCATGGCAAACAAGCACCGCTAATCAACAGTGTTAAGGAACCTCTGATTAAGTGTGATAGCGGGATGCAGGGCAAGGCGTCCCGCAG
>VYFB01000151.1 GCA_009842645.1 Nitrospira sp. SB0677_bin_15 | reverse complement strand
TCTCGATGTCCACCCTGACATTCTCGATCTTTAACTCCAGGTCGCTCTTGACATTCTCGATCTTTAACTCCAGGTCGCTCTTGACATTTTCGATCTTTAACTCCAGGTCGCTCTTGACATTTTCGATCTTTAACTCCAGGTCGCTCTTGACATTTTCGATCCTTAACTCCAAGGCGCCCCTGAGTTTCTCGATGTCCACCTTGAGCTTCTCGATCTTTAACGCCAGGTCGCCCTTGAGCTTCTCGATGTCCGCCTTGATAGCCAGGGTATCCGCCTTGGTCGCCAAGTTGCTGTTGAGGAGTTGAACCTGCTCATTCGCAAGAGCCTCCGCCTGCTTCTCTGTAAAGCCGCTTGCCGTCAGGTTCTTGATAAAACGGTGGGTATCAAAGGCAATCGCTTCAGTCATACGGTGAGTATAGGGGACGGTGCTATGCCATGCAAGCAGTGGGCACTGCCGCATCTTATGCGGCTTGAGTAGAGGCCGAGTTCACTGTCTCCTTCTGTCATCCTCGACGGAAAGAACCGGATCCCCGATTAAGGATTTCGGGGACGGATCCAGAGTCTTTGCTTTTTCCTGTCCTCGTAAAGAAAAAGGTCGGCGTAGGTCGGGTTAGTCGCCGGCGGCGTAACCCGACAATCTGCTAAATCCGACCTACCCGCTAAGGAATTATGCGACAAAATCTACAATGGGATCAGGAAAGGTGGTCTGAGTGCGTCTCAAGAAAAGACTGCATTTCGTCCTCAGTCATCTTGAGTTTTCGCAGAATATTAACGACGTGCCGTCTATCCACTTTTGTCCGTTTCGGCACAAACACCCGTTCCACAGAATCGGGAGATTGATAGAGAATGCTGTTTCTGGATTCGCGCTTAAATCGCCATTCACGCGCCGTGATGGTTTCCGTGAGCCATGAGGGGAATCCCATCAAGTGCCCACTTCGGCGGTAGGTTGGGAGACATCAAGTGCGGCAACAGAGATTTCAGAGGGTTTGAGAATCGAATCTCGAATTGTCACCTTTATACCGTAGTGGGCGAAAAACTGTTCAAGTTCGCCACTGTCATTCAGATCGTCATAGAGGAGAGTCAGCGCCTCAGCAATTTGCTGGTCTTGTTGTGCAGGTGTGCCCGCATCAATTTGGATGGACATGTCTAATTGGTCACAAACGGCCAAGGCCTGCCCACATTCTCCTGGTTGAATGCGCCACATCAACGGAGCATCAAACGTGAGAAGTCGTTTGGTCAGTAGCATATCCATAACGGGCTCCTTTCACAGAGGAATTATGCAAGATCATACGCCCTCAACTTTTCAACAGGCAAGCAAAAAACAGGGACTTATGCGTTGTTTTTTGCAGTGGGAGCCGCCGCATCTCATGCGGCTTGGAGGGGCCGATATAAAAGGCAGCGCCATAAGGCATGTCCCGGGCCTTGACCCGGGATGGCGCAGACCTCGTAGGTCGGGTTAGCCGTCGGCGGCGTAACCCGACAATCTGCTAGTGACAAAGAGAGCGGAGGTATGGTATGAAAGGCGTGTCTTTGATCCGCCTTGACCTATAAAATGGTGGGAGAGGGCTGAGAATGGGTGACATACTCAGCCCTCGTCCTGCTCTCACCCAGGCCCACCATGCCGGGCGGAGACGGGGACAACATGGACGGAAGCCCCAAGAGCCCAGCAAGGGTTGCTACTTCCTACTCATCTTGCTTCGTCGCACCAAAGGCACCAACCGCGTGCCCGTTCTCGAAGTGGCCCAAAAATTCGCCAGCGACAGAGCCAGGCTGGATGGGGTCAGGATCTGTACCGACATCATCACCATCAGGACCAGTTGCCGAGCCGAAGAAGCTGCCACGCCACCCTCCTGCTGGTTGATCTTTTCCACCGCTGGTACCGGCACTGAAGGTGAAGCCCCCGTTAGCTACTACATTACTATCAAATTTGGCTGGATTCAGTATCAGTTCCCACCCTTCGATATTATGACCGGTGCTGTTCTTGAAGTTTGAGATCTTACCATTGATGGCGTTTTGGAAAGCCGTTCCAAGATTGGGGTCGGTGCCGTTGGTAAAATTCGCCGTCAGTTCGGCATCTGCCGTAAACTGACCTGAACTGGTCGGCACGGGGCCTTTGCCATCACCGTCCACGTCAGTCTTATGCACAAACTGGCCAGTCGCCGATCCCGTATAAGTCGCCGACACCGTGGTGTTGGCATCCGTAATAGTCGCCAGATAAGCCGTCACAGCACCCGCATTGTATAGCTGTTTACCTCTAGCGAAGGGGGCTATCATCGTGGTCGCATCACCTGTCATTGACGTCGACGTTCTCACCCAGTATCCGAAGGTCAGGTAGTCCGTATCCGGCGCAGGAATCATTGCACCACTTGCAGGCTTAAAAGTGATAGTGCCAGTGCTAGCGGTCGTTAATTCCCCATCCGTGTTCATCGTTATCGTACAGGTTGCCTGACATTCGTACGTACCTGGAGCCATATCAAACGTACCACTTAGTCTCTTGTTATCGTGGTTTGCCGTCTCATCCCTACCGAACGTGATCGTGGTGGTTCCCGCAGTAGGTCGATGCTGAGTGATATTCACCAAAGCACTTATAGTCGCCCCATTTTTGCCTTCTTCAACCGTAGTAGTAATATCATTGTCAATAGACAATGCGGTAAAGGGATCCTGGGTAGTACCCGTTCCTACAGCATTAAGTGTATGAACTCCGTCATCTCCGCTGAACGGTGTCGGCGTCGAGTCCTCTTGGTTGGTATAGACCGTGACTTCGTCCATCACTCTCGGCCTTGTTGACGTGGCTGCTGCCCTGTCTTCGCGTGTATGGATGCTGCCAGCAAAACCCATCAGCTCGGCAGGGGTGTCCGTCGACATCGCAAACTTCTTGTTGTCGCTGTGGGACACTTTGCTCCCATCGACTGTGAGAGGTCTGGTATCAAAATCTGTAGGATCAGTCGGAGCGTTCGGAGAGTTCCGGTCAATCAGACCGTCAAATTGAGAAGTCCCTTGCGCAGGGCTGGGATTGGGTCTGGCAATGACCGGAGCAATTTTCTCCGCTCTTGTTGCTGCCTCCGCTGCTGCAGCTATATTCTCTGCTGCTGTCGTTACCATGTTGGCGTACATTATGGCTCGACTGTTCGCATCCCGTGCCATATCTCTGTATTTCTCGGCGTCTGCCACAGTCGTAGCAACCTGAGCCATGTCATTGGCCTCCTTGGCTGCGTCCACCTGAGCTTTGGCCTTGTCGTAGGAGTCCATATCGGCACTCTTGTCATCTTCCACGTCAGTCAACGCCATCTTGGCCGCATCATATGCCGTCATTGCTGCCATCTGCGCAGCATCCAGCGCCGTCATATCCACGGTATCGTCGCCTCCCATGCCGTTCGTTGCCAACCCGCCGCCGTTGCCACCGCACCCGGCCAACATGAGCAGGGCACAGAGCCCTAGACACAACACGATTACTCTGTGTTTTCGCATCGAAATCCTCCCTTGATTTGAGTTGTGAGAATTGTCAACAAGAACAGACGCGTCCCCCGTTGCAGGGGACGGAAACAGGGAATGGACACCCTTCATAACGCACTCCTTTCGAGATAGAGACAAGATTCCGGCCACAACGGGCCGGGCCTGCCTCTATCTCCACAGGTGCTTGAAGGGAGACCCTATGTATTTGCTGTTGGTAAAACAATCTGCCAAGCGCGGGAGCTACCCGCGATCACCAGATCCAGTTCTTGTATTTCACAGGAGGCCCGACAAGGGACACCCTGTGTGAGATAGAGGTGACGGCAAGTTAGCAAGACTTGAACGTAATGTCAATGACATTGTGAACGAAAAATTTTGATATGCTTGTCCGTGTTCATTGATTCCCTTCGACTTCGCTACGCTTCCTTCGACTTCAGGCGCGGGGCGCCTTACGCTCAGGACGAACGGGTGGGAGACCGATCCGGAGTCTTTGTTTTTTACAGTTGTAGCTGCCGCATCTCATGCGGCTTGGAGAGGCCACACCAAAAACAGCGCCATAAGGCATGTCCCGGACTTTGATCCGGGATGGCGCGGCTACAAAGACCAAAGAAGAGACACTGGATCCTCGATTAAAGATGTCAAGGATGACAGAAGGAGAAGGCAGTTCTGAGTAGGTCGGATTAGCAGCGCGTAATCCGACACCGCCGGCCAAGCCCGTCGGGTTACGCCTGCGGCTAACCCGACCTACAAAAACTACGCTGACTCACGTCAGCTTGAGTACTGCGATGATGATGCCGGCTAATGCGGCGGTCCAAGTCATTAACCTGACCTGGAGTTGGGCCACGTCGGTCTTCAGCGCGGCCAAGTCGGCCTTGGTGGCCAGGTGTTCGCTTTCATGCTCATGAATCGCCTGTGCGATGCCCTCCGCGCGATCTCCTTCAAAAAAGATCTGTATGTGTTCCCGTCCGGCGCAGTATCAGGTGCTCGTCACTGATCTCGTAGATCAGAATCCAGTCCGGACCGACATGGGCATCCCAAGCGTGTGCGTATTTCCCGGACAGCTTGTGAGGTCTGGCGCTCGGCGGCAACGGCTGACCACTGGCCAACGCTCGGATAAACGTCTCAAGCTTTTGAATATCCCAGCCCCGGTTTTTGATCTGCCTGTAATCCTTGAGGAAACGGTTGGCATAGGAAATCTCGCGCATCCCTACCCGGTGTAACTCCGCTCCTCAAGATCGGCGAACAACTCCTCCGGAGAGCCAAATCGCCTTAGAGTGTTCGTAGGTTCTTCCAAGGCTGCGATGGTTTCAGGATTGGGGATGCGGGCGTCAAACGGCAACCCGTTGTGCATAACCAGTTGGCGTAGCGCCATGCGGATAAACTCTGTGGGTTTCAGTCCAAGTTGAGAGAGCACGACTTCGGCTTTGGTTTTCAGTTCCGGATCCAAGCGAATTTGCATCTGTTTCGTTTTGGTCATAGCGATACCCTGTGATATTCTTGTTGAAGATAGTGTAGACACCTTTGCTACCATTTGCAATACGCACATCAAAAACAAATAAAGGACTATTCCTCATCGAAAAGGTTTTCGCGTTTCGGTGAGTGCCGTGAACATTTCCTGGAAACGGTCGGGCAATTCATCGGGCTGTGCGATGGGGCTGGAGCATAACTGATCAGTGCACACGTAGGCGAACGGGCCGGTCACGTTGGGGAACGTGACTTCACCGATGGAAAGGGAATCGACGCGGGGATCCAAAAACCGGACTAATTTCCCGGGAGCATACATGGCCAGGCTGCGGTCAAAGAGGCGTCTGGCCGCAACGTCAGACTTTTCACCCACCACCACAATGTGCACGGGGTAATACAGGAACCGGTGCAGGGCCAGCCCCGCGCGGGCCACCGGCAGGGAACCCGCTTCCATAATCATTTGCAGAATATGCTCGGCCTTTTCCCTGTATCGCGGGTTATGGGTCAGATAAAACAAGTCGGAAAAGACTCCGGACAGCGCGGCATTGACCGGGAGATCCTTATGGGGAAATTTCAACAATCCCAGCGATGAAGCAGACGGCGTCCGGTCGAAATAGCCTCCCCCCTGACTGTCTTCAAACAAACCGATGACTTCCTCGATAATCGTCTCAGCCTGTTTTAGATAATGGGACGAACCGGTTGTCAAAAAGGCTTCGAGCAAGGCGTCCGCAAAAAAGACCTGGTCGGCGAGCAAGCCGAACTCCCTGGGATGACCGTCGCGAACAAGATGCGCCAAACCGCGGCCGGGTTGCTGGCGTTCCTTGTACAGCCGCCCGAGGGTCTCCAGGGCAACGTCCCGCGCCTGCACGTCTCCCAAGACCTGTGAAACCCTGAGAGAAGCCTTGATCATCAAGGCGTTCCAGTCGGTCAGAATCGTCCGGTCAACAGCAGGGATGCCGGCGGCCAGGCGCTGCGATTCGTCCAAGGCAAAAAACTCGCTCCCCCTGACGCCGGAACTTGAACGTTCGACGTTGCGAACGTCGGCATCCTGGCTGGCATAAAAACCTTTTTGGTCACGGCCGGAAAGAAACCGCGTCACGTATCGCATGGTTCCTTCAACGACCTCGCGGTACTGCGGCAGGCCGGTGACCTGATACGCCTCCAGGTAATTGAGCAGGTTGGTCGCCTGAATGGAAAGTAACTTCTCATAATGCGGGTGAGACCAATCCGCTTCCTCGGCATATCGAAAAAACCCGCCCCAGACCGGATCATACAATTTCAACTGTTGATCCAGGGTCAATAACGCCATTTGCCGCCACTCCGGGGCCTGATGCCAAAAATGACGGGAGAAGGCCAACTCGATGGCCTCGGGTTCAAAGAATTTCGGAGCGTCCCGGAACCCGCCGGACACGGGGTCATACTCCAACTTCATCATTTCGAGGATTGAGGGCAACATCTCCGGGTAAATGCGCCCCTGAGGCTGCCGGCTTGCCCGTTGCGCCGATGCCACCCGTTCCCAGATTCGGGCAGTCCGTTCAGCCATATCCCGTTTGTTCTCGCGGTAAAAGGCATCCGACGTGCGCAACGCTTCGAGCAAGGCATCAGGGGGCAGGACGTTCGCCTGAAAGAGAATTTCTCCGGAAGGCAGCAGGACACTGGTGGTGGGCCAGCCACCGTGTTTATACCTGGCCGCAATATCCGGACGCTGGTCGGTATCGACCCTGACAGGGATAAATTCAGCATTCAGAAGATTCACCACCGCGGGATCGTCATACGTAGTCTCATCCATCACGTGGCAGGCGTGACACCACACGGCCGTGAGATCGAGCAGGATCAGCTTGTCTTCGATTTGAGCACGATCAAAGGCCCCGGCGCCCCATCCCGACCAATGGATGGCCGGCACAGAGGACTCGTGTGGTTCGTTCGCCAGCCCGGACGCGGGAAACAAAAGAAGGCATGCAATCCATACAGGCAAGAAGCGCCATGAGATGGCGCGGCTACACCTGCAAACAGAAAGACCCTGGATTCCTGCTTTCGCAGGAATGACGGAAGGAAAGGCAGGAAGTACGGAAGGAGAGGCGGGAATGCCGGATTCGGAATAGGTCATGGCCGTTATTCTAGAGAAAGGTCGTCGCCCACTCAATGGTCACTCATTCGCCGATAATCCCCCCTCACCCCGACCCTCTCCCGCACGTGGGGAGAGGGGGTTCAGGGCATCAGGTCTCGGGGGAGGCTGAGAGGAGACGGGCAATGGCTCCGGCAGCGGTGGCGCGAACGGCTTCGTTTTGATCTTTCATGAGCGGTTTGAGGCGGGGAATGAGTTCTCGTCCGCCGACCCTGCCCAACGACCGGGCCGCTGAAATTCGAGGTTTGGGCACGGGATCGTTGAGCAGCAGCAGCAATGGCCCCACCACGTCGCGGGCACGGCCATGCCCCAAGGCTTTGGCCACGGAAGAACGCAGGCCCGGATTCTGTTGCCCCATCAATTCCCGCACGGTTCCAGCCACGACGCTGAACGGGCTGCTTAATTGCAGCAAACCCGCGATGGCCCCGGCCCGCACGCCCATATTGCGGTCCTGCAAGGACCCGGTCAAAGGAGAGACCGCCCGTTCGGCCTTGAGCTTCCCCAACGTCACGGCAGCCACGCTTCGGACGGCCGGCACGGGATCAGCCAGCGCCTTGATCAGGAAAGGAATGCCTTTGCTTGAACCGAGTTTCCCCAGCGAGGCCGCGGCCGCCGCACGAATCGACGGTTGTTTGTCGCGAAGCCCCTGTTCGAGCAGCGGCAACCCCTTGGGATCCCCGATTTCACCGAGCATTCGCAGTGCTCCTCCTCGTTCATAGCCTTCCGGCACGTTGGCCGCCTGCTCCACGGTTTGCCAATGTTCCTTCTGCCCGAGTCGATACAAGGCTGCGGCCGCGGCAACCTGCACAACTCGATGCTCATCCTTCAACAACGGAACGATCAGGGAAATGGACCCGGGATCGCCCCATCGGCCCAAGGCTTTCAAGATCGTGACCCTGACCAGGCCCGCCTTATCCTTGAGCGCGTTGCGAAAGCTCTTTGCTTGTCGCCCTGACGGCAACTTGCCCATACCTTCGGCAACCAATACCCGAATCATGCCCGATCCGTCACTGAGCCCATCCTGAAAATACGGAACCATCTCATCTGACGGAATCTCCTTCAACGCCGAATAGGCCGACCCTCTCACCTGCTCGCGCATATCCGACCGAAACGGGAGAATGCTCTGGACGGCAAGTTCCCGCAGCAGCCCTTCGTCCTTTCCATTCGCCTCGACGAATGCATCATAGGCATCGACACCCTCGGCGGTCTTACCCAGCCGCACCAAACTCAACATCTTAAGCCGCGAGGACAACCGCTGCCATTCTGCGTCATCGAGAAGCGGTTCGACCAGTTCCAGGGTCTTCTGAAAATCGCCCTGCGCGAATGCCTGCCCGGCCAGATTGAGTCGCTCTTCGGGAGGCGACTCGGCTTTCACCGGGACACTGCTTAGAGGCCCCAGGCTATAGACCACACTCAGCAAGACCACACCCCATTGCAACGCTCTGTCATTCATTCGTTAACACCTTCATTGCCTCCTTCTGTCATTCCCGACCATATAAATTGGATCCCCGATTACAAATGTCGGGGAGGAATCCAGAGTCTTTCTCTTCACAAAGGCAACCAGCAAAACCCCTGGATCCTCGATTAAAGATGTTGAGGATGACAGAGGGGGAGAGTCGGGAATGATGGATGGATGGATTGATCCATTCATCAGGGCGGGCACACAGGCCCGCCCCTACGCATAGAACCATGATTATGTAGGGGACGACCTGCGTGTCGTCCCTATGAATTGTAGGTCGGGTTAGCCCTGAGATTGTCGAAGGGCTACGCTAATTCGACCCACGCTTTGCCTGACAAATTGGCCGACTTGCCAGGTGAAAGCAACATGCAAATGACAGATGAAGGGACGGGAATGATCGTGGGCGCTTATCCTTCATCAGCCTGTTTTTCGGTGGCTTGAAACGTTCGATACCCCAACGGCGTTTCAAAAAAATACTCCGGTTGTTTCGAGAGCACGACCCGGCCATATTCTACGGACCAATCCCGGTCCAGGCTCACGAGTTTCAACAACAACTGTCGCGTTTCATCGACCCATTGATAATACGTCTCCCGGTGGTCGTGACGACCCACTACCACTTCGTACAACGTGGCCTGCTGCTCGCCGACCATGGCATCGCCGATTCGGGACCGGGAAATTTCTCCGTCCAGCGTGACCGCCAGGGGAAGTACGTAATCCAGGGTCAAGGGAACCGCCATCACCAACCGGCGTTGGGAAAGAATGTACCACACCTGCTGTTTGTCCAGCCTGACGATTGTGACCGTGGCATAGCCCATATCCGTTTTGACACCTCCCCGGTGTTCGATCCGGTAGCGCCCCCCCTTGACGAACAATTGAGCACGTGAGGTCTTTCCATTGGTGCGCCACGTCAGACGGGCCGAAAATTCCAGTTCTCCGGAATCACGCGGAGCCCGGACACCTTGACTGAAGGCACGGACCTCGGACAAAGGCAAGAGAAACAGGAAAACGGAAAGGAACAGGGAACACCAGGATTGGCTTGAACGGAAGACCATGACGGCCATCAGATCAATGGACAACCACAGGGGGTTGCCCCTACACGAGGCAGGGAAAAGACCCCCTCACCCCAACTCTCTCCCTCCAGGGGCGAGGGAGTTAACAGGGGGTTGTCCCTACATCATTGTCCTTGTAGGGGACGGCCCCTGTGCCGTCCCTTATGAACCTACTGACGCTCGAGAAGAGGTTCGATCGTGAATTCCCGGCCCAATGCCGCGGGAGTGAACCGGGGAGGCGTCCGAACCGTGAGCGCGGTCTTTCGTCGTCCCGGCGAAGGCAATTGGAAATCAATTGTCAAGTTCGCACCAGGTTCGATGGTCACAGGCTTCTTCATGACCTGCTTGATGCCGGGATGCCACGCCCGAAGATCATACGTCCCGGGCGGCACGTCTTCGAGAGAAAATTGTCCGTTCTCATCGGTTAGCACGTAGTAGGGATTATCCACCGCAATGGCCCAGCTTTCCATGTACGCGTGAAATCCGCATTGCATGACGAACGTCCGGCGTTTTTTGCTCAACTGAAATTGCCGGACCAACGACTCTCCGGGTTTATGGTCATGGGTCGCATGCAGATCGCCCCGGTGATGCCGGTGATTGAAGGGCAGCGGGGAATTGAACAACACCCGGGTCCCCATGGCGGTCGAGGTCTCGTAGGCCTGAATGTCATGCATCACGGGATCCATGTTCACCACTTCGATCCCGTGCCCGCTTCGCACGACGGTCGTGAAGGGTGAAAATCGGCAATCCCGCGCTTCGATCCGCGGCACGGAAAGAGAAAACGGTTTGCCCTCCGTCACGCCCTCCAACAACACGACGACGTTCAGGACCTGGCCCTGCTCGTTCACCAGAAAATCACGAAGGAGGCGCCATCCCTTCCCATTGGAGATCCGCCCGCAATATTCAGGGTCAGGGAAAATGACCAGGTTGTACGCCTTCGGGTCGGGCACCGGTCCCGAAAGGGTGACCGTCCCCTGAATCGTTCCGCCGCCGGCAATCTCTTTGACTTCATATCCCCAAAGAGAGGAAGCCGGAATCAAAAGAATCACGCACAAGCCGGTGCTGAAAAAAATCTTCATCAACCCTCCGAAACGTCAGGGGTTCTGCAGCCTGACCGACGGAATGATTTCCACGCCCTCCCCGAGCAACTCCAAGCCGAAGTGGGGATTTTCCTGCATTTCATGCACGCTTCTTCGTCCCTTCACGGCTTCATATTGGAAGTCCTGCGTGACCGTGCCGTTGGCAGGGACGGTCACGTTCCGGTCAAGATACGTTTTCATGCCCGCGTGCCAGACCGTCAACGTATAGTCACCCGGAGGCACGTCCGTGAGTTCGAACCGTCCGTCTTCCCTGGTAATCGCATAATAAGGATTTTTGACCACCACGCCCCACGAAAACATGTAGGGATGGAATCCGCATTGCATGACAAAAATGTTGCGGCCCTTCCTCAGATGCACCTTTTGAATCATGGGCTTGCCCGGCAAATGCTCATGACTGTGCAACATGCCCAGCACCTTGTGAAACGCATTCATGGGTAACGGTCGATTGAACAAGACCCGTGCGCCCCGCACCCTGGCGGTTTCGTACCCCTGGATATCGTGTTCAACGGGATCCATGTTGATCACCGTGATTTCATCCTGATCTCGCAACACGTTCACGAACGGCAGGAAATCGCAGTCCATGGCCTCGATCAAGACCTTGGGCACCTCGAATCGCTTCCCTTGTTCAATCCCGTTCAGCATCACAACCACGTCTTTGAGGCTGCCGCCCTCCCCGATGATGAAATCTTCCACGATCCGCCAACCCGTGCCCGTGGAAATGCGACCGCAATACACCGCATCCGGGATCGTCACCAGGTTGAAGGCCATGGGTCTCGGGGTGTCACCGGTGATCGTTACGTGCCCCTTGATGGTCCCCCCGTTTGTGACCGATATCTCCTCATACGCCCATCCTGAAGACACGAACAACCCCAAGATCAGGCACAACGTCCACGTCCGCACTGCCATGAATGCCTCCCCCCTCCTTTTTTATCCTCGATCAATATCCCGGTATACAAAAGGCTTGCGCAAGCGATCAATGGTCATGGAAAAAAAACGGGGAAGCCGGCACCGGCTTCCCCGCCCTTTCCATATGCCTTCGCACCCAACCCCGCGTTATTGCTTGAACGAGATCGGTCGAACGCTACCTTGTTCAGGTTGACCCTCTTTGGCTTCCTTGACTCCGGGGGAAGCCCCGCTGAGCGGGAGGATTCTTTGATCATTCTTGGACAACACGCGGAAATACCCCCATTGCCCGGACTGGGAATACGGCAAACGCGCATTGCTGTACACGTAATCGCCGGGCATGGAATACGGGCCACCGGCCGAAGAAATAAACGCGTCGATCCCCTCTGACCCGGAGAATTCCACAACGCTGATACGATCGGCCCCTTCCATGAACGGCTCGATGGGCCATTCATGTTTTTCCAGCGTGAACATCCCGTTTTGCTCATTGCTGGCTCCGAACACGTGAATCCGAACCGCGTCGCCGGCATGAGCCTCGATAATCGGCGTGGCCGGTTCATTCGGTTCATCGACGTTACAGGGTTGGAACATCCGTCCTAACGAGCACCCCTGTTCTTCACGATACAGGTACGGTTCGTTCCGGTAATTAACGCCAACCAATCCGGCCACGTTTTGCACGTACGGCATAAAGCTGGTGCCGATAATGTTGTCTTCATCCTGGAAATACAAGGCCACGTCACGATAATTGGCCCGATGCTCATTTCCGGGAACCGTCCGGTCGACAATCACGTCGGCGGCCCAACTGTTCTTCTCGGAAATGTCGGCCCCGGTCTTCGGATCGCGATACTGGGAACCCTTGGGGCCGATCACGATCCCGCCGAACAACCCGTTCCGCGGATTCATGGCCACGTTGCCCCAATCCCACACCAGGGATTGCGTTTCCCCGACGGCCGGGTCCGCATAATAGGTATAGGTCCGGCTTTCTCCGGGAGCCACGGTTTGATCACCGGGATTGTTGCCCAGGTTCACCCCTTGAGAATCCTTGGGATCGAACGCCAGGGAGAAGGCCGAGAATGAAGCCCGGCCCTCTTTCATCTTGTTGGTCAGTTTCACCTTGAGACAATCACCCACGTTGGCCCGCAAGGTCAGCGGCATGGGCTGAAATTCTCCGGATACCTTGGCCACTTCCTCTTCCAGGACGTAGATCTTGGCATCCGGGTTCTTCACTTCGATCGTCCGTTCAAAGTCCACTTCGATGGCTTCTTCCACGTTGGGATTGAAGGCCATCTGCGGATAATCAATGGCCACGACGTTGAAATTCTTCACCGGGGCATCGGCCGGACACACCGGCAACGGCTTCTTGATGCCCGGTCCGCCGTATGCCGCATTCGGCAACGGTTTCAGGTCAGGCACTTCTTCATCCAAGACCCGGATCAACCCCCACGAGCCTTCGGACAGCTTCGAACTCCGGCCATTGAAATACATGAAATCGCCGGGCTGGAGTCTCGTCCCACCGGCCTGCGGCACGACCAGGTCGTACCGTTCCGCAATGCCGATGTGAATGGAATTCTTCCGGTTGGCGTCACCGGCGTACCGTTCGGTCAGGAAGTTGTGACCGGACACGGTGAACACGTTACTCTCGTTCATCGTCACGTCGATGAGCCGGAAGACGATCGCATCGCCCAAGTACGCCCGCAGCATGACCGTACTCGGATCCCCGTGCGTGCCGCTGCTGAACAACTGCGAGGTTTCCGGGTTGTTGGCCAACCGCTGCGCAAAGGGTTCGGCCCGGAAATTCAGGGCGCCTCCCGTGGTATGCGTCCCGCCGTTAAGGAACGGCATCGGCGTCATCTTGATCTTGTCGTTCGGCGGCATTTGGAAGGACACGGTTCGCCCGGCTTCCAACGCCACTTCCACGGGTTGACCGGGAGGATTCCCGGCCGTCACCACGTTGACCGTATGAGGAACCGTATCCATGATTTGAACCATCAACTCACGGAAGCTGCCGCTGACCCCATACCCCACGGGCTCCACCGTGTGAATATCCATCAACGGACCGGTCCGTTTGGCCTCGCCGGTGGCCGGATTATGCCACGTTGATCCGAACGGTTCGATCAGGAACGAACACACCGCGCCATGCGGCCACGTGGTCCCGCCGAACGCGTGGTCATGACAGAACACGGACCCCACGTCGGCATCCGCCCAGAAGCGTTGCCGCACAAATTCCACGGTGACGATGTCCCCGACCGGGTGATCATGCTCCAACGGGGTCTTGAAAGTCAGGGTCTGCGCCTCGCCGCTCGGCGCCGCGGCTTCACCGCCGCCGTCACCTGGCACTTGCAGTTGCTGGCCCACGGAAATCAGGTTGGCATCCGCCAACCCGTTCATGCTGACCAACGTCGCCACGTCGGTGCCATGCTGCCTCGCGATGCCTCCGAGGGTATCCCCGGGGTTCACCGTATACATACCGCCGCCACCCGAGGACGCGGACTCGCCGGAACTCCCGATGGCAACGATACGCTTCACTTCCGAACCGGGCACGTTATCCGCACCTACGAGAATGACCGTGCCAACGTGGTACTGCTTGGCGTTTGTCACGTGAATGGTCCTGTCACCCTTGCTGGCTGCCTTGGTGAACTTGGCGTTCATGGGCACAGGCAAACCCTTGTCCGATTTTTTCTCAAATTGGATAAAGGGCCGCACGGATTGCTCATACGAAAACCCGGAAATCACCCCGTCGGACGCCTGGTTATCGAACTGCACGAAATGGAAGTGCGTGTTGATCTTTGATGACTGGAAATTCGTAAAGTCGTCGTCCGGCCATTCACTGGTCAACATCCAATCCATGCAATCATAGATATTGGAACGGAAGACCAACGGTACCTTCAAATCATTGTTGTTCCGAATCGCTTCCTCTTCATCGTGGACGACGTACAACAACCCGTTTGGGTCCACCACGGCCGGCTGATCGCCTTGGGCCGCGGACAACTCGATCGGCAGCTTGATGAAGTGGATGTTGTACTCCTGGGAACCCGCCCGGTCCGGGCACAGGCTCCACCGGCCGTTTTCACCCGGTTTCGCCGGCTTCACGGACGGCTGGCCGTCTTCATCCAAGTGGATCATTTCCAACCACGGCGCCGGATTCCGGTCCGGAGCAAACGGCACACGTTTGCCGAAGTGAGGCGTCAGCCACGGCCACGCAACTTTCCCCGTCGTCGGCTCGAACCAGATGGGCCGCCGTTTGCCTGCCTCATAGCCCTGCCATTCAGGATGATACTTGGGATTCTCTGTCGTGCTTTCTTTCTCACTCATCGCACGGTCGCCGTCCCAGACCCAATCGATCACAGTCGCGTCATACGACTTGAGCTGACCGATCTCGTCTTCCGTATGACCGGGAAGGCCGCGAGTCGGCAACTGCATTTCGACCCAATCATAAATCCGGACCACGGCCGGGTCGGCATTCCAATCGGTTTTTTGAGAATTATCGACCAGTTGGAACCTCTTCCCGAACCAGTCCACCGTGGTGCCTACTAATTGATCGGAGGTCACCGGCCTGGGAATACGCCCGAGACGATCCGGCAACTCACGGAGCGGGGCCATCACGTCGTTTTGGATGCCGGGCACCTGCAACGTATTGTAAACACGCCAATACCCCCACATACCGGCTACGTAATGGTGAGCCACGTGACAATGGAACAGGAAGTCACCGGCCAGGTACTGACACAGCCCCGACCCGCACTCGGTTTCCAGGTCCAAGGCTTCGGACGGCCCGATCACTTCCACGTCCACCCTGTCCGTCTTTGCACGAATAAGAGGATACTTCACCGGCCCGTTCTGTCCCTTGTGCCACATCGGCATCTGATCAACCGCGCGCGGGCTCCGGGTCCACCGAATGGCGCCGCCGTGAGGATGATGTGAATGGAACACTTCGGACCCGCCGTGAACCAGCCGGTACTTCGCGGGATCACCCAAATAGCTCCGGGGGATCGTGGGACCGGCATCGCCGAAAGTGTAGGAACTGTAGGCCATGGATTCGTCTTCAAAGCCGAAGTACTCGTGCTGCACGTGCATGTTGTTGATACCGAACGGTTCGCTCCGGTAATTCAACGCCCGCGCTCCCGGTCGGTACGCATCGGTCAATGGATCGCGTTGCGGCAGGAAGTCGCCATGTTTGTTCACCGGGCGGAACGCTTCGTCACCCACTTCATGATAAATCAACACGAATTCACGGAAATCCGGGCCCATACCGTTCTGAATCATGGCTTGCCAGCCGCTCGGCATATCCGTCGCCGGACCCGTTCCCAAAGGATCCAGATACTTCGAACCCGCGGGTTCGACCACGAACACTCCGAACAGACCCATCACGGTCAACTCACGGTCGTTGCTGTAGCTATGGAACTGGCGTCCCCCTTCCTGGGTATCGGGATGGATGTACCATTCCATTTCCACGGGCTTTGTTTCACAATTTTCTTCGCATTCTTCATCCGGACCATAGGCGATGGCATCAGGATTCGTCGTCGTCGCGGGTTGCCCTGTTTTGCTGACCACCATGCTCGACCCGTTGACGTGAAGACTCACGTCCTCGCCGAATTCCAACTGGTTCCGGAGCGTGACTTTCACGCAATCACCCTGGTTGCCGCGAATCACCAGGGGCTGGATGTATTGCCCCTGAATCCCGTTCCTCACCCCACCAGGATTATGATGCCCTTCTTCCTCGCGAGCTTCCGCGTTCTTGGCTTCCTCTTCCCGAACGTTCTCGATGTTTTCCGTCAGCACGTACATATAGCCGGGATAATAATCCAACCATTGATTCAACGTGATTTCCACGTTGATCGCGGAAACGTCGTAATGCTTCACCGGAGCCGTGGCCGGGCATTTCCCACCGCCCGTCATGGCGACCGGTTCGATATCCCCGTCGGACGCCAACAGGTAGTTGCCCTTGCCGGCGCCGTATTGATGCATCATGGACATCGTGTTGTAGCCACCCGAGTTGGATTCGGACATTTCCTTCTGCATTTGCTGCATCAACCGCTCATGCTGCTTTTCGACAAGCGCGGCCCGCTCGGCTCTCCCCTCCTGGGCATTCTCAATAATGGTCTGCCCTTTGAGGCGTTCAGCCCAAGCGGGAGACCCGTGGTTCATCCCCGAGGTTTGGATGGCTACGGCTGAATCGGACACGTCGGATTCAGCGTTGGCAAGAGGAAGCACAAGGCACGCCACGGCCAACAGGCTTCCCACTGCCGGAAAGACAATTCGCTTCATGGATACAGGATTAAAGTGAAACATGGAACCGCCTCCTTCAGAAAGTAAACTTCGTCTCCAGGCAGGAAAATTATGCTTGAGTTGCTATAGTCTGATCTGCTCACAAATGGTAAAGAAAAAACTACTGAAAACCAGCTAGAGGTGTCAAGGGTGCAGGGCCATTCTTCTCCCTCGCCCCGTGTGGGAGAGGGCTGGGGTGAGAGGGGATAGCTACAAGTCGGATTACGCCTGTCCTGAGCGAAGTCGAAGGGCTACGCTAATCCGACCTACGCAACTGGCCTGTTTCGGATAGAATACACTGCCGAAATGCCTCGCTCACGACTTGAGTCACCGGTCCCGGAGTTCGCCCGCCAACCGGAACCCCGTTCAGCGCGGCAACCGGCAGCACCTCGATCGTGGTGCCGATCAGAAAGAGTTCATCGACCTGCGTCAATTCCTCTTGAGGGACCTCCCGCTCATCCACGACAATCCTGGCTTTTCTTGCCAATTCCAGCACCGTGGCCCGGGTGACGCCGGCTAACAATTGATCACTCAACGGAGGCGTGATGATGGCTCCGTCCCTGACGAGACAAACGTTGCTGGAGCAGCCTTCCGTGACCAACCCGTCCTTTACCAGAATCGCTTCCGCTGCCCCGGCGTCGCTCGCTTCCTGTTTCGCCAGAACACTGGCAAGCAAGTTCAAGCTCTTGATCGAACACCGGCCCCATCGCAGATCGAGCAGGGTGACGACCGAAACGCCCTGCTGTCGAAGGACGCCGTCTGTTTCGGAAATTTCTCGAAACGTCATGACCACGGTGGGCTTCGCCGGGCTGGGGAAAAGATGGCTCCGCGGAGCCACCCCGCGAGTCAACTGGATGTACACCAGGCAAGAGACAAAGTCACTCCGTTGAAGGCCTTCCCGAATCAACGCCTCCCAGTCGGCTCGGGAAAGCGGGACCGGGATTGAAACAGCCCGGGCGCTCGACTCCAACCTGGAGAGGTGGTCATACAGCCGGAACGGGACCCCTCCATACGTGCGGACCACTTCGTACACACCGTCGCCGAATTGAAACCCCCGATCTTCGATCGAGATGGTCGCCTGTTCAAGAGGAGAAAACTGTCCGTTGACGTATGCGATATTGGGCATGAGAACAATAAAGGAACCTCTGATCCCCGATTAAGAACGTCGAGGACATGTTTACTGCACTATCGGGCGCAGGGCTGCGTTGTGTCCTCGCTCAACCCTCACCCATCTCCATGATACGCTTCGGGTTTCGCTCCGGGACGCCTTGCCCTGCATCCCGCTACCACAATAACTCAGAGGTTCCTAACCCCTACGAAGGAACCCCTGAACCCGGCTCCTGCACGTGGACCAGGAACACGCGCCGGGCTTCAGTCGTAAATTTCCAGGCCATCCGTTTCTGAAATTCCAAACGGTGCGTCCCGGGTTGGAGTGGCTCGAATTCGAATTGACGCTTACCCGAATCCACCGCATTATTGCTGGTGGTCCGGAGAAACTCATCCGCGGTCAGCACGAGTTGCGCCGGATCATACGCAGGCACCCACTGCTCGCCCCGCGTACGGTCCTCCCACAGGTTGACGACCAACGGGACACCGACCGTCGCGTACAACGGTTTGCAATCAGATTCTTGTACATCCATCAAACTGTCCATCCCTTACAATTCACCTTAAAATTCCCTGCACGCGGAACTGACGAAAATCTCACCATCCCGAACCTGCACGTCATAGGTTGCGATGCATTGCCCTCCGCCGTCGGTCCCGAACCCGTTACGCACGTCGAATTGGAGATCATGCCAGGGACATCCTACCACGTATCCTTTCAACTTGCCTTTATGGAGCGGACCACCCTGATGGGGGCAGATGTTGTTAATCGCAAAAAGCATCCCGGACACGTTGAAGAGCGCAATGGTCTTGCCGTTGACCTTGACGACTTTCGAGGCGCCAGGCGGCACGTCCTCCGCCTTGCCGACCCGCACGAAGTTGTCCGGTGATGGAGAGTCCATGCCAGGCTTCACCCTTCCCGTCAATCCCTTCCCTGACAGCCTACATCCGTAAGGCAAAGACGAGTTCCTGCCCCAATGACACTTCGGCCCGGTCCACAAATCCGCTGTTTGCCTCAATCAGATACCGGGCCCGATCAGCCGGAGGCCCATACCACTCACAGGGGTCGCTCGGACAGGGAACCGCGGCCTTGACGATATGAACCACGTGCTTGCTTTCATTCACCCAGATCAAATCCACGTTGAACCGGTACTGTTTCGTCCAGACTTTATGCAGACCGGACTCTTCGAACAGCAGTATCATCCCATGGTCATCCGGCAGCGCCTCTCGAAACGCCAACCCGAACAACAACTTTTCCGGAGTCTCGGCTACCTCCGCCTGAAGGTTGGCACCACCTGGGAATCGGACTTCGATAATTTCCGTTCCTTTCGGGGCATTAAACAGCAACGCCCCGGAAATCAACAACAACGACATGATCACCAGAAACAGGATGCGCTTCCTGTTCGGAGTCAACGGGGCATCTACGGCACGTGTCTTTTTGGAACTCCTTACCATCCGTCCTTTCCGCCCTCACCCCTGCCCTCTCCCACAGGGAGAGGGAGAAGAGCAGGTCGGATTAGCGTAGCGTAACCCGACAATCTCCCCATAACACCATTTACCAATCGGCCTCTATAATTTATAGTGTCTGATATACACTTCTCAAACCGCCTCCCCTTCACCTTCGATCAGGAGGATTTTGTCATGAAGCAAAAAACGTTCAGAATCTTCTTCATCGCAGGCATGGCCCTATCCCTCTCGTTCTCAATTTCAACGGGTGCGTCGTCCGCGGTCATGCCCATCACGATCGATCATTTTGTCGCCAACCTCTTCCCCCAAGCGACTCACTATCATTGGGTGGTGAACAACAGCAAAAGGGAAACGCAGCGCGAAACCATCATCGACATCAACACCTTCGTCACACAAAAGGAAGGGGCGACGCCCACGGAAAACCGGTTTTTACTGCTGTTCCACGATGGACAGATTTTTGGCGCCCAGAACATTCCCCTCAACGCAATAGTGGACTGCGGCCCTGACGAAGAAGAAGTATAAAAAAAGCCCCATTCCCTATCCAAGGGAACGGGGCTTTTTTACACCGACGCTTTTCGGTTTTATTTCAAGACTACAAGGTTGGAACCGAGGTGCGCAGCGTGAAGCTGGCATTTCACCTTCAAGTTCCCGGGAGCAGTGACGTAAGTCAAGTCGCTCATGGGAACACCGATATACTTCGTTTCCCCGGCCTTCAACACAATTTTGACCTGCAACGAGGTGGGACCAGCGAAAGCCGAATCAGCCGACAGGTTGAATCCATGGTCGCCATCCAAGGCATTGGTGACCTTGATCAGGACGGGTTGACCTCTCCGACCGCCCGTGCCTTGATTTCTCAGGTCGAGAATCGAGGTCCCGGGATACCAGGCTTTTTTCCCGCCGATCATCAAAGCCGTGTATTCAAGATCGACATCGAGAGTTGAAAAAGGTTGACCAACGACGGACCCGGATTCAAGGTCGCCGACCATCGCGCCACCGGACTGCAAGGCCAGGGCGACTGAAGAACCGGCTGCTACCAGAATGAGACTGAAAAGGACGGATAGAAGCACCTTGTGCATTGCCTACCTCCTCACTATAAAAATGACGTTAATAAAAAGTGCCGCGCTAAAACCTCAAGGCCACTCACGTTTTCTGCAAAACCCACTTGTCTGCACCATTTTGCTGCACGGTGAATGCGACTTATAGCATATGCCGCCATAGGACGCAAGGCTGTTTTTACCGACTTTTTCCTTGCATCAGGATCTTTTTCAACGGTAGAGTGGAGACCTACTTGGTCGACAGTCGTACGTGAGACGGAAGCCATGACGTTTCGCCTCTTCGTTACCCTGAACTTGCTCTTCTGCTTTGCCCTGCCCGTTGCGGACGTCCTGCCGGAGGCCGGGGCGTTTTCCATCGTACAACCCAAAAACGGCAGCAGCCACCCGTCCAATCAAGACGTGTCCGTTGTCATCGACGTGGGGACGGTGACGGGCGTGACGAAAGTCCGGTTCTATTGGTACGAGGAACGGGAAGACATGCTCAAGGCGTTCGTGGATGAAAAGTTGGCAGGCGTCGTCACCGACCCGCCATTCGGAGCGAACTTGCAACCACCTCAAGGGGCCACGGGACTCTTTCGCCTGTTGGCCGTCGCTGAACAGGAAAACCGGCAAGCCGACGACGAAGATTGGGCGGTCTTCGACGAAGTGCGCCTCCTCATCCAACCCCATGGCTCGCTGGAAGAAATCGACTTCAAGACGGACAAACCCTTGAAATTCGGGCGAGCAAGCGCCGTGAAAGTCTATGATCAACTGGATTTTCTGGGAAAGTTTATTAATCTGCCCGTCGTGGGCCGGTATTCGGACGGCGCGACGAGGTCGATTCGTAGCGCCGCTTCGGGGACAACCTATCACGTGGACGATGAGTCCGTGATCACGGTCAACAAGGACGGCCGGCTTCGGCTGGTCGGCAACGGCGCAACGACCGTGACCGTCAACAATGGCGGAGTTGAACGAAAACTGGACGTCCTCGTGGAAGTCAATACCGACCCGAACCACCCCCCCGTGGCGGACCCGGGTCAGACCCAGACCGTCTATTCAGGCGAACGGGTCGTGCTCAATGGCCTCAAAAGCTATGACCCGGAAGGCGGCTCCCTCAAATACTCCTGGGCGCAAGTTCGAGGCAGCCGAATCGCCCTGCTCGATCCCGATTCGGAAAAAGCCCGGTTTTTCGCGCCGTTCGTAGTCGAACCCCGGCTCTTTCGTTTCACCCTCAGGGTCACGGACGTCCAAGGGGCCGACAGCGACCCCGCGGTAGTCGATATCATGGTAGAGCCGTAACGTTACGGAACCTCTGCTTTACTGCACTATCGGGCGCAGGGCTGCGTTGTGTCCTCGCTCACCCCTCACCTATCTCG
>VYFB01000111.1 GCA_009842645.1 Nitrospira sp. SB0677_bin_15 | reverse complement strand
GTGCAGGGGAGAGAGATCTTTAAAAGAGGTATGGTTGTAACGGTAACGGTTATGGCTGGCTGACGATCAATCGTTGACCGATGCCGATGATGTTATCCGTCAGGTTGTTCCATTTTTTCAATTGCTCAACTTCCACGCCGTACTTGCGGCTGATTCGGTAGAGGGTGTCTCCCTTGACAACCGTGTAATAGGTCGGTGTGCCCATGCCGGTGGCACCGGGTTGCTCCATCTCCATACGGCCGGCCTCGGCTTTCTGCATGCCCAAGTCGTTGAACTCTGATTCGTCAAACGAAAAATCACTCAACTCAAACTCAGATAGCGCAGAGTCGGAAAAAGACGTATCGGGAGAGAGATCCACGCCACTTGCAGAACCGGATGCGCTACCGTCCTGAACGCGCGGCTGCTGCTGCGAAGCCTGGTCTCGCAAGGCGTCACGCTCAGCGGCCAACTCACGGTTTTGAGATCCCAATGACGAGACTTCCTGCTGCATTTCCTGCAAGCGGGCGTCGAGTTCGTCCGTCCGCTGTTCCTCTTGTGCCAACAAGCGTTGGAAGTTGAGAGCCTTGGCTTTTTCAGCCTCGTATTCACCTGTGCTGACACAGCCTGATAACAGGACGGCACTCATCAGGCAAAGCATTCCAAACCTGGGCACGAATTTTTTTGAAAATGAGCCAAGGTTTTGCTGGTGCGGTGCTACGGGCTGAGTGTGTAAAGTCATCGCCGGACTCCCTTTTTGGTTTGATGTGTCGTGAGGAAAATGGCTCTGTTGATGGTGAGGTTGGAATAAAGACGTTGGCCATCGAAACTGAAATACTAGAATAAAAGGAGAGCCGGGAAATGTCAAATTTCAGGGGCTGTTGCTTTTTACCACTGTATAGAGAGTTCAACTTCGACGCCGTGCGTGACAGAGTTTATGGCATTCTCGCGTCGCGTCGCCTTGAGGCCAAAGGAGAGAGCCTGGGAAAGCGGTCCGGCCGGGGTCAATCGTCCGCCGAGTGTGTACTGTCGCTCGCCGGGGCCAAACCCTACGGCGACCTGCGGGCTGCCGGTGAAGTGCCCACCGAAGACGGGAAAGCCGTATGCGGCTTCCGTTGTCCAGCGACTGGACAGGGGGTTGCTCGTGCGCCTGCTGAGCGGGTTAGCCGCGAACAGCCCGTCGAGCCCGCCTGAGGCCTGGCTGCCGAAGTCCTGGCGTATGCGCAACGACGGTCCGCGCTCGGAGGCCTGGTCCGGGTCAAAGACGAACGCCGCGGCGAAGCCCTGATCCTTGAACCCGTTGGCTTCATGGGTCAACAGGGTGCGCCCCTCGAGGTTCAAGGAGACTCCGAGCCTCTGGGTGGTCCAGTTGAGTCCGCCGCCCACCTCCATTCCGAACCCGGTCTCCGCGTCCCCGCCGTCATGCCGCACGCCGGCTTCCAGCTTCGGCGTGAGGGTGTCTCCCTCCCCGAGATTAGCGATCCAACGGCCTTTGAGTCCCAGTCGGAGCCGCGTGACCGTTGATTCCGATGCCGTCATCTGACCCGTTTGATCCGAGGCTGTGTGTGTCCACAACGCATCGGAGACCAGCGCCAGAGCCGGGCCGCTGCCGGGGGCGAGCAAGTCGCCTTGCGCGCCCGCTGAGGCCATGGTCCAGTCGATATCCGCCTTCATCGCATCCCCGATTGCGGGCGCGGTCTGGCTGGTCTTCGGCGTCACCAGCACCTCGCCGGCCCCGTAGCCGGCCGTGCCCCAGAGCCTCAGCCGAGGCGAAGCCTGCCACGAGGCATAGGGGAGCGCAGCCGTGAGCGAGGATTCAAGTGTGCCGGTGCCGACACCGGGATCGTTGTAACCTCCGTCGCCTTCGCTCCTCGCCAGCATGAGCCCCACCAGCCAATCGGGGCGGGCATAGTCCACTCCCAGCAGGCCGGTGGTGACCGTACCGTTGAGACCGAGCGCCTTCTCCTGGCCGTTGAAGGTGGCCTGGGCGCCCCGGCCCCATAGGGCGAAAGAACCGCCCCTGTCGTCCGGTTTTCCGGTGAGCATAAACGCGCTGCCGGCCAGCAGATCACGGATCGTCAAGTCCTGCTCTGCGCCCATCGGAGCAGGCTGCGTGCCGAAGAGGTCACGCTGGTTGGGATCGCCCACGCCGTTGCCGAAGCCGTCACGCGGGTTCCCGGCGTTCTGCTGCGTACCGCCAGGCTGTCCGGCTCCCGTGCCGGCCGACATCCGGGGGATGGTGCCCTGGAAGCCGGGTATGCGGGCGGTTTCGATCCGTGTCGAGACGCCATCCAGTATTTGTTCGGCCACCGTGCGTCCGAAGCGCGCAAGGTAGGACGCGGGCAGCGGGTCATCGTTGAAAATCGTCCCCGTTGCCGTCCCGCGGGCAATGACCGCGCCCTGGGGATCGGAGAGTTCCACCTCGAACGTCTCCTCCGTGTCGTCGTGGGTGTCGTCGAGGGTGATCACCGAGAATATTGTTCGCGTCTCCCCGGGCTTAAATGACAGACGGGTACTTCTGATTTCATAGTCCCGCCCGTAGTGCGCAACGCCCGGAGGCGCACTGCCGTTCACCAGCACGTCCCACTTCGTCCTGCACCGCACCTCCACCTCGTGCGCCGCGGCGCGCGAGAGCGTCACCTCGAATAGCATGATAGAGCCTTCATCGGCCTCGGCGTCGGCGATGGAGAGTGAAGGCAGGCCGTCGTTGTCGGAGACCGTCGCTTTCGCGCTGTTGTCGGGCTCGGGCGCGACCGCGTAGCCCGTGCCTGCATCGACTTTCACCTCGACCGTCGCGGTCGGAGGGGATTCATGGGCGGTATCGTTGACCGTCTCGACGGTTACCTCGGCCGAGCTCGCGCCAGCCAGTATCGTCACCTGGCGGGTTCCCGTGCCATTGGAGCCGGGATCGACGAAGGCGTTGTTGGTCTCCTCGACGGTCACGCCGACCGCGAGGTCGGCCGTGGGCGCGGGGTCGGCGTGGAGCTTGAAGCGAAGTGTCGCCCCCTCGAACACGGTCTCTCCCTCGCGCAAGGGGCTCGCGATGCGCACCACCGGAAGCCCCGCCCCGTCGTTGTCGAGCACTCTCAAACTCGCCTGGCGCGCGTCGCCCGTCGCCGGCTGGTAGCCGTAACCATCCTCGATAGTGAGCGATGCCGCGCCGTGCGCTTCATTGACCTTGTCGTCTTCAGTCTCGATGCGCACCGACGTTGACGTGTGCGTGGGCGTCAAGATGACTGTGCGGCTGTTCGTCTCGCTGGGACTGAAGAACGCCCCGGTCTCGTCGAGGGTGAGCGCGACGCGAATCAACCCCCGGGGCGTGGGCGCAGCACTCACCGTGAAGGTGGCGGAGTTGCCCTCGGTCACGTCGTCGCCCGCGGTGACCGAGACCAGCACGGGCAGGTCGTCGTCGACGACAGACACATGGACCTCGGGCCCGGTCACGTCGCGGTACGCGCCCGTGCCGCGCACCTCGTGTCCAACGGTTGCAGTATCGGGCCTGGCGTCGATGTCGTGGGGGACGGAGAGCGTCACCGTGCGGGGGACGTTCCAGTCGGTGTGGGTGAAAGTGAGTGCGGCGCTCACGCCCGGCGTGGAGTCGCCCGCGCTCACCCGCACCTTGTCCGAGTTGCTCCTGGCCGTGACCGTCACCGTTGTCCCATCCGCCGGCGCCTGGGTGAGCATGACCGTGTAGCTTTGCGTGTTCCCCTCGTGGATCGAGAACGTCTTGACCGAGACGTCGACTCCTGCGTACGGGCGGGGGCCGTTCCTGAGCGCGAGCGTGCCGAGCGCCTGGTCCGGGGTCGCGTCGGGCAGGTCGAGGATAAGCACGATGGCCTCCTCGTCCTCGCCGTCTTCCGCGCCGTCGTCACGAATTTCGACCTTGAACGCAACGTCGCCGTTCGAGGGCGAAAGCGTATCGTTCTCGCCGAGTACCGCGTCGGGGTTGCCGGGACGAAGAAGGCGGTAGTCCTCGCCCGCGTCCCACGTACCGTCGGTGTCGCGCGTGGCGGTGCCGTCGGCGCCGGTGCGCACCACGACGCTCGCGTGCGCGTCGTCGATTCCCGAGACGGTGAAGCTGCGCGACCCGTCGTCCTCATAGAGAGCGGTGAGCGCAGGCGTCACCGTGAATGCTTCGTCGTCCGTGATGGTAAGCGTGATCGAGCCCATGCCCGTGGCGCCGCCATCCAAGTGCGCGCCCGAGTCCGCATCGAGCGTCCCCAAGGCCACCGTCACCGTCTCGTCAGCCCCCTCGGCGACCGTATCGTTGGTGGCGGTGAGCGTGAGCGTGGCCGTCCTCGACGCGCCTTCGGTCCCGATGAAGACGATGCGAGGTTCCGCGCCGCCGTTCAAGTCGTGGCAGGCAATGCCGGTCGCGGTGGCGCAGACCACCGTGTAGTCAACGTCCGCGGTGGCTTCGCCCGAGAAGACGAGCGGGACGATGAGCGCCTCGGGCTCGACCAGCGCCCGGGCAAGGCGCACGCTGAATTGCCTCGTCCCGCCCGCCTCGGGAATGGCACCCGAAGACCCCGTGAGCGTCACTTGGGTCGCGTCGTCGTCTTTAATTGCAACCCGGCTGGGGAAGTCGGAGTTGACGATGGTGGCCGTGATGTCTCCGTTCGGCTCGTCCTGGGTGTCGTTGACCGTTGCGACGGTGAGGCTTCCCGTGCCGTCGGTGCCGACGGAGACCGTCCTCGTCCGGCTGCCCGAGATGAAGCGCCCGCTCTCGGTGATTTGGACTTTGACGTTGAGCGGGGCCGGGGGCGCGGGCGTCGCGGTGATGTCGAAGGCGATCTCATCACCCTCGCTCACCGTATTGGTGCCGGCTGAAATCCGGAGTATCCGAGACGTCGGTGGCGCATCGTCGTCGGCGATGGTGAGGGTGTGTACGTTGTGGCCACCCACGACGTAGCCGCTGCCGTCTGTCAGCGTCAGTATCAGCGTCTCGGTCGGTTCGTTCTCCCCGTTGTTCACGAGGCGTACCGTAATATCGGCATGTGTCGTTCCCGCGCTCACGCGCACCGTTCCGCTCTCGTCGGTCACACCGGCGATGGTCCAGTCTTCGCCCTGCGTGGCCGAGCCCGAGAGGGTGTAGTCAAGCGTGACGGCCGCCGTGGGAGCACGATCGAGTGTTACCCTGACGGCGCGCGTGCCGCCGTTCTCCGTCGCGTTTGTCACGGCCGTCGAGAACGCGGCAATCGGTACTGCCGAGGTCTGCGTAGCGTCGGTGAGGGTGACCGTCGTCTGCGACTGCGCGATCTTCATCTTGGCAGGGATGCCCGATTCCGGTATCGAGAGCGTAAACGTCTCGCCGTCATCGTCAATCGAGTCCGAGGCCGTGGGCACCGCTAGCGTCGCCCCGGTCTCGCCCGCGGAGAAGACGACGGTGTAGGGGCCGGGCGTGTAGTCGTCGCTCGCCGTGGCGGTACCCGCGGCGTCCTCAACGGTGACTGAGACGTCGGTTGCGAACGGCCTCGAGAGCACGAGCACTGCCTTCGCCTCTTGCCCCTCGACCGCGCTCACCGCCCCGGACGCGAATCCCACCGTAGGGAGGTCATCGTCAAAGACGGTGACCGTCGACTGAATGATGCCGCCAGGTTTGGGCGTGACGCCCTCCGGCAGCGAGGCCGCGTCGATGGCGACCGTGAAGGTCTCGTCGCCCTCCTCCAGGGCGTCATTGAGTATAGGTATTGAGATTGCTGCGGTCTGCTGCGAATCGCCAACCTTGAAGGTGGCTGTGTACGTGGTTTTGTTCGGGTAGTCCTCTCCGCGTTTCGTTGTGACGTCGGTTAACGTTATCGTGACAGGGATGTCCCTGCGCGGCACCTCCGAGATCCGTAGCACCGGGTCGACGGGGCTGTTGTACTCATATACGAGGAACGTACCGCGGGTGAACTCAACCGTGAGCGGCTGCGGGACGTCGTTGTCGAACAGCGTTATCTGGCCGTTGCCGAAAAGCAGGTGGCTCCCGACTTCGCCGCCGCCGCTCGTCGATCTCGTCCCGGGGCTCACCGTCACCACCTCGTCGATCATGTCGTCATCTTCTCTGGCGAAGAGGCGCACGATCAGCGATTGACGTGCATTTGTCGGACCCGTGAGCGTTATCGTACCCGTGTCTGCTTGGAGCGCCGCCGACCCGAAGCGCTTGGCATAAGCGGCATCGAGCGCGAGCGTGAAGTCCGTGCCGATGGCGCCGCCTGTGAACGTGATCGGAATCGTCACCGTCTTGCCCGCGGCAAGCGGTTGTTTCATTGTCAGATAGAAGCTCCCATAACTGGCGACGTTGCCCTCCGCAGCGCCTACCTTATCAATAAAATAAGTGATCTCGAAGTCGCCGTCGTCGGTGAGCGCGACCTCGGCCGAGGCGGGCGCACCCACCGTGTAGTTCGCACCCGTGTCCACCACCGTCACCCTTAGCGTGCCGTCGGCCTCGACGCTGGCGTCGTCGTCCGTCGCCACCGTGTAGACGGCCTCGGTTTTGCCCGCGTCGATGGTCACGGTCTTTCTGCCCTCGTCGGATGAGGCCACGTAGTCGCCGCCGCCTGACTCCGCAACGTTGAGGTAGACCGTGAGGTCCGACGCCGACGCGTACCCGGCTTTCACCGTGAAGCTTGCGGAGTCACCTTCCCTGACCGTCTCGACCATGCGCGTGATGGTCACCGCCGGGGGCGCCCCGTCGTTGTCGTTCACCGTCACTGCCGCGGAACTATTGCGATAGACCATGTAGCCGTTGCCATGCAGGACCTTCGCGGTTACCCGCCCGTGCGCGTCCTCGGCGACGTCGTTGTTGTCAGTCGCGACGCTGAGCGTCGCCTCGCCCGTGCTATCAATGGTCACCAAATGCAATCCGGTGGTCACGCCGGGTACCCGCGGCACGACCGCGACGTCCACGATGGCGGTAAGCTGCGCGTCCGGCGCCGGCGTCATCGTCAGCGTGAACTCCGCCGGCGCGCCCTCGACAACCGGCGAGGCTACCGGCGCAATCGTCACTGCCGGGGGTTGGCGCTTGCTTCCTGGCAGCGGGTTCGTTGAGTCGTAGATGGTTACCGTCGCGACGTTCGTGCTATCGAGGTCCTCGTAGCTCCGGTGCCCGTCGCTGTAATGACGCAGCCGCTTCGCGCGAACGGTGAACGTCTCTGTGCCCTCGACTTCGTTGTCGAGCAGCGTGGACACACGCAGCACCTGGTGCGTCTGCCCGATCAGGATGGAATCGGGTGTATACGAGACCTCCGGCCGCACGTCACTCGCGCCCGCCGTGCCGTGTACAATCTCGTAGCGCGTCCACACCGCTCCCTCGGTCACCGGCTGCGAGAGCGCCGATATGAGAAACACGGACCCGCCTTCATTCACCGTGTACTCCGCCGGCACGAACGCGTGTGTCAGGGTCTCGGTGACGCGGAACTCGACCCTGCCCGTACCCTCGGCCCGCGCCCCGCCGTCGAGGTTCGTGCCGGAGCTTGCATTGAGCTCGCCGAGTGAGATCGTCACGGTTTCCGGGCCCTCTTCGCTGGTATCGGTGATGCCGGTCAAGGTGAGTGCCGCGCTCCGCTCGGCGCCAGGCCCGCCGGTGAAGACAAGGGCCGTCGGGTTGGTACAGTCCACACCCGTCCCGCCCGTGCAAGTCACCGCGTAATCCGTCCCGCGCACGGCGTTCCCCTCGAAGGTGAGCGGCACCGTGAGCGACTCCGGGGAGACCAGTGCGCGCTCGAGTCTCACCGTCACCGTCTTCCGCCCCCCGTTCTCGGAGACGTCGCCCGCGGGCGCGGATAATTGCACCGTGGTCGGGGTGTCGTCCACGATGGTGACGGTAGTGGTTGCCTGTGCCGTATCCAGGCTCAGTCCGGGAGCCGGTGCATGCAGAGAGAGCGTCGCCGTGAAGGTCTCGCGGGGTTCGTCCTCGTTGTCACTCGTGGTCGGCAACGATACTGAGAGGCTCGACTGGGATGAGCCGATCGAGAAGTCCTGGTTTGAGCCGCCAGTGCCCGTGCAGCGGGCTTGGTTGCTGCCGAAGCCGCGGTAGTCGCCGGACGTTCCCCGGGTGGCCGTGACGTCGTTGAGGCACACGCGGAAGGTGACAGGGCCGGTGCCAGAGGATAGCCTGGCGTTCACCGTCGCGGAGGCCCCCTCCGTCGTCGGGGGCACGGTGATGACGTCCCAGCCGATGGTCCGTCCGTCGTTGACCGTCACGTTGAAGCTTGCTTGCGTACTGCTCGGGTCGGCGCCGCCGCCGACGTTGGTGTCCGGGTCTGCATCGAACTGCTGGTTCGTACCGAGCGCCACCGTCACCGTCTCGCCGCCGGTTTCGGTGACGCCGTCCACCGTTGCCGTGAGCTCCAGGGTCGCGGTTTCGGCGCCTGCCCCCGAGAAGCGCACGGTCGGGGTGGCCGTGGTTTCTTCGGAGAGGCTCACGTTGGTATTGCTCGCGCTCGACTTCAGGGCAAGGCTCCAGTCGCCGGTGGTGACGCTTGTGCCGGAGATGGACAACGGGACGTCGATTGTCTCGCCGCTGATGAGCGCCCGGTTCAGGCTCACCGTGAACTCGACTTTGTCCGCCTCGTACACGACGCCGCTGCCCACGCGGGCGAGGCTCACCACCGTCGGGTCGTCGTCCTCGATGGTGATGGTCATAAGGGCCGGGTTGACGCTCAACCCCACAACCGGTGTTGGCAACGACAGCGTTGCAGAGAAGGTCTTATCGGGTTCGTCGGTGCCGTCGGCGTTGACTTGCAGGGTCACCGTCCGACTCGACTCGGATGAGCCAATCGAGATATCCGGGTTTGCGCTGCCCGTGCCCGTGCAGCGCGCATCGGCGCTGCCAAAGCCGCGGTAGTCACCGGACGTTCCCCGGGTGGCCGTGCGGTTGTCGAGGCACACGCGGAAGGTGACCGGACCGGTGCCTGAAGACAGGGCTGCGGTCACGTTTCTTTGCGTGGCCTGGGCGCTCGTGCCCTCCGTCACTGCCAGCGTCGTGGTGCTCCACCCGATGGTACGGGGGTCGTTTACCAGTACGCTGAAGCTGGCTTGCGTACTGCTCGGGTCGGCACCGCCGCCGACGTTGGTGTCCGGGTCCGCATCGAACTGCTGGTTCGTGCCGAGCGCGACGTTGATGGTTTCTCCACTACCTTCAGCCGCACCGTCTGCAAGCGTCGCGAGTTCCAGGGTCGCGGTTTCGGCGCCTGCCCCCGAGAAGCGCACGGTCGGGGTGGCCGTGGTTTCTTCGGAGAGGCTCACGTTGGTGTTGCTCGCGCTCGACTTCAGGGCAAGGCTCCAGTCGCTGGTGGTGACGCCCGTGCCGGAGATGGAGAATGGGACGTCGATCGTCTCGCCGCTGATGAGCGTCCGGCCCAGGCTTACCGTGAACTCGGTCTTCTCGCCTTCATTGATTGAGCCGCTGTCCGTCCTGGCCAGGCTCACCACCGTTGGGTCGTCGTCCACGATGGTGATGGTCATGATGTCCGGGTTGATACCCAATCCCGCGACCGTCGTTGGCAACGACAGCGTTGCGGTGAAGGTCTCATCGGGTTCGTCGGTGCCGTCGGCGTTGACTTGCAGGGTCACCGTCTGACTCGACTCGGATGAGCCGATCGAGATATCCGGGTTTGAGCTGCCCGTGCCCGTGCAGCGGGCATCGGTGCTGCCAAAGCCGCGGTAGTCGCCGGACGTTCCCCGGGTGGCCGTGCGGTTGTCGAGGCACACGCGGAAGGTGACCGGGCCGGTGCCTGAAGACAGGGCGGCGGTCACGTTCCTTTGCGTGGTCTGGGTGCTTGTGCCCTCCGGCACTGACAGCGTGGTAGTGCCCCACCCGATGGTGCGGAGGTTCAGCCCGACGTCGTGGAGCGTGATCCGGCCGTTTCCTGTACGGGTACCCGTTGCGCCGCCGTCCAGACCCGTTGCCGTCAGTTTCGGCTCGTTACCCGTTGACCGGGACGGAATGGATGCCGTCACGACATCGTCGTCCGCGTCGTTGTCAACCAACGCGTTCAACGTCAGCGTCGAGACGGTGGCGCCCTGGCCCGTGCTCGGTCCGGTGAACGTCACGGTGCTCGTGTTAGAGTCGAAGCTCACGCCGGCCGGCGTGCCCGAAAGCGCCAGGTTGAAATCCGTCCCGGCCGTGCCGTTCGAGAAGAGAAGCGGCACCGCGAGGCTCTCGCCTGAAACCAGCCCCCGGCCAAGCGTCAGGTCGATGCTCGCGGAGTCGCTTGCGCTGCCTTCCGTGGCGCTTGCGTCGGGCGTGGTCAGCGTCACCCGTGTGGGGTCGTTGTCGGTAACCGTCACCGAGGCTTCACGTTTGGCCGGGTCGGCGTCGTAGACGTTGTTGCCGTCCTCAACCCTGGCGGTCACTTGCCCGGCCGGCTCGTCAGCGCCGGCGCCGCTGTCGTTCTGCGTAGAGACGGTAAAGGTTTTCGAAGTGGTGCCGGCGTCGATGGTGACCGTCCGGGACCCTTCCTCGCTGTTGCTCAAGAAATCGCTGTACTGCGCATCGTTCACGGTGACGGTCACGTCCAGGTTCGTTGCCGGCGACTCATTCACGTTTACCGTAAACGTGGCGGTCCCGCCCTCCGTGATGCCCGTCGAGGGTGGGTCTATGCTAACCAGCGGTAGCGTCTGCTCGTCGTTATCCTCAATATCGAATTGTCCGTCGCCGCTTCGGGTCGCGCCGCCGCCGAGATCGACGAGGTCCGTTGAGGTGAACGGGGCCAGCGAGACCGACACGGATTCCCCGTCGCCCTCGTCAATCTCGTCGTGCTCGGCGTTGAGCGTCAAGGTCGCCGAGACGGGGCTCGGGCCGGAGAAGGTCACTGCTGGCTCGGTGCCGTCGAGATCGTAGGTCAGTCCCGAGGGCACGGGGCTCGGCGCTGCCAGGGTGTAGTCAGTACCGAGGGTTGCATCGCCGCCGAAGGCGAACTTGGCTGAGAGAGATTCTCCCTGGACCAGCGTACGGCCCAGGGTAATCGTCAAGGTCTTGGCACCGTCGGCGCCGGTGACCTCGTCGATGTTTTCCGACGGCACGTTGAGCGTGACGGTGGTGGCGTCGTTATCGACGAGTTTCACTTCGGCGGCATTCGCGGGGGACGCCGCGATGGTGTAGGCGGCAGCGTTCGCCGTCACCGTCGCGGTGAGGAAGTCGAAGGGTTCATCGACGTCGTCCGTCTGGGTCGGCACCACGAGATCCTTTGATCCCTGGTCCACCGGGATGGTGACGGTTTGGGATCCCCGGTCTTCGCTGGCGACGTAGCCGTCTCCGCCCGTGAGCGTGAGCGTGACCGTCACCGGGTTCAGTGGTAATTCATCTGCGCTCACGGTGAAGGTGACGTCATCGCCCTCGGTGACGGACGCCTGCGCCGTGGTGACGCTGATCTCCGGCAGGCGTTCGTCGTCACGGACGGCGACCTGAACGTTCGGTCCGCTCGTCACGCTGCCGTAGCCGCTCACCGCATGGGTGATGGTGGTGCTCCCGTCGAGTTTGTCGCTATCCTGCTTTGCCGTAACCGTGACCTGCTGTGGCGTTTTCCAGGTGCTCGCGTTGAAGGTGAGTGCCCCGGACACGGTGGCAACGCTCGTATCGCTTGAAGTGGGCGTCACGGTGACGCTTCCGTTCGGATTGCTGACCAGCGACACGTCGTAGGTCCTGGTGTTGCCCTCCACGAGGTTCAACGCTTGTGGCGTGATGGTGACGCCCCGCGCAGGCGTCACTTCGACGGCTAGGGACGGTGCCGTCACGCCTTCGTAGCCCGACCCCGGCAGTGCCTTGACCTCGTGGGTAATGACGGTGGTGCCGACCGCGTTGCCCGTCACGGTGAACTGCTGTGTCCGGTCCTCATCGGAATCAAAAGTCCTTGCGAGCGGACTGACGGACGCCGTGGCCGAGACGTTGCTCGTCGGGATGATGATCACCGTGTTTGCCGCCAGGGTAGCGGTCGTCACGTTGTAAGTCGCGGTCTCGCCCATGGTGATCGTGAGGCTTGCCGTCGAGACGAGAACGCGGCTGCCCGAGTCCTGAACGGTGACGGGGAGGTCGGGCCCGCGGGCGACGCCCGGGTAGCCGGTCACGTCATGGGTGATGACCGCGCTCTCCGAATCGCCGTCGGTGTCGGCGTTCACCGAAACCGTCACCGTCTGCGCCTGATCCCATTGACCGGCGTTGAACGTTACCGCCCCGGACAGCGTGATGGCGTTGCTCGTGGTCCTCGGCGTGACCGTGACCGCGACGCCCGGGTTGGTGTTCAGCCACAGCGTATAGGTGCCGTCCGCGCTGTGTTCCTCAACGGTGAGCGAGGCCACGGACGCGCGCACGCGCGCGGTGGCCGACACGGACACGGAGACGGCCTCGGGCGTAATGGCGGCGTAGCCAGAGTCGGCCGAGGTGATGGCGTGGGTGATGGTCGTGTTGCCGGTGTTAATGCCGGTCACCTGGATGGTCTTCGGCGAATTCCACATCGCCGGGCTAAAGGTGACAGCAGCGCCGGTCGTCGCCGTGCCGTCGTCGCCGCTGGCGGGCGTGACGGTGACGTCGTACGCGGGCGCACTGTGCAGCACAATGCTGTAGCTGGTCGTAGCGCCCTCCGCGATGCTCGCCACGGTCGGGGTGACCGTTACGCCACGCCCGCGGTCAGTGACGGTCACGTCGATGTCAGGCCCTTTGGTGACGCTGCCGTAACCAGTCACCGTATGGGTAATGGTCACAGTGTTGGCGACCAGGTCGCCATCGTTCAAGGACGTGACGGTGACGGACTGCCAGTTGTTCCAGTTGGTGGTGTTGAAGCTCAGCGGACCCGACACCGTCAGCAAGGTCGCGTCGGCTGATGACGGCGTCACGGTGACGGTTCCCGCACCAGGGTCGGTGTGCAGCTTCAGCCGGTATTGTCCCGTGCCGCTCTCAGTGACCTGCAAGCTCGTCACCTCGGCATCGACCGCCGGCTGCGGGCCGGCGTCGGCAAGGGTAATCTGCGCGTTGCCGCTCACCGTCGTGTCTGCGCCGCCGTCAAGGTTACTCGCGACGAGGGTGCCGAGGCCGACGGTGATCGTGTCGTTGACCTCGTCGGCATCCGCCAGGGCGATCACGTCGAAAGTGGTGAAAGCCGCCGCGCCGGCGCCGCCGGTGAACGTCGCGATGCCGGTGTCTCCATCTGCAGTGACGCCTGTTCCGGTGCCGCCTTCCAGCGAGAAGTCGGTGCCGATGGCGCCGCCGGTGAAGGTCAGCGGCACGATGAGCTTCTCGCCATCGATCAGGGACCGCGGGAGCTGGATGCGTATCCGCGCCTTGTCGTTCGCAGCGAACTCCGTAGCGGTCGAGTCGGTGACGGACAGCGTCGCCGTGGTCTTGTCGTCGTCGGTCACGTTCACCGAATCGTCGCCGTCGGCCTGCGATTTGTGGTAGCCGCTGCCGTCTTCGATCGTGACCGTCACCGAGCCGCTACGCTCGTCGCTGTTGTCAGCAACGGTGGCCACCGTGTAGGTGACCTCGGAGGCGTTGGCGGCAATGGTGATGGACTGGCTGCCAAGGCCCGAAGAAGCAACAAAGTCGCCCACCTGTGAGACGCTGAGCGAGACGGAGACGTTTTCCTGCGGCGGCGGGCTGGCGGTCAGCGTGAAGACGGCGTTGCTGCCTTCGGTCACCGTGTCGCCGGCCTCCACGCTGATCACCGGGGTGCCGTCGTCGTCGACGATGATGAAGGTCGCCGTGCCCGAGCTGTTCGCGCCGCCGAGACTCGCGCTGGCCGTGGGGGTGCCGAGCCCGACCGTCACGGTCTCGCCCGCGCCTTCGTCGCGGACGTCGTGTTCCGCCGACAGGGTAAAAGTGGCCGAGATCGAGGCGTTCGCGCCGCCGGTGAAGGTGATGGTCGGCGGATTGGCGCCGAGCGCATAGGTGACGCCGGCCGGTGTCGTGGATGGCGGACTCAGGGTGTAGTCGTCGCTGCCGACGCCGCTGACGGAGATCGGCACCGTCAGGGTCTCGCCGCTTACCAGTGTCCGGTCAAGGGTGACGGTGATGATTTTGGTGCCGCCGGTCTCCGCGATGCCGCCGGGTTTTGCCGACAGCGTGACGCCGGTGGGATCGTTGTCGGCGATCTGCACGGTGCCGATCCCCGCTGAGCCGTCCACGACGTAGTCCTGATTCGAGGCGATCGCCACCGTCACCGCGCCCCTGGCTTCGTCCCGTGAATCGTCGTTGGTCGTTATAGTGAGCGTTATCGAACTCTGCCCGTTCGTTAGCAGGACGCTCTTATTCGCACCGACGCTGCCGACGAATTTCCCCTGCTCCGATACCGTGTAGAAAATGCGGAGCCCGTTCATCGGCGCCGGTGTGTCGGAGGATATGGTAAAACTGACGGCGCTCCCTTCGGTGACGTTCTGACCGGCCTGGATGCTTATCCGAGGCAGCGTGGGGCGGTCGGCGTCGGAGATCGAGAAGTCAACGGCACCGGCACCGGTTGCGCCGCCGCTCAGGGTGCCGTCGCTCAGGGTGCCGCGCCGGACTTTCACCGATTCCAAGGCGTTCTCTGTATGGGTGTCGGCAGACGCCGTGAGGATGAGCGTCGCCACAGGGGACGCGCCGGCGCCGCCGGTGAAGGTGACGGTCGGCGTGCCGGTGAGACCGCTCCAAGTCACGCCGGCTGGCCCCGGGCTTGGCTCGCTCAGCGTGTAATCGGTTCCTAGGCTGGCCCCGCCGCTGAAGGAGAGCGCTTGGGAAAGGGTTTCGCCGCTCGCGAGCTGGCGATTCAGCGCCAGGGCAATCTCCTTGCGGCCTCCGTCCTCGGCGACGTGTCCGTCGGGCGCGGACAAGGTAATCCCGGTGGCGTCGTCGTCGCTGACCGCGACGGTCGCATCGGCGTTGCTCCCCGATACCGCATAGCCGTTGCCCGGGGCAAGAGCGACCGTGACCGCGCCATCGGGTTCGTCAGCGGCGTCGTTTCTCGTCGAGACGGTTAACATTGCGGAGGCGCTGCCCGAGTTGATGGTCACGGTTTTCGCGCCGGCATTGGACGCAGCTACGAAATCGCCAGTCTGTCCCACGACGAGATGCACGGTGAGGGCGGACGTGGGAGTGGGGGCGGCCCGGATCGTGAAGCTCGCGGCGGCACCTTCCGTGACGCCCGAACCGGCCTCAATGCTCACGGTCGGAACGCTGTCGTCGTCCTTGATGGAGAAACTGGCCGAACCTGTGCTGCTGGCGCCGCCACCAAGTCCGGTGCCGGAATTTGAGTCCAAGGCTTTGGGCGTCACGGAGACGGCTTCATTGCCCTCCACGAGGCTGTCCGATGCGGCAAGAATCCGCAGCGAGGCGGTGGCTGAGGAGTCGCTACTGCCGGTGAAGCGAATGGTTGGGGGGGACGATTCCAGGTTGGTGCTGGAGAGGTTCAGGTAGCCGATGCCGGCCGGTACGCTCGTGGGCGCCCCAAGCGTGTAGTCGGTTCCGAAGACGGCCTGGCCCGAGAAGGAGAGCTCCACCGGCAGGATCTCTCCCTCGACGAGCGGCCGGCCAAGGGTGACGGTGAGGCTCGTCTCACCGCCGGTCTCGGCGATATTGTTGCTCCCGGAGCGCGAGAGTGTGACCGAAGTGGGATCGTTGTCGACGACGTCGATCTTTGTCTTCGCGCCGGTCGTCAATCCATAGGCGGCGTCCGGCTGCACGGTGTACGTGATGCTGCCGTCACGCTCGTCGTTGCCGTCGTCCAGCGTCGTGATTGAAAGGGAAGCGGAAGTCGCTCCTTCGAGGATGGTGACGGTTCCCGGTAACGCGCCGTTCACGAAGCTGCCTTCCTGGGCGCCCGCCAATGTGACGGTGATCCCGCTTTCCGGCGCGGTGCCGTCCGAGGTCACGTCAAAGATCGCCGTGCCGCCTTCGGTGACGCTCGCGGATTGGGCACTGATGCCGATCTGTGGCACGGCGCCAGCGAGCACGGAGACTGTGACGTTTCCGGGGACAGCCAGCCCGGCGTAGCCTGTATCGCTGCCGCTGGCGTGCGCGTGGCTGATGGTGGCGCTGCCCGCCGCGACCCCCGTGACTGTGACGCTTTCCCCCGACTGCCAGGCGCCCGGCGTGATGGTGACCGGGGTGCTCACCGTGGCCGCGGTCTCGTCGTCGCTCGTCAGGTCCAGCACCACGTTGGAGGTGGGCTGGCTCTTGAGCCGGATGGTGTAGGTTGTGTTTCCCGTCGCCACGACCGTGACGTGGTCCTGCGAGATGATGAAGCCCTGTCCGGCGTCATTCACGGAGACCGTGACGGACGCCGCGGACGTCACGCCGGTATAGCCGGTCACGGTATGGGTGACGGTGCCGCTTTCATTGGTGACATTACCGTCCTCGGCGGCAACCACCGTGATCCATTGGGGCGTGTTCCACGTGCCAGAGGCGCCGCCCATGAAACTCAGGCTCGACGGCGACAGGGTGACATCCGTAAGGTTCAAGCTGGCGGTTACCGTCACGTTGCCGCCGGGGTCCGAATTCAGTACGACGCTGTAGCGCCCCTCACCGCCCTCGTCCACCGTCACGGTCGCGGTGTTCAGGGTCACGCCGCCAGTGGCGCCCGCATCGGTGATGACGATCTTCACGGTTCCGGTGCCGTTGGCGCCGCCGTCGAGGCCGGTGGCGGTCATGCGCGGCGAGCCGGACGCCGACGAGGCGGGAATGGCGATGGTGGCGACGTCGATGTCCGTATCACCGTCGGCCAGGGCGGCGAAGGTCACGACGGCGGTCGTTGCCGCGTTCGTGCCGCCGGTGAAGGTGAGGGTGCCGTTCGCAAAGGCGATGCCGGTTGCCTGAGTCAGCGCGAGCGTGTATTCGGTGCTCGCGACGCCGGTCACGCTCAGTGGTACGGCAAGGGATTCGCCGGTGCCGAGAGCGCGACCCAGGGTGACGGTGAATCTGCCGGTGTCGGTCCCGTCGCTTTCGGTTGCCGTGGTGTCCGTCGCGGCCAACGTGACGCTCGTGGGATCATCGTCCGTCACGTCCACGCTGGCCGATCCGGCCCCGGAGGCAATGGTGTAGCCCGAACCCGAGTTGACGGTCACGGTGACCGAACCGGCGACTTCGTCGACGGCATCCGCAAGCGTTGGCACTGAGACAATCACGGACGTCTCGTTGGCCGCAATGACCACGGACCGGCTGCCGAGTACGCCATCTGCCGCCACGCCGCTCGTGCCGGTAACCGTCAGGTTCACCGTCCGGCTCGTCGTTGCGACCGCCGATGCGTTGATGGTGAACTTCGCGGCCATGCCTTCGACCACGGCCGCGCTGCCTGAGACGCTGATCGCCGGAGCCGTGCTCGCGTCGGTGATGGAGAAGGCACCTTCGCCCTCGCCCCTGGCGCCGCCGTCAAGACTGGACACCGCGTTCACATCGAACGGGGCAAGGCCGACGGTCACGGACTCGGCCCCGTCCTCGACGAGGGTGTCGGCAGTGGCCCGGAGGGTCAGGGTTGCCGAATGGGCATGGTTCGTCCCGCCGGTGAAGGTGATGGTCGGCGTGCTGCCAAGATTGCCGTAGGTCACGCCGGTGGGCAGGGGGGAAGGCGCGCTTAGGGCGTAGTCGGTGCCGAAGGTTGCACTGCCGCCGAAGGTGAGCCTGACCGGGAGGGATTCTCCGTTGACCAATTCGCGCCCGAGGCTCACGGTGATGGTCTTGACGCCGCCGTTCTCGGAAACGTTGCCGCCGGGTACGCTGAGCGTCACGACGGTTGCGTCGTCGTCCTTGAGGTTGACAGTCACCGAGGAACGGGAGTCTTGCCGAGTGTAGCTCTCGCTTTCGAGCAGCCTTACCGTGACTGATCCCGAAGGTTCGTCGATGAGGTCCGATATCGTTGTAAGGGTATGGGACACCGTGTGCTGGCCCGATGGAATTGTCAGGCTCAGCGAACCCGTCTCGCCGGCATCAAGAAAGGCGCCAGTCTGTGTCACGTCGAGGCCAATGGACAGAGCCCTGTCTGACGAAGAGCCGCCGGCGGAGATCAACAACACCACGTTTTCGCCTTCACTCCTCGCCGCGGACGAACCTTGCAGGGCGATGCTGACCGACGGCACAAGGTCATTGTCTTCGACGTTGACGGTGACCGATCCGCTGCCGGTCGCACCGGCATCAAGTCCCGATCCTGAGCTTGCGTCCAGGGCGGGCAACGCGATGGCCACCGTCTCCAAGTCATCCTCTTTCAGGTTGTCATCTTTTCCGGTCATGAGGAGATCAGCGGAAGTCGCGGTCTTCCCGGTGTTCGGACCCGTGAAGATGATGGTCGGGATGGAGTCCAGCGTTTCATAGGTGACGCCAGTGGGCAGGGGATTCGGCGCCGCAAGCGTGTAGTCCGCACCCAACTCGGCCGTGCCGGTCACCGTGAGAGGCAGGCGTAACACTTCGCCATGGACAAGCCCGCGGTGAATGTCGACCGTTATTGTAAACTTGCCGCCGTTTTCAGTTATCTTCGAGAATGCGCTTGACGACAACACAACTCTAGTGGGGTCATCGTCCGTCACCGTCACGGTTGCGGAGCCGGCATCGCCTACGGTGTAGCCCGTACCCGGCTTCACAACTACCGTGACGGAGCCGCTACGTTCATCCATGGAGTCAGCCGACGTCGCGACGGTATAGGAAAGAGAGGTGGTGCCGGAGGTAAGGTCCAGCGACTTGTCACCGAGCAAGTTCGCTGCAACGAAGTCGCCCACCTGACTGACTGTCACGTCGATACTCAGGTCGTTCTGCGCTTCGCCGTTGACGCGAATGGTAAAGGCGGCCGTGCCGCCTTCGGTGAGCGAGCCCCCGGACCGCTCGATGGTGACTTCCGGCGCGTCGTCGTCGTCGTCGATGGTGAAGGCGGCGTTGCCGGAGCCGCTGGCACCGCCGTCGAGGCCGGTGCCCGAATTGACGCCCAGCGCCGGCAGGGCGATGCTCACCGTCTCTCCCGTCCCCTCGTCAAGCGCATCCGCCGTGACCGAGAGGTCCAGCGTCGCGGTAGCCGCACTCGGGCCGGTGAAGACGAGGGTCGGGGCAGTATCGAGGTTCTCGTACGTGACCCCCGAGGGTAACGGGTCCGGCGCGGCGAGCGTGTAGTCCGTACCCAGGCCGGCTGTGCCGGTCACCGCGAGAGGCAGACTCAGGCTCTCGCCCGAGGTCAGCGCGCGACCGAGGGTTACGGTGAGCGTCTGTTTGCCACCCGTCTCGGAGACGTTCGCCAAAGGCGCGGCCAGAGCGACCGTGGTTGCGTCGGTGTCACGCACCTTCACGGTAGCGGAGGATGCATCGGAGACGACGGTATAGCCCGTGGAGTCGTTCAGTGTGACGGTCACGGACCCGCTCGGATTGTCGGTGGGCAATTTCTTCGTGGCCACGTCGAAGTTCAGCGAGGTGGCACCCGGGGACAGCGTGAGGTTCACGCCGCCGACGTTGTTCGGGTCCACGTACTCGCCCTCCTGGCTGACCGTCAACGCAATCGTCACGGCCGCCTCGACCGGGTTGCTGGTTGTGAGCGTGAATCCGGCCGCGTTGCCTTCGGCCACGGCCATCGCGTCGGCCGTGACGCTGATCTCGGGCTTGTCGCTCGCGCCGATGGTGACCTCTGCCGAACTTGTCTCCGTGCTCAGCGGTGGGTCAATCCCGAACGGCAACGTGCCCATGGCGACAGTGAAGGTCTCCGCGTCCTCGTGGAGGGTGTCGTCGGTAATCGGCACCGTTGCCGTGGCGACTCTTTGATTCGCGGGAATAAGCACGTTGACCGTTCCCGTGTAGTCCGCCGGTTCCGCGCTGCCGTTCGTGTATATCAGGGGAATAATCTTGGCCGTGCTGGGCGCGACCCCGTCCTTGAGGGTGATCTTGACTGAAAGGCTGCCGCCCTCTTCGACTTGGGACGAGACCACCGACAGCACCGCGCGCGGGCTGCTCGATGACGGGCGATTCCCCCTCGATCTCCCCGCCAACTCGACTTTGTGGTTGTGATAGTGTGTATCCTTCGGCGAACTTACGGTATGGAGCAACTTCGCCGAGCCTTCGAGTCCGCCGCCGTGCGCGAGTTCGATCTGCTGCCATTGGTTCCAGTCGCTGGGCGTGAAGTCGAGTTCGACGCGAGAGACCGGCATCGAGAACGTCACGTACTGATGGAAGTCGATGGTGACGGTCACGCGCACGTCGCCGGCCGGTTTCGTATTCAGGCGCAGGCGGTAGCTTGACAGGGTATCACTCCATACGTCCACCAGCGACGTATCGAACTCGATGCCGGCAGTCACCGTGTCCTGCACCGTCACCGCGATGGAATCCGCAGCGCGTGCCGTGGTCAGCTGACCGAGGATGTGACCGATGGACACGGATTCGTCGTTGCCGTCGCTGTCGGTCACGGGCGTCGCCGTGACCGTCTGCGGCTGATTCCAATCGCTGGTCTTGAAGGTCAGGGTGGCGGGCGACACCGTCAACGCGCCAGGATCGTTCACAACGAGCCTGACGGTGACGGTCTTACCCGGATTTTCCAGCAACTGGACGTTGTATTGCACCGAGGTGTCCTCGGAGACGTCCATCTGCCGTTCGGAGAACAGGAAGTCCGTATCCAATCCCCTCACCCCGATCACGTGGTTGACCGTCACCGACTGCACGTTGATGCCGTTGTAGTTCACGTCCGTCGAGCTTGCCGTATGGGAGATGGTAGCCGTCCCGGAGCTCCCGCTGGGGCCCCTGCCGAGTTCCACGATCTTCGGCGTCTCCCAGTCAGAAGGGCTGAAGGTGAGGGTGAACGTCAAACTCGTAGGCGCACTGCCGTCCACCGTGAGGACGTTCACCATGTTGAAGTCGCTGACGCTCCCGGAGATCGTGACTGGCGCGGTCGGCATGGTCGCGAGTCGGATGCTGTAAGGCGACCTGCCGCCGGGGGGATCTTCGGAATAGAACCTGTGTGACCTCGACTTCACAATGACGCCCACGGTCTCGTCGTCGGCCACGCTCACGCCCACGTTGCCGCCGTCGGTGGCGCCGGAGAGCCCGCTGAGTGCGTGGCTGACGTGCAGCACCTCGTCCACGCCGTCGGCGTCGCTGAGCGGCGTCACCGTGATCATCTGCGGTGTCTGCCAGGTGCCAGTGTTACCGCCGGTGAAGGTCAGGCTTACCGGCGACACGGTGGCAATGCTCGTATCGCTCGACGTGGGCGTGACCGTCACCGTGACGTTGCTACCGGGATCGGTCCTGAGTGCGACGCGGTAACTGCGCCCGCTGCCGCCCTCCGTCAGCCGCACCGGGGTATCGGCGAACTCCAGGATGCCGGTACCGATGGCCCTGATCGTCAGCGATCCCGACAGGTTTCCGCTTGTCGCGACCTCGTCCGGGTCACGTACCACGCCGTTTCCGTCGGCGAAGCGCAGCAGACTCTCGTCCACGGTCACGACGACGTTCAGGTCGGCGGAGAGCTGCGCACCGGCATAGCCGATGGTCGCGACGAGTTCACGATGCCACTGGTTCGCTGCGAGGCCGTGGACCCCCTGCACGCGATTTTTCAGCACCACGCCGGTGACCCGCATGCCGGCCGGCGCGTTCGTCAGCGTGATGGCTTGACGCCAAGCGTTGGTCAGAATGCCGATCCCTGCTGAGAAGGAGAACAGGGTGGGATCGTTGAACAGTAGGGGATATGCTGCGTTGCCCTCACTTCGCAGGTCGGCTAACTCAGCACCGACGAAGGTCGCGTTCTTTGGCGTGATGGTGATCGTGCCGCCTGCGCTGGTGATCTCGGTCGGGCTGATACTCAATGAATGGCTTTGCGCTGCGGCGGGGAGCGGGGCCAGGATCAGCAGCACTAAGCAGAGGAGCGTCGAGATGATGCCGTGGTACGGGTGACGAGCAAAAGGGCCTGCGTTTGCAATGCCGCGACTTCGTGTAGAGGGAAAGATCGACGTTATCGCTAAACGCAGTGTATTGTCCGGTGATGCATGAACGTTCTGGCGGGGAAATTGGCCGAAGCCGGAAGCTTCGTTCGGGGATCGACGTTTGCGAGAAAACGGATAAAACCTGACACGGTCACGATACGTAACAGTATATGTGCTCTGCGAGGAGCGTTTTTGTTTGATAAGTATATTATAGATATACATC
>VYFB01000030.1 GCA_009842645.1 Nitrospira sp. SB0677_bin_15 | reverse complement strand
ATTCAGTGTGATAGCGGGATGCCGGGCAAGGCGTCCCGGAGCGAAACCCGAAGCTTATCAAACGAGATAGGTGAGGGTTGAGCGAGGACACAACGCAGCCCTGCGCCTGATAGTGCACTGAATCAGAGGTTCCTGAATAGGGTGTGCTTGTTTTCGTGATCAGGCAGGGGAAGCTTCCATGGGCTTGAGAAAACACGAAGACTACAACCGGGAAATAGAAAAACTGCGCGGAGAACTCCAGTCCCTGGAAACCGAAATGCGCCACATGTACGAGACGCGCATGAAACTCCAGCAATCGGAAAAACAGAATAAACGGCTGGTGGCCAGTCTCCAGGAAGCGAAAACCCAGATTGAAACCCTCCGCACGGAGATCGCCAAACTCACGGCTCCACCGTCGTCGTATGCGCTCTTCTGCAGTTTGAATGACGATGCCAGCGCCAACGTCTACGTTTCAGGCAGAAAAATGCGTGTCAGCGTACACAATTCGGTGGCGAGCGCGTCTCTGCGAAAAGGGCAGGAAGTGATCTTGAATGAAGCGTTGAACATCATCGAGGCGCGAGCTTTCGATCCCCAGGGACAAGTCGTGAAGTTGAAAGATCAACTGGATGGCACGCGGGCGCTGATTCAATTACACCACGACGAAGAACGCATCGTCGAGCTGGGAGAGCCGTTACTGCACGAGTCGCTGAGCGTGGGAGACCACCTGCTCTATGACCCCCGGTCCGGCTACGTCATCGAAAAAATTCCCAAGGCCGAAATCGAAGAGTTGGTGATCGAAGAAGTGCCGGACGTGCAATATGAAGACGTTGGGGGGTTGACCAAAGAAGTCGAGCAGGTGACGGATGCCGTGGAATTGCCTTTTTTGTATCCTGAACTGTTCAGGGAACATCGCCTGACTCCGCCCAAGGGTATCCTGTTGTACGGGCCTCCGGGATGTGGAAAGACGATGATCGCCAAAGCCGTGGCGAATTCCATTTCCAGGAAAATGCGGCATTTGTCCGGCAAGGACGTACGTAGTTACTTCCTGCACGTGAAGGGACCCGAACTCTTGAACAAATACGTGGGTGAATCCGAACGGTACATCCGCGAGGTCTTTGCCAAAGCGCGGAATAAGGCGGCCACCGGCAATCCGGTCGTGGTGTTTTTCGATGAAATGGACGCGTTGTTCCGCACGCGAGGGTCCGGGATCTCCTCCGATATCGAGTCCACCATCGTCCCGCAGTTTTTGGCGGAAATCGACGGGGTCGAAAAGCTCAAGAACGTGATCGTCATCGGGGCGAGCAACCGGCAGGACCTCATTGATCCCGCGGTGTTGCGAACGGGGCGGTTGGACGTGAAAGTCAAAATCCCCAGACCAAACAAACAAGGTGCGCGGGATATTTTCGCCAAGTACCTCACCGATGACCTGCCGTTCGCCAAAGAGGAACTCAACCGGCACGCCCAGGACCGGCAGGCCGTGGTTGCGCACCTGCTCGACCTGACGGTGGAAACGATGTATGCCACGACGGAAGACAACAAGTTCCTGGAAGTCACCTATGCCAACGGCGAAAAAGAACTTCTCTACTTCAAAGACTTTTCCAGTGGCGCCCTGATCGAGGGCGTGGTCTCACGGGCGAAAAAAATCTCGGTGAAACGGGCCATCGGCACGGGAGAAAAAGGCCTGAAGGAAGAAGACCTTTTATGTGCCATTCGGGATGAATTCAAGGCGCATGAGGATTTGCCCAATACGACCAATCCCGATGACTGGGCCCGCATCGCCGGGAAAAAAGGCGAAAAAATCATCCACGTGCGGACCCTGACCCCCGGCTCGGAAGGAACACGCGAGATAGAAACCGTCAGTGCCGGGCATTACTTGTAGTGCTCTTGCTCAATAGGGAGCCCTTGCAGCGCATTATCGGCACAGAAACGGAATTTGGTGTCGCCTCGCGTCACGTCCACACGTCCGACCCCGTTGAGAATTCCCTCCATCTGATCAGTCAGTACCCGTCGCTCATCACCCCACGGGCCATTTGGGATTACGAAAACGAAAACCCCCTGCGTGACGCGCGCGGGTTTGAAGTCGAAGGCGAACGTGAAAGTCCGGGTCCCGAGTATAACCGGGCGCTCAACAAACTCTTGGCGAACGGCGGTCGCCTGTACGTGGACGGGGCGCATCCCGAGTATTCAACGCCGGAGTGCAGTACCGCTCGAGAACTGGTCGCGTATGAACGAGCGGGAGAACTCGTGGCCGCCAAGTGTCTGGAGGCGATGAACCGGACCACGGAAGGGTACGTGCTGTACAAGAACAACTCCGACGGCAAGGGGAACAGCTACGGGTACCATGAAAATTACCTGATGAACCGCTCGGTGCCGTTCGACGTGATTCTTCAGGGCTTGCTGCCGTTTTTCGTGTCACGTCCCATTGTTGCGGGAGCAGGGAAAGTCGGAGCTGAAAATGGAGCCGCGCCCGCGGCGTATCAGATCTCTCAACGCGCGGACTTTTTTGAATGCGTGGCGGATCTCAATACCATGGTCAAACGGCCCCTGATCAACACCCGTGATGAGCCTCATGCGGACCCCGCGCGGTTTCGCCGGTTACACGTGATCGTGGGTGACGCCAACATGGCGGAACTTTCCACGTACCTGAAGGTGGGGACCACGGCGATCGTCACGCACATGCTGGATGAGGGGCACGACGTCCCTTCGTTTGAGTTGGAGAATCCCGTGGATGCGGTCAAGATCGTCTCGCGAGATCTTACCGTCAAGGCCGACCTGAAGTTGGTTCGAGGTGGGGTGACCAATGCGTTGGCCATCCAACGGGCCTACCTCCGGGCCGCGCATGAGTTTTATGCCTGTCGTGAGTTATCGCCTGCGACCAAGGACGTGTTGGTGAGATGGGAGCATGTCCTGGATAAACTCGAACGCGATCCCAGGCAATTGGCCGCGGAACTCGATTGGGTGGCTAAACGGCAAATAATTGAGTCGTACGTGGACAGGAAAGGTTGCGGATGGAATGATCCGCGCGTAGCCTTGATGGACCTGCAATACCACGACGTGCGACCGCACAAGGGCCTGTATTATACGCTCGAACGGAGCCGGCGGATTGAACGCTTGCTGGATGACGAGGAAATCGTGAACGCGGAATTACAGGCCCCGAGAGGGACGCGCGCCTATTTTCGTGGCGCCTGTCTCCGGAAATTTCCCAACCAGATCTATGGAGCCAGTTGGACTTCGGTGCTCATCGACGTCGGAGACGTGGCTGTCAAGCGGGTGCCTTTGATGGACCCCATGAGAGGAACGCAAGAGCTGACCAATGAATTGTTTGAAGGCGTGGAAACCGCGCAACAACTCCTGGACCGTTTGTCGGCTTGACCAAAAACCCTCTCCTTTCTTCTAAAACCCTCTCCCCTGGTGGGAGAGGGCAGGGTGAGGGGGTGAGG
>VYFB01000014.1 GCA_009842645.1 Nitrospira sp. SB0677_bin_15 | reverse complement strand
TGGCGGCAGTCGTCTCGCCCAAGGTGTAGCCGGCTTTCTTCACCACCGTCACCGTGACTGAACCGCCCGGCCCGTCCGTGCCGTCATCTACTGTGGCGACGGTGAACGTCTGCGACTCCGTGCCTCCCGGCAGTGTCACGGTCCGCTCGCCCAGCGCCGACGGCGCCACCGCGTCGCCCGTCCCGTTGATGCTGACGGTCACCGCGAGGGCCGCCGCGGGTGCCGGACCGGCGTTCAGCGTGAAGCTTGCAGCTCTGCCCTCCGCCACCGCGTCGCTGGCAGCGACAGTGACGGCGGGCATCCCCCGGTCGTCGTCGATAATCGCCACGGCAAGAGGTTCGTCCATCAGCGCGAGGCCGCCCGTCACGCCCGTCGCCCTCGGTGGCCGCGTGCCCGTGCCGAACGCAATCGCGATTGTGCGCGCCTCCGTGTCCTCATTCGGCCTTGCCACCAGCACCAGCGTCGCCACCCGGCCGCCCTCGGTGAACCGCACTGCCGACTTCCGGCCCGACTGCGTGCGCGTCACCCCCGGCCCGTTGTGCGCGTCCTGGAACTTCACGTGCCAATCCCGCTTCCACTTGCCACCGGTAATCGTGAACGGCACCTTCACCACCTCGCCGGCCTCCAGCGTCCGGCTCAGGGTGATCCTGAACTTCGTCTTCCCATACGCCTCCGCTATCGCACGCTGCTCCGCCGACAGCGACACCGTCACAGGTGCCGCCTCGTCGTCGGGCATGGGCGCGTCCCGGTTCACGATGGTCAGCCTGTGCTCTTTCGGATTACCGAGCCTGTAGCCCGCGCCCGCCGAGAGCGTCAGGACCACGGTCTCGCCGCTGTCCTCCACGCTGTCGTCTATGATTGCCACCGGAAGGCTCACCGAAGTTGTGCCCGGGGAGACGGCCAGGGTGCCGGGGAGCGCCGTGTAGTCTGCATCCGGCGTGGCCGTGCCGCCCACCGTGTAGACAAGCGTGAGGTTTGCCTCCGGGGCCGGGCTGATGTTCAGCGTCACCGCGTGCGTGCCCGACGCCTCGCGCGCGGTCGAGGCGTCCGAGGCGAAGGATACGGTCAGGGATGGGTCGTCGTCGGCGATGGTCAGCGTGTGCGTGCTTGCGCTGCCCACTGTGTAGCCCGTGCCCGCGGTGAGTGTCAGGACGACCGTTTCCGGAGACTCCGCCGCACTGTCGTTGGCAATCGTGACAGGGAGGATCGCCTGCGCTGTCCCCGCCTTCACCGGCACTGTGCCGGAGAGCGCGCCGTAATCCGACCCGGCCGTAGCTGTGCCGGCCACCGTATAGGCCAGCGTGATGTCCGACTTCGGGGCCGGCGAGAGGTTGACCGTGACCTTGCTCGTGCCCGACCCCTCGTCGTTGCTCGACGCGGCCGCGGCGAACGACGCCACGGGCATCGACGGCGGCGCCGCGCCGTCATCGTCGACGATGGTCAGCGTGTGCAGGCTCGGACTGCCCACCGTGTCTTGCGATGGACTTGCACTCCCCCTTTGCATAATCCCCCACCCCTTCAACTGAAGGACGACGGTCTCGTCGGCTTCCTGCGCGCCGTCGTCATGAATCGTGACCCGCAGACTTGCCGAACGCGTGCCCGCGGGGATGTCCCGGACGATAAAAGGGTTACGAGGATTCGGATCGCCGCCCACCACGGTATAGTCGGCCGGCTTCGTTGCCGTCGTCGTAGCCGTGTTCGTGGAGACGAACAATCTGATTCGGGACGTCGGCGGGGGGGCAAAGTTCACGATCACGTTCCGCGTGCCGGACCCCTCGCCGGCGCTCGACGATGCCGACGCGAACGACACCATGGTCTTCGACGACGGAGCCGGACTCTCGTCGTCGATGATGGTGAGCGTATGCGTCCCGGAACCGCCCACCGCGTAGCCCGTGCCTGCGGACAGCGTGAGCACCACTGTCTCGGAACCCTCCCGCGTGGCGTCGTCCTCGATCGACACCGCGATGGTGGCCGTCCGTGCGTTGGCGGCCACCGGCACCGTGCCGGCGCCGGCGATGGTGAAGTCGTTGCCCGCACCGGCCGTGGCCGTGCCGCCCACGGTGTAGTTCAGGGTGATGGCGGAGGCCGGTGCCGGCGTGAGGTTGACCGTGACGTTACGGACGCCCGACATCTCGCCCGCGGTTGCGGATGCCGATGCGAACGACGCCGCGGGGGTCGAGCCGTCATTGTCCAGGATGTACAGCCAATGACTTTGACTATCGCTATTCAGCGTGTAGCCCGTGCCTGCGGTGAGCAGCAGAATGACCGTCTCGAAGCTCTCCCGAACGGTGTCCTCCCTGTTCTCCACCGGGATCGCCACCGTCGTCGCGCCCGCGGGCACCGATACCGAGCCGGACAGCGCGCCATAGTCCGAGCCGGCAGTCGCCGTGCTGTTGCCGTCCACTGTGTAGTTCAGGGTGATGGCGGAGGCCGGCGCCGGCGACAGCCGCACCTTGACCTTGTGCGTTCCCGACCCCTCGCCCGCATAGCTTGCATGCGAAACGAACGCCGCCTCGGGTCCCACCGGGCGAGACGAGTCGTCGTCGTCGATCAGCAGGTCGGCCTTGTTGAACTTGATCTTCTCGGGTGAAAACGTGTAGTTCGTGCCTTCGATGAGGCACAGCCCCAGTGCCTCTGTCTGCTCCTCCACGTCGTCGTCGATGATCGTCACCGGGATGGCGGCCGTTGTCGTGCCCGGCTCCACCGTCAGCGAGCCGGATAGCGCGCCATAGTCCGAGCCGGGGGTCGCCGCGCCGTGAGTGATACTGGGACGGCACACCTCGTAGCGCAGCGTGGTGCGCACGATCGGCGCCGGCCAGAGATTCACTACGAAGTCGTACCGCCCCGCCCCTTCGCTCAAAATCGCCCGATGATTCGCAAACCAGACGACCGGCACGGGCTCGTTGTCGGCGATGGCGAGGGTGTGCCGGTCCTGCTTGCCGACCCGGTAGCCGGTGCCTGCGGCGAGTGCCACCACGACCGTCTCCTTTTGGTCCAACAGGCTATCATCGAGGATCGTCACCGGGATAGCCGCCGTCGCCTTGCCGGCGGACACCGTCACCTGACCGGAGAGCGGCGTATAGTCCGCCCCGGCGGTCGCCGTGCCGCTCACCGTGTAGTTCACCGTCACGGGCGAGGTTGCCGCCCGCGTCAGGTTCACCACGATGTCGCGCGTGCCCGATCTCTCGTCCGCGGTTTGCGACGCCGAGGCGAACCACGCCTCCGGCAGCGTATCGTTGTCGACGATGGTGAGCGTATGGCGTGCATTTTCGTCCGCGATCTCGAATCGCGCATCGTAGGCTGCGAGCTGCAAAACGATCGTCTCGCTGCTCTCGACTGCGGTGTCGTCGGCGATTGTCACGGGGATGGCCGCCGCCGTCGCGCCCGCGGGCACCGTGATCCTGCCGGACAGCGCCGTATAGTCCGCGCCCCGCGACGCCGTGCCGCCCACCGTGTACCTCACGGTGATATCGGCATCCGGCGCCGGCTTGAGGTTCAGCGTCACGTCGCGCGTGCCCGTCCCCTCGCCCGCGGCCTGCGACGCCGAGGCGAACGACACCGCCGGCACCGGGTCGTTGTCGGCGATCAACAGCTTGAAAACGTTCTTCGCGTCCACCCGGTAGCCGGTGCCGCCGGTGAGCGTCAGGAGAACCGTCTCGTCGCGTCTGCCGTCCTGTGTGGCGTCGTCGAGAATCGTCACCGGAATGGCCGCCGCCGTCGAACCCGCCGTCACCATTAGCGAGCCGGAGAGCGGCGCATAGTCCGAGCCGGAGGTCGCCGTGCCGCCCACGGTGTAGGTCAGGGTGAGGTCGGCCGCCGGCGCCGGAGCGAGCTGCAGCGTCACGTTGTGCGTGCCCGCCCCCTCGCCCACGCGGCGTTGCGCCGAGGCGAACGCCACCGCCGGGAACGGATCGTCGTCCTCGATCACCACCTTCGTGCGGTCTCGCGAGAACGAGACGCCGCTTTCCGACGTGGACAGCTCAACCGTGAACGACTCCCGTCCTTCGGCCAGCCCGTCCTGTATGGTCCCGACGGAAATCCGCACGGAAGCCGCGTCCGCCGCGACGGTCACGGACCCGGACGTCAGGCCGCCGGTGACGTCGGCGGCCGAGGCCGTACCGGCGACCAGCGTATAGCCGAGCATGAACTCCGTCTGCTTCCCGTTCTTGACAGCGACCGTGAGCATGGCCGTCGCTCCTTCCGTCACGGGGTAGCGCGGGCTCGCAAACCCGACCTGTGTGTCGTCGTCATCGATGGTGACCGTCGCAACGCCGGTCTGGCCCGTGGACAGCCAGGACGGAAATTTCCCCGTGACGAAATGGAGGGTGAAGCGTTCATCACCCTCGGCCTCGCTGTCCTCGACGGTCGGGACGGTGAAGCTCTGGCTCAACTGGTTGGCCGGGACGGTCACCCGGAAGGGGCCGGAACCGAAATCCGTCCCCTTGCGCGCCGATATCCCGCTCGTTCGCACGCTGAAGGTCACGTTGTGCGACCGCACACGATCCAGCACCAGCTCCGCTGTCACCGCCTCGCCCTCGGTCACATTGTAGTTTGAGGCGGAGAAATTCACCTTGGTGGGCCCGTCCGCCGTGTCATCGTCATTCACGGTGACGGAGGCGGAGGCGGGCGATCCCACAGTGTAATCCGTGCCGTCCCGGACGGCCGCGGAAATGGTGCCGTTCGGCTCATCGGCGCTGTCGTTCACAGTGGTCACCGTGAGACTGCCCGTGCCGTTCCTGCCGATGGTCACCGTGCGCGTGCCGGTCTGTCCGGCACGCGCGAAAGCGCCGCTGTCGGTTACATGGACCGTCACCGTGGTGCGCGCCGAAGGCGCGGGGGTCGCGGTCAGCGTGAAGCTCGCCTTGCCACCCTCGGTCACGGACGGCCCGCCCGTGATCGACACGGACGGGCCATCGTTGTCTCTCACGGTGACCGAGCTCCTGCTGCTCCAGGACGGGCCCAGGTAGTAGCCGGTGCCGGGCCGCAAGGTCGCGCGGATGGTGCCGTTCGGCTCGTCGGTGCTGTCGTTCACGGTCGTGACGGTGAGGCTGCCCTTGCCGTTCGTACCGATGTTCACCGTGCGCGCGCCGGTCTGGCCGGCGCCCGCGAAGTCGCCGCTGTCGGTCACGTCGACGTTCACCGTGATGGGCGCCAAGGGCGCGGGGGTCGTGGTCAGCGCGAAGGTCGCCGTGCCGCCCTCGGTCACGGCCGCGCCGCCTTCGATCGAGACCAGCACCGATGGGGGAGGGTCGTTGTCCGACACGAGGATCGTCGCCGAGGACGGGGTGCCCAACTGATATCCGTAGGCGGAGTCGCCCCCGTGCGGTTTCAGCGTGAACTTGTACTCGTGCTCACCGTCGGGATCGTGGTTGTCGTTTTCGGAAGTAAATTGCCAGACAGCGCGCCATATGTCCTGGGGCGGGAGTTTCAGCGAAGTTGTGCCACTATCCACCACAATATTACATCCTCCGCCGTAGGTGCCCTGCGGGCTCTCAATTGCCACATACAGACAGGTGTGATACGCCAAGGCGGGTGAGAAGTGGGCCGTGAACCATATGTCCGTCCCCTCTTCCACCTTCTGGGTCGTGCTCGGCGTGATCGTCACGGTCGATACGGTCTGCGCCGCCGTGGCGGCGCCCCCGGACAGGAACGCGAGCAGCAGCAACACGAAGGAAAGCGCCAGCAGGCTGCGCCGACGACGAAAGACGAGACCTGCCGGAGAAGCCGTTACAGCAGAATGGTTCAGAGAGGGAGCGGGGAAGTGGAAGGGCATTCTATCGTGAACTTTGCGGATAGGGTCGTCCATGGCATAACGGGTTGTGGAAGGGGATTACCTCGCCTTCCTGTCGCTACGGGAACCCTGCTCGATGACAGGGACAGACCGTATCCCACCGTCGCCGGGCAGTATAAAGTTGTGGCAGCTCCCAATCAAGATGTTTTTTGTGAGGAACGATCCGGAATAGTTGACAGGCTCTTCTTATGTGTAGCTGTGCCAGTGAGACGCTATTGACCGTGGAATGGTCAAGCCCTTATATGTACTTATGGGTTTTTCTCCTATTCCCTTATGTGTTGTGGTGGTTGGCCTGCTGGCTGTCGGGGGGGCGCAGATTGGTGGCGCTGCATGGGGTCAGGACATGCAATCCGGCTCGGCGATTGTGCAACCCGGGGCGTCCGGCCGGTCTCTGGCAACGCTTCTCGAACGGTATCTGACGGTTGAGGACCGTGGACAGGCCGAATCGTTGTTGCAGGAGATTCTGGCCCATCCGCGGGCAAGCCTTCAGCACGTCAGCGGGCTGCTTCGCACGGACCGAACCTACGAGATGGCTCCGGTGGGCATGCTTCCGGGCCAGCCGGTTCAGGTTCGCGGAAAACCCTTGTCGTATGGCTTGTTCGTGCCTCCTGCCTATGAGCCGGACGTTGCCTTGCCTTTGGTGGTGTGTCTGCACGGCGCGGGCTTTACCGGAGATTCTTACCTGGAGCGTTGGGCCGCGAGGTTAGGCGAATCCCACGTTCTTGCCTGTCCGACGTCCATGGCGGGCACGTGGTGGACCAGGCTGAGTGAGGAGTTGGTGTTTGCGACCATCAGGAGCGTCCGCGCGCGCTATCGCGTCGATCCGGATCGTATTTACCTGACGGGTATGTCGAACGGCGGCATCGGCGCGTGGATCATCGGGATGCATCACGCTCCGCGGTTTGCGGCGGTGGCGCCGATGGCAAGTGGTATCGACGACGTGTTGTATCCTTTTCTGGAAAACCTCCGGAACACGTCGTTGTATGTGATCCATGGGGCCAAGGATCAGATCATGCCGGTCTGGTTGAGCCGGAACGTGACCAATGAGTTGGCCCGAATCGGCATCGCGTTTACGTATCGTGAACATGAATGGTCGCATCCGCACGCCGGAGGCCATTTCTTTCCCAGGCAGGAGTTGCCGGCGCTTGTGGAATGGTTTGATCGGCAACGCCGGGCCCCGTATCCGCGGAGAGTGACCGTGGTTCGTGACGCGAGCCACTTGATGGATTTCGGGTGGGTGCGCATTGACGCCACTGACCGGATCGCCATGTTTTCGGAACAGTTGATCGATCATCATGGCGGTCTCATCAAAAACAAGGTCTACGCGAAGTTGGCCGTTGAAGTCAAAGACGGGAATCATATCGAGGTCAACACCGACCGGGTCCGGCGCTATACCCTTTTTTTAAACGACGCGTTGCTCGACTTTTCCGAGCCCGTGACTGTGGTGACGGACGGCCGAACCAGTTTTCATGGTCCGGTGACGCCCCGAGTTGAGACCCTGCTCCGGGACGCGCGACGCCGTCAGGACGTTGACCGCCTCTTTCCCGCCCAATTGACAATTGACGTGTTACCGTGAACGTTTTTAATCGCTTCTTTGTCAATTATGGCTAAGGCCCTTGCCATTCTCGGGACGGGTTCCGACGTTGGAAAGAGTCTCCTCACGGCGGGATTCGGACGGATTTTTCACCGTTCCGGAATCCTGGCGGCTCCGTTCAAATCCCAAAACATGTCCTTGAATTCGTTTGTGACCGTGGAAGGCGGGGAGATGGGCCGCGCGCAAGTCCTGCAAGCGCAGGCGTGCGGGCTTCGTCCGCACGTGGACATGAATCCCATCCTGCTGAAACCGGAAGCCGACCGGCGCTCGCAGGTGATCGTGCAGGGGAAAGTGTGGCGAACTCAGGATGCCGGAGACTATTTCGACTCCAAGGCAGAGATGTTTCGCTACGTGCGGGAGAGCTATGAACGGTTGGCGTCGCACCACGAGTTGATCCTCATTGAAGGTGCGGGCAGTGCGGCCGAGGTGAATTTGCGCGAGCGGGACATCGTTAATTGGCCGGTGGTGCGGATGGCCGATGCCGAGGTGATTCTTGTGGCGGATATCGATCGCGGTGGGGTATTCGCCCAAGTCATCGGCACCTTGGATTTGTTGGAACCTTACGAACGGGAACGGGTATTCGGGATCGTGATCAACAAATTTCGCGGAGACCGCCGTCTCTTCGATGAGGGCGTGGCTATTATCGAGAAGCGGACGGGAATCCCCGTGCTCGGCGTGCTTCCGTTTTTGCGTGACCTGGTGCTCGATCAGGAGGATAGCGTGGCCATCGAAACGGATGAGACCGAGACCGGGATAGGCTTTGCTCCTGGGAAAGTGAACGTCGCAGTCATCCTGTTACCTCGGATGAGCAACTTTACGGATTTTAACGCGTTGTCCGCCGAACCCGACGTTGCGTTACGATATGCCCGGTCTCCCAAGGAGGTTGTTGACGCGGACGTGCTGATTCTGCCGGGAAGTAAACGGACGATTCAGGATCTTGAATACGTCAAGGGAAAAGGCTTCGGTCCGGTCGTGGCCTCGCACGTTCTGGCCGGACGAGAGGTCGTCGGCCTGTGTGGCGGCTTTCAAATGCTGGGCGAACGGATTGACGACTTTCATCAGGTCGAAGGCGGCGGGCAAACGGAAGGTTTCCGGCTGTTGCCGGTCGAGACCCGGTTGCATCGTGAAAAACAGACGAGGCAGGTGCAGGCGGAGCCTCTGATGTCCGGCATGTCTGACGGGGAAACGATTCAGGGGTATGAAATTCACGTGGGGCTGACGTCCCGTCGTCAAGTTGGACCGTGTTTTCGCATTCTTGATCAGGACGGAGACCGGGAAGACGGCGCCGTTTCGCCGGATGGCCTGGTGTGGGGCACCTATATTCACGGCGTGTTCGATGCTCCGTCCTTTCGGCGGTCATGGATCAATCGCGTGCGGGTCCGCAAAGGGTTGGCTCCGAATGAACTTGCGGATTCCGAAAGCGTGACCCGGCGCCTGACGTCGGCTCTGGATGAGTGGGCCGATCACGTGGCGCGCCACGTGGATATGAAGACCGTGTGTGAGGTTTTACGATTGCCTGCTGCTTGACAAACGGATTCCGGGTTCCCTACAGTTTATGCAACATAATGGTATGCCCGGGTGCAGGGAAGAGGGTGTAATTCCTTCGCGGTCCCGCCGCTGTAACCGGAAACGAACCCCGCAGAAGCCACTGTCGTAACACGGACGGGAAGGTGCGGGAAGTAGGTTAGGATCCGGAAGCCAGAAGACCTACCCGGGCGAAGAATCCCATGGTGCCGAATCAAGCCGGCGAACGGGATTCACGACCTTCGATCCCTCGTGGGCTGGGGAGCGGGTGAGGATGCAGACGCGGGAACAATCCTCAAGGTCGTTCAGGCCTTGGGGATTTTTTTATGTTTCGCCGGCTTTTCCGGGATGACCGTGAAGCAAGGCCCCGGCCTTCTCGCGTTGCGCTGCTCCTGACGGTTGTCGTGCTGGCCTGTATGGCCGGTGGTCCCCTTTGGGGTGCTGATCCTTCCAAGACCATGAAACGCCGACAGCAAGGCATTCTCACCGGTATGCCGTTCATGGCCAACGTGGCGCCTCGCACGTTCGTCGATGACCTTGGCCGCAAACTCTACCTTGCCCAATCACCGAAGCGCATCGTGTCCCTGGCTCCGAGCATTACGGAAATGTTGTTCGCCCTTGGCTTGGATCAGGAAATAGTCGGCGTGACGGAATTCTGCAACTATCCGCCTGCCGCTTTGGACAAACCCAAGGTCGGGTACGCCCAACCGAACCTGGAATCCATTGTCGCGCTGGAGCCTGAACTGATCGTTGCGCCGAAATCGTTCTTGAGAGTCGATTTGCTCAACAGGTTGGAGCAATTGAAGATTTCAACGATGTTGCTGAACGCCCAAACCGTTGAGGATATTTTGCGTCACATTCAACTGTTGGGTCGCATGGCCGGACGAGTCTCCGAATCCCTCAAGGTGACGGAAACGATTCGAAAGCAAATGACCGCGTTGACCGATCCCTTGGCCGGACGGCCTCGTCCCACTTTGTTGTTCGTGATCAACACCGATCCACTCATTACGGTCGGTCCGGGGAGCTATATTCATCAATTGATAGAACTGGCCGGGGCGAGAAACGCCGCGGAATCTGCCGGGACTCCGTATCCGCGTCTAAGCATCGAGGAAGTGCTCCGGCAAAACCCCGAGTTTTTGCTGTTTCCCACGGGCCAATTTGAAGGCATTCCCCAGGCCGAGCAGGATCAATGGCGGCGCTGGACGTCTCTTGAAGCGGTCAAACGGAATCAATTCGTGCACATCAACAGTGACATCCTCAACAGGCCCGGCCCGCGAGTGATTGAAGCCCTGGAGGCGCTCATTACCATCCTCCACCCTGACTTGACTCAACCCGCGACGGGGCAGGAGGGATTGTAAATGGTTAGGAATTCGTTGACAGTTTCCACTTTTTCCTTCCTCTCCTTTGTAAGGACGGGAACTTTTTCCGAAGAGGGAAAAGTTGGGAGGTAGAGCCTTAACCCCCTCGCCCCTTGCGGGGGAGGGCCGGGGTGAGGGGATGTCTGGTAAGGGCGACCGGCCGGTCGCCCTTACTACCCCACCTGACCTCCCCTTACAAAGGGGAGGAAGAAGATGGCTGTGCCGTTCTGGCTCCCAGATTACAGAAGGGTCTCGACCTGCTGAGGCGGTTGGCACGCTTTCACCCCTCAAATGGCTCGGCGTGTCCGGCGGGTCGGGTGCGATGGCCCTTGCGGCGTTTATGGTGTGTCTGGGTTTCGGGACCGAAACTATTTCGTTTTCGCAAGTTGCGGCCCTTTTGGCACAGGGACCGTTTGCCGAAGGAGCAATGCAGAACGCCCCCCACTACATCATTCTGTGGCAAGTCAGGGTGCCCCGTGTCCTGCTCGCCTTTATGGTCGGCGGTAGCCTGGCTGCCGTGGGAGCGTCGCTTCAAGCGTTGCTTCGGAATCCCCTGGCCGATCCCTATGTCATCGGCATTTCGAGCGGGGCCGCACTGGGCGCGGCCGTGGCGATCCTGTTCGGCATCGGTCTTTCCATTCTCGGTTTGTCGGTTTTGCCGTTTTATGCGTTCCTGGGCGCCCTGCTTGCTCTTCTGATTGTCTACCGCATCGCGTTGTCCTATGGGAGTTTTTCAATGCACACGCTCTTACTGGGTGGCGTAGTGCTGAATGCGATTTTTTCGGCGCTCATCCTGTTTTTGACGAGCCTGGCCGATCCGTATAAGGCCTCGGGGATGTACGCGTGGCTCATGGGCTCGCTCACGGGACCGGATTTTCAAACTGTATTGGTCCTGGCCGTGTATCTGCTTTTGGGGGTGGCTGTCCTGGTTTCCCAGGCGTCCGCCTTGAACCTGCTCACGCTCGGCGAAGAAGCTGCTCGTTCGCTGGGCGTTGAAGTCGAGCGGGTGAAGCGCGTCATTTTTGCCGCGTCCGCGTTATTGACGGGATCGGTCGTGGCCTTCAGCGGCCTCATCGGATTTGTGGGCCTCATCGTCCCTCATGCCATTCGGCTGGTGTTTGGCGCCGATCACCGGTTGTTGTTGATTGCGTCGGGGATGGTCGGCGGTACGTTCCTCATGGTGGCCGATACTCTGGCGAGGACGTTGTTGAGCCCGACGGAAATTCCCGTGGGGGTGGTGACGGCCTTGGCCGGGGGACCGGTTTTTTTGTATCTGTTGGTGCAGCAACGAAGAAGGATCGTCTCGTGACCCAACGTCGAAAAACGTCAAGTCCTCCGCCTTTGAAACTCACCGGCGTGACGTTCGGGTTCGGGCGACGGGAAACGGCCGTTCAATCTCCGGTTTTGAAAAACGTCTCGCTCGCGATTGCCGAGGGTGAGGTATTGGGTATCTTAGGCCCCAACGGGTCAGGGAAAAGCACGCTGCTGAAAATCCTCATGCGAATCCTGGTTCCTCAACAAGGGACGGTCGAATGGTTCGGTCAACTGCATGGTGCGTTTTCCCAGTCCGAGATTTCCCGTCGCGTGGCCTTTGTTCCCCAGGAGACCCAGCAGGCGTTTCCTTTTACGATCAGTGAAATGGTGTTGATGGGACGCTATCCCCGCCACACTCGCACGTGGGGTTTGGGTTGGGAAAGCTCACAGGATCGTGCCGTTGCCAGGCAGGCGATGAATGACCTGGGGGTTTCCCATCTTGGGACACGGTTGATCATGAACGTTTCCGGTGGAGAGCGACAACGGGCCGTCATTGCCAGGGCCTTGGCCCAGGAGCCGGATATCCTGCTGCTGGATGAGCCGACGGCCTTTCTGGATCTCCATCATCAATTGGAAATTGCGCGGATCATTCGTCGTCTGAATCGGGAACGAAGGTTGACCGTCGTGCTCGTGTCCCATGATCTGAACCTGGCCAGTCAATATTGCGACCGGTTGTTGCTGCTGCGGGAAGGGGAGATTGTTACCGTGGGTACGCCGGAAGACGTCATTGCCGAGGAATCCCTGGGACGGGTCTATGGTTGTCCCGTGCTCGTTGATTCACATCCGCAATCCGGTATGCCAAGGGTCACCTTACCGGTATGAAGGGAACGGGAAATTCCATCTCTGTCATCCCCGGTTTTTTCCCGTCATTCCCGATGGAAAGAACTAGATCCCCGATTAATGATGTCGGGGACGAATCCAGGGTTTTTGCTTTTCTTTGTCCTTGAAGAGAAGGACACTGGATTCCTGCTTTCGCAGGAATGACGGAAGGAAAGAACCCCCCTCTCCCCTTTTCGTGGGAGAGGGCTGGGGTGAGGGGAATTGTCAACGAATTACTGAACACATACAGGAATGACGGAGCGGGGTTGGGGGGCTAATTTGATGCCAGCGGAAAAAAAGCCAACTGATCCAAATAGCCGACGCGGTGACGGCCTTGAAAAGTTCATCGCACGTACAATACACGTTCAATCATTCAGGAGGCGTTCTTAGGGAAAACACAACGACAGCGACGGGGAAGATGGTGCAAATCCATCACGGTGCCGCCACTGTAAGCGGGGAATGATCTGCAAGAGACCACTGTGAACGGAACGTTCATGGGAAGGCGCAGGGAAGTGATGATCCGCGAGTCAGGAGACCCGACTGCCGTTGACCTCTGGACCCGCCCTTCGAGCCAAAGGGAGGTGACGCATGTTGCATCGGTTCGTTTTTGTTTGCCTTTTTATCCACGTGTTTTTGATCCCCGCAGTCTCTTTCGGTGAATCAGATCCGACTTCTTCAGATGTTCAGATTCTTGATGCCGTGGTCGTGAGCGCCACGAAAACACCGGTTCCCCTTCGTCAGGTGACGAGCGCGGTCGAAGTCTGGACCGAAGAAGACCTTCAGCAGCGTCAAATCAAGACGGTGGTGGAAGCTCTTCGCCTGTCACAAGGTGCAGCCGTGTTTCAAAACGGCGGCCCGGGCGGGAGTACGACTGTACGTATTCGAGGCGGAAGTTCCAACCAAACCCTGGTTCTCATCGACGGAGCGATCGTGAATAGCTCGACGTTGGGACAATTCAATTTTGCCCACCTGACTATCGACAATATTGAAAGAATTGAAATCGTTCGTGGCGCACAGAGCACGCTTTGGGGGGCCGACGCCTTGGGCGGCGTAATCAACATTACGACGAAACGGGGAAAAGGGTCTCCGAAGGCCGGTGCGTTTTTCGAATATGGATCGTTCAACACCTTGCGGGAAGGTGGACACGTGTCAGGCAGTAAGGGGCCGTTTGATTTTGCGTTCGCGCTTTCCCGGTGGGATACCACGGGTATCTCGGCGGTCAATGATCGGAGGGGAGCGAATGAACGCGATGCTTATCGGAATTGGCAGGGTTCTTCCCGATTGGGCATGGCACTGCCTTCCGAGGGACGGCTTGATTTCAATTTTCGGTGGTGGGACGGCTCACGCAATATCGATAACGGTTCTCGTTTCGGTCCCTATGATGTTTTCAATGGCAAAAGCGACAGCAGGCAATTTATTTTTAGCGGAACGTATCAACAACCTTTGACCGATTGGTGGGATCACGTGTTGACGCTCTCTCGTGCTCAAGAGACAGGTCTGTATGACCCGGGAACGTCACGTCGAAATTTGTCAACAGGGGAAGTGGAACCCATTCCCTCCTGGGATACGCCTAACGAAATACGCGTGCTGGCGAATCGCATCGAAAGTCAACATGACTTTCGCCTGAATCAATACGTAACGTTGACGGCAGGCTATCAATTTCGTGAGCAATTGGGAGAGAATGAGTCAGGCATCTCGGAGAAGATCCTTTCTTCTCATGCGGGTTTTGGCCAGATGCAACTGAACCTGTTTGATCGGTTCTTTGCCACGGCCGGGGTCCGGCACGACGGTTATAACACATTTGGCGATGCCACGACGTATCGTATAACAGGTGGGTATTTGGTCAAGGAGACCAACACGAAAATACGCAGCAGCTATGCCACGGGATTCCGGGCTCCAACGATTAATGATTTATTCTGGCCAAACTATGGCAATCCCAACGTACAGCCGGAAAAAAGTCAAAGTTTCGACGTGGGTGTGGATCAGACCTTGTTTGCCGATAGGGTAACGCTTAGCGGCGGCTATTTCTGGAATCGGTTTCGCAATCTTATAGGAGTGCTTTACGATGAGACGATTTGTGCGCCGTTTTCCAGTTTTGGTTCTTGTGCCGGCAACGTGGCTTCGGCCAAATCGCAAGGCTGGGAGAGCTCGGTAAATGTTATCATGCTTGAGGAACAACCTTGGGTGAAACGATTAGAATTGAAAGGGCAGTACACTGCGACCCTGACCCGTGATCTTATGACCAATGCCAGATTGCCGCGTTGGCCCGTCGATCAAGCAAGTCTGAGTCTCTACTATCAACCCATCGATTCTTTAAACATGATCCTGGATTTTCGTTATGTAGGAGCACGCTTTAATAGAAGCATGGCTCGCGATCGTATGAGCTCATTTGAAGTGGTCAACCTGGCGGTGAATTATGATATTTCCGAGCAATTCCATGCCTACGTTCGCGTGGACAATCTCTTTGATGAAGCGTATGAAGAGATTTTGTATTACGGCACGCCGGGACGCTCCGTGTTCGGCGGAATCCGTGCGAATTTTGATCTGCCGTTCGGGTCTGGAATGAAGTATTAAGAATGTCGGGGACGGCTCCAGGGCCTTTGTTTTTTTCTCCCTCGCCCCTTGAGGGAGAGGGCCGGGGTGAGGGGAAAACAACCCTGGATTCCCGATTAAAAATGTCGGGAATGACAGGAGGGGATGTCGGGAATAACGGAGGGGGATTGTTGTAGGGGACGGCCGGAGCCTGCCCTGAGCGAAGCCGAAGGGTGCCGTCCCGTGCCTTCATGAGGAGGGAGCTACAGGAAATCATTATGAACGCATCGACTGACCATAAAGAAAAAATGCAGCGGGTGAAAGCTTCGGTTGATCGGCGTATCGAGGCGGCTCAGGAGGAGCGCGGTATTCTGATCGTGTTCACCGGCGCAGGGAAGGGGAAAACCACCGCGGCTCTGGGCATGGTCATGCGTTGTCTCGGGCACGGCATGAAGGTGGCGATTGTGCAATTTATCAAAGGGGCGATTGATACCGCTGAACAGCGGGCTTTACGCGAGTTTGGAGATCTGGTGACGTTTCTGCGTCTGGGGGAAGGGTACACGTGGGAAACCCAGGATCGCGAACGCGATACGAAAGTCGCCGGGGAAGCCTGGGAAAAAGCCGTGGAATTTCTGCGAAACCCTAACTATGCCATGGTTGTTCTCGATGAATTGAACATTGCCATGAAATATGATTACGTTGACGTGGCGGAGGTCCTGACCGTTATTCGGAACAGGCCGGTGATGCAACACGTGGTAATCACCGGACGGGGAGCGAAACCGGAATTGCTGGAAGCTGCGGATCTTGTTTCTGAAATGAAAATGGTGAAACATCCGTTTCGGAAAGGGATCAAAGCTCAAAAAGGAGTCGAGTTTTAGCCCGGCCAATCCGGGTTGAGGTTCAGGAGGAAAACGTTGCTCTATGAGAATCAGTAAAGTCTATACCAGAACGGGCGACGCCGGAAAAACCCGGCTTGCCGGCGGGCAGGAAGTGTGGAAGGACTCCTTGCGCGTGGAAGCCTATGGCACGGTCGATGAGCTGAATTCAGTCATCGGCGTTGCCAGGGCATTGAACGCCGAGCATCTGAAAACAGTTGCCACTAGAGAGAAGCTCGAAGAGAACCTGCGGTGGGTGCAAAACAAGTTGTTCGACGTCGGTGGTGTCCTGGCCACGGCTCCGGGAGAGACCTTCACAAACATGCCGAAAGTGACGGCCGACCACGTTCTCCGATTGGAACGCCTGATTGATACCTGTCAGGAAGACCTGGAGCCGTTGAAGGAGTTCATTCTGCCGGGAGGCGGGAAGGTGTCCGGGGTTTTGCATCAGGCCCGAACCGTTTGCCGGCGGGCCGAACGACTCTGTGTGAGCTTGTCTCGTGAGGAGGACGTTCCTGCTGAGCTTGTACGGTTCTTGAACCGGTTGAGTGACGCCCTGTTTGTGTTGGCGCGTTGGACCGCGAGAACACAAGGGGAATCCGAATACCTGTGGGAACGGGAAGGGGGATGAGATGTTGTGTCTTATCCTCGGAGGGGCGCGTTCAGGAAAGAGCCGGTTGGCATTGACCTTGGCTGGACGTGACTTGCCCAGGGCCTTTGTCGCGACCGGAGAACCCGGTGACGAGGAGATGGCTGCTCGTATCAAAAAACATCGACAGGACCGAGACCCATCCTGGGAAACTCACGAAATTCCGATTGACGTGAGCGATTGGCTCAAAAGCAAGGGGGGCTTGTACAAGGCTGTGGTGATCGATTGCCTGACTTTGTGGTTGTCGAATCTTCTCGGGAGCGGGATTCAGGCGTCACAAATCCCCGTCTATACGGATGAACTCGTGCAATCGGCTCGAATGGTTCCCGGCACGGCAGTGTTCGTGAGCAATGAAGTGGGTTTGGGAATCGTTCCGGGTGACGCCGTGACGAGACAATTTCGAGACCTCGCAGGGGCTATGAATCAACGCGTTGCCGCGGCCGCCGATGCCGTACATTTGTGCGTGAGCGGTCTCCCCGTGCAATTGAAATGAGGAACGTGTCGCAACATGGGCAATGACAACATTGATCTGAGCCTTCCGACAGTGAGACTTCCGGACGAGGACGTTCGATTACAGGCGCAAGCCCGGCTCGATTTTCTCACCAAACCCGTGGGAAGCCTGGGGCGACTCGAGGAGGTTGCCGCGAACTACCTTGCGATTACCGGAAGCATCTTCGCTCCACGTCTTGACGCCGTTGTATTTACACTGGCGGCTGACCACGGCGTGACGACCGAGGGGGTGAGCGCGTACCCGCAATCCGTGACTGCGCAAATGGTGAAGAATTTTGTCCATGGCGGTGCCGCAGTGAACGTCCTGGCTCGTCATGCTGAAGCATCTCTGCGCTTGGTGGATATGGGAGTGGCTGAGGACCTGAGCGCCTGTGCCGGTCTCCTGGATCATAAGATTGCTTATGGAACAAAGAATTTTCTTTGCGAACCTGCCATGTCCCGCGAACAGGCGTTGCAGTCGATTCAGGTTGGGATGGATTTGGCAAAGACCGCTTGCGCGGATGAGAAAAATCTTATTGCCGTCGGGGAAATGGGAATTGGTAATACGACGTCGAGCGCGGCCATTGTGTCGGTGCTGACGGGGCAAAGCGTGGAAAAGGTTACGGGCAGGGGAACCGGGGTCGATGATCGAACCCTGAAACGGAAAATTTCCGTTATTGAGCAGGCGCTTGAGTTGCATCATCCGTCTTCCTCCGACGCCATTGAGATCTTGACGAAGGTTGGTGGATTTGAAATCGGCGGGATGGCCGGCCTGATGCTCGGGGCTGCGGCCCGTCGTGTGCCGGTGGTGCTGGACGGCTTTATTACTGGAGCGAGCGCCTTGCTCGCCGTGGCGCTGGAGCCCCGGTGCCGGGAATATCTCATTGCGTCACATCTCTCGCGGGAACCCGGTCACCGGATCGTGCTCGATCATCTGCGACTTGACCCGTTGTTGGATTTGCAGATGCGGCTTGGGGAAGGGACCGGCGCCTGCCTGGCCGTGACGCTCATTCACGCTGCTTTGAAAATCTATAAAGAAATGGCCACGTTTGACGAAGCACGGGTTTCCAGTGCGCTGCAGCATCATAAGGAGGAGCCTGGGTGCTCATGATTAGATCCTGCCTGTTGGCGTGGCATTTTCTGACGATCATTCCGCTTTCCAGGTCGTCGCACGTCCAGCCAGCCGCCAGGGAACTGGCCTCCTCCATGCAATGGTACCCTGCGGTAGGTCTGGTGATCGGAGGAATACTGGTTACCGCTGATACTGTATTCGGGATGTTTTTGACGCCGGACGTGACAACGCTGCTCGTCCTGTGTGTCCTGGTTGTCCTGACCGGAGGATTACATCAGGACGGATTGGCCGATACCATTGATGGCTTGGGCAAGAGAGGCAGTCCGGCTGAGCGATTAGCGGTCATGAAAGATGGGAGCATTGGTGCCTTGGGCGCGACTGGTTTGATAATGGCAGTGGGATTGCGCTACGCAGGCATCCTGCATCTGCCTTCACCTGAGCGAATGGGTCTGTTGGTCTGCATGCCGGTGATTGGGAAATGGGCCATGGTAGTCAGCACGTTCGGCAGTTCGCATGCACGGGCGAAAGGCGGTCTCGCCTCAGACTTTTTGAATGAAATCCGGTTGAGGGACGTGATTTGGGCCACTGCCTGGGCGGGAGTTTTTGTCTGTGCAACTCTTGGGTGGCAAGCAGGCGGGTTATTGTTAGGTCTCAGTGCCGTTACAGCACGCGGGATAGTCTTTCTGTGCTCTCGTGTTTTTGGCGGGATCACGGGAGACGTGCTCGGGGCAATCAATGAAATCGCGGAAATCCTGTTTCTGGTAGCTTCGCCGCCGCTCCTGATGTTGGTGGTTCTCTGATTCGTGAAACGCCATCTCAAGAAAACGTGCGGGCGATGCGGTTGTGCGTTCACGTGTGGACTGTACGGATGTTGGTGCGCCGACGTGCCGGTTTCCGACGCCCTCTACGCGGTCATTTCCGAACGGTTCGTGGATTGCCTGTGTCCGTCATGTTTGAAGGCCCTATGTGCGGGAGATCTTGATCCCGGCGGCGTCTGATGGTGGAGTCCATGTTGACCGTCAATCTTTTGGCAATCTGTGCTCTTGACGGATTACTGGGAGATCCCCGGTGGATGCCTCATCCGGTAAGGTGGATGGGGGCGTGTATCAACCGGTGTGAGCCGGTGCTCAGAAAGCGGTGTATTTCCGCTGTGAGCCGGCGGGTTGCAGGATGTATCCTGGCCGTGTTTGTCCCGGTTTTCAGCTTCCTGGCGGCATGGGGCTTGTTGCACGTTGCCTTTCTGGCGCATCCATGGTTTGGCAATCTTCTGTGGATTCTGCTGGGATATACAACGTTGGCGGCGAAGGATTTGGCGAATCACGCGTGGGAGGTTTATCACCGTCTTTGCTCCGGATCATTACAGGAGGCCCGTCAAGCGGTGTCATTGATGGTTGGCCGGGATACGGCCAGGTTGACAGAAACCGAAATCTCCGGAGCGGCCATTGAGAGTGTGGCTGAGAATACGTCTGACGGCGTGGTCGCGCCGTTGTTCTATCTGGTCATTGGCGGGCCGCCGTTGGCATTGGCCTACAAGGCCGTCAATACCCTGGATTCAATGATCGGGCATCAGAATGAACCGTATCGTGACATTGGATGGGCATCAGCCAAGCTTGATGATCTTGTCAATTTCATCCCATCACGATTGAGCGCGGGCTTGCTGGTGGTATCGGCGCACATTCGCCATGCTGCCGTGGCGAATGCGTGGAAAATTTATCGACGGGATTGCTCCAGGCATGCCAGTCCCAACAGCGGCCATCCCGAGGCAGCGATGGCCGGTGCATTGGGGATCTTGTTGGGTGGTCCGGCCACCTACGGCGGCGTTCAGGTCGAACGCCCCCAAATAGGCGATTCCGCGAACTTGCCTCAACCCCGTCACGTGCCCATGGCGATAGCATTGATGTGGATTTCATCCGGGCTGGCCATTCTGCTGGCCCTGGTCTGTGCGACGTTGTGGAACAGTCTGTAAGCCACGGCGGGAACGTATACCACGCCGCCCGTCTCCTGTCCCGGGATCCATCGGATTTATGCGATTTCAGCGCCAGCATCAATCCCTTGGGGGTCCCGTTGGCTGCACGACGCCTCCTGCAAACTGCTATCGGCAAAGTTCAACATTACCCTGATCCCCAAGGTTTGGCCTTGGTCCAAGCCATTGCTGAACGCCATGGCGTCTCACCCGAAAACGTGGTCTTGGGGAATGGAACGGTGGAATTGATTTATGCTCTTCCTGCCGCCTTCAATATCAGACACGGGTTGATTGTTGGGCCGGTCTTCTCCGAATATGAACGAGTGTTGACGCTGGCAAACGCTCGCGTGACGCACGTTCTGGCACGTTCCAAAGACGACTATCGTCAGCCTGTTCGTGAAGTGCTGGAAAAGGTGGAGCGCCCATCCTCCGGTTGGAGTAAGCGCCGCCTGCCGATTGAAGCTGTGTTTCTGTGTAATCCGAACAGCCCGACGGGCCGGAGTGTCTCGCGAAACGGCGTCTATCGTTTGTTGGAAGCCGTCAAACGACGGAATGGGTACCTGATCGTTGATGAGACGTTCGTGGAATTTTGTGAGGAGAAGTCCGTGATCCGGCGCGCGGCTTGTGATGATTCGTTGCTGGTCCTGAGAAGTTTCACGAAGTTCTATGGGATTCCCGGTCTTCGGATCGGGTACATCGTGGGGACGGAAAAGAGCCTGTGGAGGCTCAGAAACCGGCTTCCCCCCTGGTCCGTGAATACGTTGGCTCAGGAAGCGGCCCTGGCTTGTTTGCGGGACTACCGTTATAAAGAACGGACGTTATTATTTATCCAAAAGGAACGTCCTGTTTTCAGGCGGGCGCTTGAGGGGATCCCCGGGGTTCGCGTTTATCCTTCGTCTGCGAATTTTTTTCTGGTAGAGTTGCCCGAACCGCTGACGAGTCATCAGGTACAGATTGTGTTGATGAAACGTGGCTACCTTGTCAGGGACTGCTCAAATTATCCGGGGCTGCATGAACGAATGCTTCGGTTTGCCGTAAGAACGTCACGCGAAAACGCTCGATTGGTGAAACAATTGCAGCACGTGGTGCAGGCGCAACCATGAACGTTCGGAATCTGACCGGGATTGGCATTCTCGTCGTGCTGATTGTCGCGGGCTTCATGTTTTCCCGTCCGCAGGGAGGGACGCCTGACGTTCCGGACGATCCCGAGGCGCGTGAAGCCTTGGAACTGGTGCGTTCTCATCCTGCGCGCAATGATCCAACCCTGGAGGACGCAATCAACAGGTACGTCAAGGAATTGAAAGCTCAGGGAACGCCCCTGCATCGTGGCAAGTGGCAGGTGGGCAAGGAACGTGACGGCGTCTATGCGGTCAGGATGTTGGTGCGTGAGAAGGGGTTCAATGAATGGATTGAACGGGAGTTCGCCTGGCGGGTGACGTTAAAGGATAAAACCATCAGGGTGATTTCCCTGGCTGCGATTCACTTCATGCCGTTTCACGAGTTGCCGCCGTTGCCGCACCAGGATCAGATCTCAGGGACCCTTATGGAGTCTCCGCTGGAAATGCAACCTGGATGATGCCGTTTTCCACGCGAGTTTGGTAGCAGGGGACGGCCCACTCCGGGGTGGGATTTTCTATACATTGTCCCGTGCGCACGTTGAATTCCCATCCGTGCCACGGGCATTCGACGACCTCTCCGTCCAGCGTTCCTTCACCAAGTGGACCTCCCGCGTGAGGGCACGTGTTATCCAGTGCCAGAATTTCCCCATCCACGTTGAATAACGCCACACCTGGGGCGTCGTCGAGTTCAATCGACAGGCACGTTCCCTGTTCGAGGTCTTCAAGTTTGGCGACGTCGTGATATTTCATGCCGGTAAATTCTTGCAAAAGAGCAGGAACCTTACCAAGGTCTTCGTTTCCGTTGCAAGCCATGGATGGCGACGTTGTTGCTTCGGTATCGTTTCTGATGCTATACAAACGTTCAAATTTCAGGTGATCCATGACGCTTCTGTTAAATGCCACATATGAACCCTTGCGGGTTGTGCAATGGCAAAAGGCCGTGACCCTGCTTTGTCAGGGGAAAGTCGAGGTCCTGGAGTTTTATGACCGGGACATTCGAGGGGTGTCGATCAGTTTCAAACTGCCCTCGGTGATGCGACTGTTAAAAGTCGTCAAATTGAAGTCCAATCACCGGGCCGTCAAGTTCTCCCGGATCAATATTTTTACTCGCGATAAATATACGTGCCAGTATTGTTGTAAACGGTTTCGCACCGAAGAACTCACGTTTGACCACGTGGTGCCGATTGCCAAAGGTGGCACAAAAACCTGGGAGAATATCGTGACGGCGTGTTGGCGCTGTAATAATAGAAAGAGCGGGCGGACTCCGGAAGAAGCCCACATGCGCTTGAAGAAGAAACCGCAAAAGCCGAGGTGGAATCCGACTCTGACTATCATGATCGGCATCCGGAACGCGCCGGAGAGTTGGCGGGATTATCTCTACTGGCACATGGAACTGGACTCCGATGAATAACGCCGGTTTTCAAATTTCGTTGGACTTGTATGGTCGCTTGTGCGTGGTGATCGGTGGTGAGGATGAAGCGGCCCACAAGACCTGCCTGTTGTTGGACGTGGGGGCCAAAGTCACCGTGGTGAATCCCACCCTGAACGTGGAACTGCGAAAGCTCACGGCCGCGGGAAAAGTTTTGCACCGGGGACGGCGGTTTCGGTCCACGGATACCCATGGAGCCTTTATCGTGCTCAACACCCTGCCGGATGATCAGGCGTTTGCCAAATCGTTGCGTGCCTTGTCGGAGGAGGAACGGTTTCTGGTGTGGTCGATGGATCAGCCGGAGTTGTCGAACTTCATGATGCCGGCCCTGGTTCGGCGAGGGGCGCTTCGTATGGCGATCAGCACGGGTGGGGCGTCTCCTGCGCTGGCTGGAACCTTGCGGCGGAACAGTGAAGAGATCTTCGATGACGAATTCGAGAAGTATTTGGATTGGCTGGGAAGTCTGCGTAAAGACGTCCAGGCCAACGAACCGAGTGCGGAAAAAAGGAGAGCGCGATTGAAATCGGCGGTTGAAGGTTTCCGGTTGACCGGGACTGTCGAGTATCCTGCCGCCTGGCTGGAGCAAAAAGCTCCCGGGAACCTCTGATCCCCGATTAAGAACGTCGAGGACATGTTTATTGTGATAGCGGGATGCAGGGCAAGGCGTCCCGGAGCG
>VYFB01000129.1 GCA_009842645.1 Nitrospira sp. SB0677_bin_15 | reverse complement strand
CCCCCGACCCGCCGCCACCCCCTGCGGCTACATTCATCTGGACCTGAAAGTCTTGACGAAATTACAGAAGCGGCCCAGTTATGTGTTGGTGGCCATTGACCGCGCCACCCGCTATGTCTGGGTCAAGGTGCTGCCCCGCCGGACCGCCGCTCCGGTGACCCAGGCCGTCGAGGCCTTCTTGGCCGCGTTTCCCCACCACGTCCACACCATCCTGACGGATAATGATGGCGCGTTTACCGATCGGTTTGCGGTGCAGAAAAAAAACAAGCCCACCGGGCAACCGAGCGGGACGCACCAACTCGATCAACTCTGCCGGGCGCACGGCATCAAGCATCGCCTGATCCGCCCCTATCATCCGCAGACCAATGGCATGGTCGAGCGGTTTAACCGGCGATTGAGCGAGGCGTTACAGAGTCAGCCGCCCCTCCGGCCCCATTGTCAGAATCGCTTTCGGAGGCAGGCGGAGCGGAACGCCTTCATCACACGGTTCGTGGACAATTATAATCGAACTCGGTTAAAGTGCCTGAACTATCAAACCCCCTTGCAACTCCTACAGAATCACACGGGACAGTACACTTACAAAGGAGGGGCGAAGGGGAGGTAGAAAGTCTTGTTCGCGCGAAGGCGGGCAACCAGTCCATGCCCAAAAAGCCATTCGACCCCGTCGTTAAGATAGGACTCACGGTCTTACTGGGCGGCCTGACGCTGATTGGGGGGGGCATGTTCCTGTCCAGACCTGACCGCACCATCCCGCCCTTCAGCATCGGAGGGCAGGAAGGCACGGTGGTGGCCGTGCACGTGCCGGCATGGACCAGCGATCCGGAAATTAAAACTCTCATCCATCGGTTCCGAAAAGTCGGCCGGACCGACCATGATTTCCGGTCCATGAAAGTGCGTCCCACAACCCCGGACGATCCGGCGACGCTCTATCGGGAAGTCGTCCTCTATGTCTTTTCCGATCCCCAATGGACACAACCGGAAACCCTCCACCGCTACCTGGCGACACGTGCCACAGCGGAAGACGGGCAACGGGTTGCCGGCGTAGAAGCCGGGTTTCGCCGAGAGTTCCAACGATCGGCCCGCGCCGGTTTCATCTACAGCCAAGGCCAAACCAAAGGCTGGCTCGGTCCCATTCCCGACCTATCAATCCCCGAACAACGCCAGAACATTCAGATCCTGTTCAACGACCTGGTTCCGTCTTCTCCCTCTCCCATTTCCCGCATTAAGCGGGAAATAGGGAGAGGGCAAGGGTGAGGGGGCTCCCGCTCCTCCCGTCATTCTCAACACTTTTCTCCTTCCGTCATTCCTGACCATATAAACTGGATCCCCGATTAAGAATGTCGGGGAGGAATCCAGTATCTTTTGTTTTTTGTCTGCCCCTACTGTCGTTCCCGCGCAAGCGGCGCCCCCGTCTCCCCTTGCTCCTCCAAGCGCATGATGCTATCATTTTGCTATCATATGGAGAGTCATCGAACGAATTGAGGAGAAAAACATGGCACAGGTTCTCGTTCGGCAACTGGATGACAAACTGGTAGAACGATTGAAGAAACGAGCAAAGGAACATGGCCGGTCGTTGCAATCGGAAGTGAAGACGATCTTGGAGGAAGCGGTCCCCGATTACGAAGGCGCCTGGAAACGGATTGCCAAGTTGAAGAAAACACTCAAACAGGCAGGCAGAACGTTCAGTGACAGTACGTCCCTCATTCGTGAGGAACGGGACCGGTGACCCGCTACGTGGTAGATGCGAGTGTCGGAATCAAATGGTTTCTTCCTGAAATTCACTCCGAACCGGCGAGCCGGTTGTCGTCTTTGAAGGCTTCGCTTCACGTTCCCGCGTTTTTTTATTTGGAGTTAGGCAACGTCCTCTCCAAAAGAATCCGCCGAAATGAACTGACTTCCGCAGAAGGAGAAACGATCCTGAAGGAACTGCAACGGGTTCCCTTACAAAAGCATTCAAATGAACAATTGATGAAGCCCGCGTTTACCTTGGCGATTCAACCCGGACGAAGTTTCTATGATTGTTTGTACCTGGCCCTGGCTGAAGTCATCGACGCCCAGGTCGTGACCGCAGACCGGAAATTCTGTTCCTCGTTGGCCGCGAGCCGTTATGGAAAGCGAATGCTTTGGGTTGAGGACCTGCCCGCGTAGGGACCAACGATCGTTGGTCCCTACATCAGACCGGCGGCTGGCCTAACCCCATTTCTGATAAAAGAGAACTGAGCCACATGGAATATTCAAATCTTATTAAAAGGCGAAAACATGAAAATCTTAACGCTTAGACTCGATGAAGCGCTCTATGCGAAAATCTCGTCCAGGTCCAAACGACGAAAAACGATCCGGTCGGAAGTCGTCCGGGAGGCACTTAACGCCTACTTTGAAAAAAGCAACAACTCCTCAAAAGAATCGGCGTTTGAATTAGCCCATGACCTGGCAGGGACTGTGGCCGGTCCGACCGACCTGTCAGTCAATAAAATCCATCTAAAGGGCTTTGGCCCATAGGATGGTCGAGCGCAATGCGGAGGTTCCTATGTCCCTAGCGGATGCATGTTTGGTTCGGCTGGCGGAACAACATGCTCACAGTAAGATATTCACCTTGGATCAGGATTTTCGTATCTATCGAAAACACAGCCGTCACGTTATTGCTATATGTGTTCACTAATTCGTTGACAGAATGGATAGACTGACCGCATCAGAATTGTCATTCCGAGCGAAGCGAGGAATCTCGTTGTTTCGTCTGTCGAACGCCTGGAACAGCAGATCCGTTCGCTTCGCTCAGGATGACAACTGACACATGTTTTTACGAACGATGGCTCTTCAACTCATCAACCGAAATTGTCAACGAATTAGTGAACATTTACAATCCCGCTTCTGATGCCCCATTGAAGAATCGCATCTTCTGTCGTCCCTGTAGGTGCTCAATCATTCCCTTCGACTTCCCCCTCCCGTTCACCCTGAGCGTATGGCGCCACGCGCCTGAAGTCGAAGGGTCAAGACAGGCGTTGACGGTTTTCGCTGTCTCTTTCCGTCATCCCCGACTCGATCGGGGATCCAGGGTTTTGTCTTTGTAGCCGCGGCATCCCTGCGCAGGGGCAGAGACATGCCTCATGCCGCTCTTCTTTCCTTGCTGAAATTGCCGCCGAGACAAACAATAATAGAGAAGCACTGAAAACCAACAATGGAGGCCAGCAACATGGCCCAAACGTACACGGCACTTTACCCTCCGCATCACGCTTGCCGAAGCCTTGGAATTGAATCGGCAGCAAGCAATTAGCGTTGCTGTGCTTCTTCCCAAATTTCCTCAACGGTCTTGTGACTGACGCCGCTTTGTTCGCCGGCAATGAGTGCGGCACGGATAGCCGTGATTTCAGCGTCGCGGCTGATACAGTCGGCTTGCTGGTCTGATACGGATATGCTCTTTTTGACCATTCTCATGATTGGTTCGACGAAGGAAGTTATTTGGAATGATGCCCTGACGACAGTGCCCGGGCGATGACTTTGGTGAGGGAATCCCGTAGTTCGTCGTCATTGACGGATTGAGTGGATTCGCGGGCTGTCTTGTGCGCCTCGGGGGAAACGGCCACTTGCTCGGTGGGCCTCTCGACGTCGTCTTCACGAAGTTCTGGGACTTCACCGATCCGAAAGATAATATCCTCCAACTGGAGTTCCTCCATCTGCATCTGAACGTTTTCCATTAACGTGGCCTTGAGATAGAGGAGTTGGTGCAGCCACACGGAATTGTCCACGGCCACGTGCAGCTTGCGAAACTTGATCCGGGTCGGCCAGGTATGGGCCGCCACGACCTCGCCCACGAGCCCTTTCCATTGTTTTTGGAGACGATACTCCCAGAGGCGCGATGCAAAGCCATGGCTTTGAGAGATTTCCTCGATGAGCGACTTGGAGGAGGAAAAGGCGGGCATGGAATGGTATTCTAGGCTGTCAATCGGGTAGGGTCAATTGATGACTGGCCGGCGAAAAAGAGTAGGAAAAAGAAAAGACCCTGGATTCGTCCCCGACATCCTTAATCGGGGATCCAGATCTTTTTATCGGGAATGACAGATAAGATGCGGGTAGCCCTTGATTCTGGCAACGAATGAATAAACATTTACAGTCCTCTTTCTCATTAAAGTCGGCAAAACAGCATGTCTCAAGATACGACGACGAAACTGATCGGGAGTAATCGCAAGGCGTTTCACGACTATGCGATTGAAGAAAAGGTCGAGGCCGGGCTGGTGCTGAAAGGCACCGAAGTGAAGTCGCTCCGGGAGGGACGAGTCAATTTGCGCGAGGCCTATGCCACGGTGGCCGAAGGGAAAGCGATCCTGCATAATTGTCACATCGGCGAATACAGTCATGGGAATATCACGAACCATGACCCCTTGCGGCCCCGCGGGCTGTTGCTGCACAAAAAGGAAATCCAGAAGTTGACGGGCAAAGTTCAGCAGAAAGGCCTGACGTTGGTGCCGCTTCGCATGTATTTCAATCAACGCGGGATTGCCAAGGTCGAATTGGGGGTCGCGCGCGGGAAGAAGCACTACGACCGGCGGGAGGCCGTGAAACAACGCGAGGCCGGGCGTGAAATGCAACGAGCCATGAAACGCGAAACCGGGAAACCCTGAGGCCTGCGCGGCCGTCTGTGATCTGAGCATGAAGATTCTATCAGCGGATTTTGTGAAGAGTTGCCTGAAGCCGGCCCACTATCCTCGCGAGCATCTGCCCGAGGTGGCCTTCGTGGGGCGTTCCAACGTGGGCAAATCGTCGGCGATCAATTCATTGTTGAATCGCAAGGGCATCGCCAAGGTCAGTACGACTCCGGGAAAGACGCAAACGCTCAACTTTTTCCGGATACTCACGAGCGACAAGACGCTGTCCCCGATCCATTTCGTGGATTTGCCCGGCTACGGCTATGCCAAAGCCGCCCGGTCGGTTCGTGAACAATGGGGCCCGATGATCGAGCGCTATCTGAAAGACCGGACTCAATTGTGCGCGGTCGTGCAATTGGTCGACGTGCGAGGGGTCGAAGCTCATGACGTCACCACATTGGAATGGCTGACCCATCTCGGGCATCACCCAATTGTGGTGGTGACGAAGATCGACAAACTGTCCCGTGGCCGGCGCCGGCAGGCCCTCTTGCACGTGTGCCAAACCCTGGGCGTGGAATATGATGAAACGGTGGTGGGGTATTCCTCTAAAACGAACGAAGGCCGCCAGGAACTGTGGAACGCCCTGAGAGGACCTTTAAAACCGGATTTCGATGTAGGCCCGGTCTTTCAGCGATGACATCCACTTGTCATGGGATGCCTGGATCTTCTCCTGAAACAGCCGGTTCCCAATCGCTTCTTTCACTTTCTCAAACGGTTGCGTGATTCCAGGCCGGTTCTCCTCAAGCCGGAGAATATGGATCCCGATTTCCGTTTCAATCAAGGGGCTGACTTCCCCCGGGCTGAGTTTGTCCAAGGCTTCATGCAACGGGGCCAGAAGTTCGTCTTTCGTGACGAAACCCAGATCGCCCCCCATCACGCTCTCTGATCCATCGGAAAACAGTTCAGCCAATTTCTCAAAACTCGTGCCCTCCTTGAGTTGACCCATGAGGACTTCCGCCCGCGTTTTCAGTGTCTCCCGGTCTTCATCCAGCTTCGGGAGCAGAAGAATCTGCCGGATGTGGTGTGTGCCGGGAGACGTAAAGCGCTGTTGTTGCTCTTTAAAGTAGTCGCGAACTTCTTGGGGTACGACGACGATCCCTCGACGAACTTCGATATCCCTGATTCGGCGGGCCATCAATTCTTCGCGAAGGATGTCCTTTGATTGAGTGGCCGCCTGCGGGAACCCGGCGGGGTTTCTGCGCGTCTGTTCCCAGGCTTGGTCCACCTCTTCATCGCTGACGGAAATGTTCTTCGCCTTGGCTTCCTGAACCAGGAGCTTTCGTTCGATCAACAGATTCAAGACTTCAAGGCGTTTCTGAGAGAGATGCTCTTTGAGTTCATCGCCGTCATAACGAGCTTTCAAGCGAAAGAATTCATCACCCATTTCCGTTTGAAGCTCTGAAACCGTAATGATCTCCGTGTTGACAATGGCGGCGATCCCATCAGTGACTGCTTTTTCTTCACCGCTTGTCCCCGGCCCGATCGGGGATCCAGTCGGGGATTGAGCAGACGCAACGGGAACAAGGCACGTGATCGCGCATAACGCCATGAGCAGGAGGGCCGCTGTCCCTGACGTACGCCGGCATGGCGAGTGACGGGATAACAAACCGGGTTGGTGATGGTCGTGCGTCATGAGCGTGAAGGCATCAAGGTATCCGAAGAAGCATCCAGCAGGCCATTCAACATTGTCGTCAGGACCGGGACCGCTGCTGGCCAGTCATCGAGGGGTACGGCAAAGGAGACGGGGGAGAGGAATTGGAGCCGGTTTTCCGAATACTGCATGAGCCAATCGAGACTTTCTTGTGCAATCGTGGCGTTGGACGCAAAGGTCACGGTCACGGTGCCATTCGTGGCGTCCAGCGACGCCACGTTCAGCTTTTTGGCAAGCAAGCGAATTTGCATGACTTGAAACAACTGTTCGACCTGTTCGGGCGGCGTGCCATACCGGTCCTGCGTCTCCCCATGCAGCAACGCGAGGTCGCCGACCGTCTGGCTGGCGGAGAGCCGCTTATACAAAGACAAGCGTTGATGTCCGTCCTCCACGTAGTCGTCCGGGATAAAGGCCGATACGGGCACGTGCAACGTGGGTTCGATCTCTTCTTCAACGGGTTCGCCTTGCCGCTGTTGCACGGCTTGCTCCACCATTTGCATATACAGATCAAAGCCCACCGCGGCAATGTTGCCGGATTGTTGTTTGCCGAGCAGGTTGCCGGCGCCGCGAATTTCCAGGTCCGCGGCGGCAATGCGAAACCCCGATCCCAAGTCTGCAAATTCCTGAATGGCCAGCAGCCGTCGTTGGGCATCGGTACTCAGGATCTCTTCGTTGGGGAAAAAGAAATAGGCGTAGGCCTGGTCGCCGGCGCGCCCCACGCGCCCCCGCAGTTGATAAAGTTGCGCCAGACCGAAGGTGTCCGCCCGGTCCACCAGGATGGTATTGGCGCGTGGCACGTCCAGCCCCGATTGAATGATCGAAGTTGCGACCAGGATATCCGCCTCACCGTGAAAGAACTTGAGCATGACGCCTTCGAGCACGTGCTCGTTCATCTGCCCGTGGGCCATAACCAGCCGGGCTTCAGGTACGAGTTCCCGGAGCCAACCGGCCGTCCGCTCGATGGTTTCGACCCGGTTATGCACATAAAACACTTGTCCCTGTCTCGCCAGTTCCCGGCGGATCGCGTCGCGGATCAGGTTGGGATTGAACCGGACGACCTGGGTGCGAATGGCCAGGCGGCCGGGCGGAGGCGTGTCGATGACCGACAGGTCCCGGACTCCGGAAAAGGCCATTTGCAGCGTGCGCGGGATGGGAGTCGCCGTGAGCGTCAGCACGTCCACTTGCGTGCGCAGTTGTTTCAGGCGTTCCTTGTGGCGAACGCCGAACCACTGCTCTTCGTCGATAATGACCAGTCCCAGGTTTTTGAAGCGCACGTTCTTGTGAAGGAGCCGGTGGGTGCCGATAACGACGTCCACGACGCCCGAGGCGAGATCGGATAACACCGCCTTGACTTCTTTGGGGGATTGAAACCGTGAGAGCGTCGCCACGTGAATGGGAAACGGCGAGAACCGTCGCGTAAACGTTTCGGAATGTTGTTGAGCCAGCAGGGTAGTGGGCACCAGCACCGCCACCTGCCGGTTATCCTGGACGGCCTGGAACGCCGCGCGCATCGCCACTTCGGTTTTGCCGTACCCGACGTCTCCACACACGAGCCGGTCCATGGGTTTGGGTAGCCGAAGGTCCCGTTGAATGTCGTCGATCGCTTTGATCTGGTCAGGAGTTTCTTCATAATCGAAAGCCGCATCGAATTCATGGGACAAGGTGCCGTCCTGCTGGTACGGTTGGCGACTGACGACTTCCCGGTTGGCATACAAATCGACGAGTTCGTCGGTCATGTCCTCAATGGCTTTCTTGACGCGCGCCTTGGTCTTGGCCCACGCGGTGCCTCCCAATTTGTCGAGGGTCGGAGCCACGTGGTCGCTGCCCCGAAATTTCTGGACCTGGTTCAACCGGTCCAGCGGCACATAGAGCGTGTCCCGTCCTGCAAATTCCAGGATGAGATAGTCGCTTTCAAAGTCCTGCACGGACAAGCGCCGAAGCCCCTTGTACCGGCTGATCCCGTGTTGCACGTGGACCACGTAGTCGCCGGAGTTCAAATCCTCCAACGAGGAGAGAAAGGTTGCGGTCTTGCTTTTGGGTTGGGGGCGATGCCGCGAGATTTTGGCGAAAACATCGTCTTCGGTAATCACGGCGAACGGCAATGACGTTGCCACAAACCCCGATGAAAGAAATCCTTGGAGGATAGAGAACGGCAAGCGCGCCGAAGGATCGAAGGCGTGCGAGAAGGGGTTCTGTTCCGTCGCGGGCGCATGGTGTTCGGCAAACAGCCCCGACAAGCGCCCGACTTGTCCGGAGGACCGGACCACGACGATCACGGGCCCCTCACGGCGAAGCCGTTCCAGAATCGACAGGGTCTCGGTAAAGGACGTTCCACGGAGCCCCAATCCCACGCTTTTGGCCGACTGGCATGGAAGGGTGATGACCGGATTCCAGTCGCCGTCGGCGGGCGCGACCACGTCAAACGCCAGAAACGGACCCTCGGAAAAGAACGGCAGGAACTCATCCCAGACGCCGGCCTGATAAGAGGGGTCCGGATACGGCAATTCGGGGTTCGCCGTGTCGTGTTCTTCCCACGCCGCGTGCAAGCGTTCTGTCCACTCTCGTGCGTGCTGCGCCAAGGCGATGGGACGATCCATGACCACGAAAGGCGAAGCCGGAAAGTAATCCGACAGGGTGGCCATGGACGGGTGGACGTCCGGCAATCGCCACTCGGCATCCGGCGGCATCTCGACCAGCGAGTGATCGGATTCGTCATCCGGGAGCAGGTATTCCCGCGCGGGAAGGAGCACCGCGGAGAGAACCGATTCGGTGGATTCCTGTGTGCCCGGATCAAACTGCCGGGCGGACTCCACGGTATCACCTAAAAACTCGATCCGGTAGGGTTCAGTGGCCCCGGTCGAAAAGATATCCACGATGCCGCCTCGCACGCTGAACTCTCCGGGGATGTCCACTACGGAAACCCGCCGGTAGCCGGTCCGCAGCAAATGCCGAAGCAGCGATTCCCGCTCGATCACGCTGCCAGCTTTGAGCGTCAAACAGGCTTGCGCGAACACGGACTGGGGGACCAGGTATTGCAAGGCGGCCTGCGGTGTCGTGATGACCATCGTGGGGCGATGGGTGTGAAGCTGAAACAAGGTCCGCATCCGTTGCGTGGTGAGATCGATGGACGGGGCCCCGGCTTCATACGGGGCTTGGCCCCGGTCCGGGAAAAAGGCCAGGGATTCGGCAGGCAGGTTGAAGAAATCAAAGAAAAATGCCATGTCCCGGCATAACGATTCCGCCTCTTCCTGGGTTGGCGTCAGAATAAGCCAGTTGTGGGGAATGACGCCTTGGAACGGTCGCTCGGAGGCTGACGCCTCGTCTCCCGTCGTCCTCAACAGGCTCAGGATAAACGCAAGGGCGGGGCCATGTGCCCCAAGCACCAAAGGTTGAGCCCCCGGGGTAGTCAAGGCCTCAAACAGGGGCGCCAGATACCGGTCGCAGGATTGTTGAAACGGGTTGTTCATGCACAAAGCATTTATCGTGGGCAGGCGTTTCTCTTCCCCTCCTTTGTAAGGAGGGGCGAAGGGGAGGTAGAGGCGATAAGCAGAACGATGACGGAACTGTCCAGGACTGGAGCCTTCAACGCCGACCTTCGTTGCACATGCGAAGAATTTATTGTCTAGTTAGGCGATTCGACATGTCAAGCCTGTGATAGATTATCTTGCATCACGTGTCATTGAGAAGTGGTGGCCCTATACAGCGCATTGTACAAGCCGAAGACAACGGATAAAATTGTGCGCTCATGGATAAGAAAAATCTGAGCGAGCGTGACATTTGTACCAAGTTCATCACCCCCGCCCTGCGTAAGGCAGGCTGGGACGAGATGACACAAATCCGTGAAGAGGTCAGTTTCACCAAGGGCCGCATCATCGTGCGCGGCAAGCTGGTTAGCAGGGGCAAGGCCAAGCGGGCCGACTACATACTCTCTCATAAGCCCAACGTCCCTATTGCGATAATCGAGGCCAAGGATAACAAGCATGCCATCGGCGACGGTATGCAACAGGCCCTCGATTATGCCGAAACGTTGCAGGTTCCCTTCGCATTCTCCTCCAACGGCGACGGGTTCGTATTCCATGACCGGACCGGCATCGGCGCTGAAAAAGAAACCACGCTCGATAACGATTCCTTCCCATCGCCCGAAAACCTGTGGGCACGCTACTGCGCTTGGAAAGGCCTGACCTCCGAAGAAAAGACAATCGTCCTGCAAGAGTATTTTGACGATGGCCACGGCAAAACGCCGCGCTACTATCAGGTCAATGCCATCAACGCCGCCATCGAAGCCATCGCCAAGGGCCGTAACCGCATTCTGCTCGTCATGGCCACGGGAACCGGCAAAACCTACACCGCCTTTCAAATCATCTGGCGCTTGTGGAAGGCCGGGTACAAGAAACGCATCCTGTTCCTGGCTGACCGCAACGTGCTGGTGGATCAAACGATGATCAACGACTTCCGGCCGTTTGGTCCGGCCATGGCCAAGCTCTCGACCAACGCCAAGACTATTGAACGCGCGGATGGCTCCACGGAAGATTTGTCTGCCGCCATTAACAAAACACGTCGCATCGATACGGCTTATGAAATCTACCTCGGTCTCTATCAGGCAATCACCGGGCCGGAGGAACACCAGAAAATATTCCGGGAATTTTCACCCACCTTCTTTGACCTCATCGTGGTCGATGAGTGCCACCGCGGCAGTGCCGCCGAGGATTCGGCCTGGCGGGAAATTCTGGAATATTTCACCACGGCCACGCAGATCGGCCTCACCGCCACGCCCAAGGAAACGCGATACGTGTCCAACGTCCATTACTTCGGTGAGCCTCTCTACTCCTACTCTTTGAAGCAGGGCATCAGCGATGGATTCCTTGCCCCCTACAAAGTTATGAAAGTCCATATCGACCGGGACGTACAAGGCTACCGGCCCGAAAAAGGCCAACTGGACCGGAGCGGCAACGAAGTCGAAGACCGTATCTACAACGTCAAGGACTTCGACCGGAACCTGGTGCTGGACGGCCGAACCAAGATCATCGCCCGAAGGGTGACGGAATTTCTGAAAGAAAGCGGCGACCGTTTCCAGAAGACGATCATCTTCTGCGTAGATCAGGAGCACGCCTCGCGCATGCGTCAGGCGCTTATCAACGAGAACGCCGACCTGGTGGACTCAAGCCACCGCTACGTGATGCGCATCACCGGCGAAGACGCCGAAGGGCAGGCGGAGTTGAGCAATTTCATCGACCCGGAATCCAAATATCCCGTGCTGGTCACCACCTCGCGGCTGCTGTCCACTGGCGTCGATGCCCAGACGTGCCGCCTGATTGTGCTCGACCGCGAGGTCGGCTCCATGACCGAGTTCAAGCAGATACTCGGACGCGGCACCCGCGTACACGACGAAACGCACAAGTATTACTTCACCCTGATGGATTTTCGGGGTGCGACCAACCATTTTGCCGACCCGCAGTTTGACGGCGAACCCGTGCAGATTTATGAACCGGGCGAAGGCGACTCCATCATGCCGCCCGACGACGTGCCGCCCCGTGTTGATGGCGACGACCCCATCACGCCGGAACCCGGAGAGGATGAAACCATCGTCTATGTCCCGCCTCCGCCGTATACCATCGAAAGCACGCGCAAAGTGTACGTGGACGGCATCGACGCGACAGTCATCGCCGAGCGGGAGGAATATCTTGATGAGCACGGCAAGCTGGTCACGGAATCCTTGCGCGATTTCACCAGAAAAACGTTGAAGAAACGCTTCGCCAGCCTCGATGATTTCCTCCGGCGCTGGAAGGCGGCAGAACGCAAGCAGGCGATTGTCGAAGAATTGGAGGTCGAAGGTCTGCGGCTTGACACCATCGCCGAGGAGCTTGGCAAGGACCTCGACCCTTTCGATCTCATCTGCCACGTCGCCTTCGACGCCAAGCCACTGACCCGCCGTGAGCGTGCCGAAAGCGTCAGGAAGCGGGACATGTTCAACAAATATGGGGAACAGGCCCGCGCCGTGCTCGACGCCTTGCTGGTTAAATACGCGGACGAAGGGGTGTTCAACCTGGATGACGTCAGTGTACTCCGCATCCCGCCGTTGACCGGACTCGGCACCCCGGTGCAGTTGATCAACGCCTTCGGTGGGAAGGACAAATTCGTTGCCGCCGTCCACGACCTGCAAACGGCACTCTACCAGGAGATTGCCTAGCCGATGTCCGTCCGCACACTTGTCAAATCCATTCAGGATATCATGCGTCAGGACTCCGGCGTGGACGGCGATGCCCAACGTATCAGCCAGTTGTGCTGGATGTTCTTCCTCAAGATTATCGACGATCAGGATCAGGAACTGGAATTGATGCAGGCGGGCTATCAATCGCCGATCCCAAAACGGTTCCGGTGGTGCGCCTGGGCAGCCGACCCCGAGGGGATCACCGGTGAAGCATTGCTCGCCTTTATCAACAACGCCCTGTTTCCGTCTCTGAAAAATCTCCGGACGACAGGCCAACAGGGAAACCGCGGTCGCGTGGTACGCGACGTGTTCGAAGATGCCTCCAACTATATGAAATCCGGCCAATTGATGCGCCAGGTCGTCAACAAGATCAACGGCATCGACTTCAACAACCTGACCGAGCGCCAGCACTTCGGCGACATTTACGAACAAATACTCAACGATTTGCAGTCCGCAGGAAACGCGGGAGAATACTACACACCGCGAGCCGTCACAGCCTTCATGGCCGACCGCATCGACCCCAAGCCGGGCGAAACCCTGTTCGATCCCGCCTGCGGCACGGGCGGCTTCCTGACCTGTTCGCTCCGTCACATGCGTGCCCGCTACGTCAAGCGACCCTCGGATGAACGGAAGATGCAAGCCGCGCTACGCGCCGTCGAGAAGAAGCAACTGCCACACATGCTGTGCGTCACCAACATGCTACTGCACGGCATCGAGGCCCCCGGCTTCGTGCGCCACGACAACACCCTGGCAAGGCCGTACATTAGCTGGGAGCGAAAAGACCGGGTGGACGTCGTGCTGACCAATCCACCCTTCGGCGGCAAAGAAGAAGACGGCATTGAGAGCAACTTCCCCCAGCATTTTCGAACCAGGGAAACCGCAGACCTGTTCCTGGCGCTGATCGTACGGTTGTTAAAGCCGGGCGGACGTGCTGCGGTCGTTCTGCCCGATGGCTCCCTGTTCGGCGAAGGCGTCAAAACGCGGCTCAAGGAACATCTCATGGAAGAGTGCAACCTGCACACCATCGTCCGCCTGCCCAATTCCGTGTTCAGGCCCTATGCCTCCATCGGCACCAACCTGCTGTTCTTCGAGAAAGGCGAGCCGACCAGGGAAGTCTGGTTCTACGAACATCGTGTCCCCGAAGGCCAGAAAGCCTATTCCATGACCAAGCCCATCAAACTGGAACACATGCAACCCTGCATCGACTGGTGGGGAGGTACGGCGCGTAAAGGCCGCAAGGAAACGGACCGCGCTTGGAAGGTGACGGCTGAAGAGATCAAGGCGCGCGGCTACAATCTCGACATCAAAAACCCGCACACGATCGAAGACGATCACGGCGACCCCGAAGAACTGCTGGCCAAGCTGTCCGCCGCAGAGGCCGAAGCCGCCGGCCTGCGCGACCAATTAAAGGCGATGCTGGCCGAAGCCCTGTTGCGATAGAGGTGCAGGTGACGTTCAGTCAACTGGAGCTTGCGGCTCGTGAGACGCCCAAGTTGATTTTTCCTGTATCCCTCCATAGATTAAACCATGGAGGATTGATCGATGCCACTGAATATCAAAGACGCCGACACGCAAGCCTTGGCAAAGCGGCTCGCAAACCTGACCGGAGAATCGTTGACCCAAGCCGCCAAACAAGCTGTCAGGGAAAGACTGGCACAGGTAGAAAAGACCCGGCGTGCTCTCCGGCTTGCCGATGAACTGGATTACATTGCCCTGAATTGCGCGAATCTGCCTCGCCGCGACAAGCGAAGTGCGGAACAGATCGTCGGTTATGACAAACGAGGCCTTCCAGTCTGATGGTAGTCGCACGTCGGCACTCATCGCCATCATGCAAAACGAACCGGACCGCCGTCGTTTCAATGAATTGATCGAAGCGGCGGCAGCCACTTATGTCAGTGCCGCCACCCTGCTCGAAACCCGGATGGTTCTGTTTGCCCGATCCGGAGACAGCGCAGTCCTGGCGTTGGATGCTTTCCTTCTCAAGAGCCGCATGATCGTCATGGAGGTCTCTCCTCATATCGCCGACATCGCCTTCGATGCCTACCGGAGGTACGGGAAGGTCAGGGGTCGTGGAGCGGTCCTGAACTATGGCGACTGCTTTTCTTACGCCTTGGCCAAACATTTGGCTGCCCCACTTCTGTTCAAAGGTCGTGACTTTTCGAAAACAGATATCCGGTCGGCCGCGGACGAGCGCACGGAACATCATCGACCCGCAGACCCGTAGCAGCAACTCCCAGTCCTCCGGCGACACGGATATCTGATCCCGACCGAGGCTGGTCGGGCCACGCTCCGGCGCATTGCGCCGCCGGCTTGCGAGAGTAATTGAAGGCAGTCCTGGCGGAAGCACTGATCCGATAACAACCAATAAAAACGGAGAACTCGATATGGCGACTTCAATTCAACTGACACCTGACATGGAGCAACGGCTTGATTTTCTGGCGTCACAGACCGGCCGCAGCAAGACGTACTACCTGCGTGAACTCGTGGAGCGGGGCCTGGAAGATCTGGAAGACTATTACCTTGCTGCAGAGGTGGTAGAACGCCTTCGCAAAGGCACAGAGCGCGTATATTCGAGCGCCGAGGTAAGGGAATCCCTTGGCCTGGACGATTGAGTACACCGAAACGGTTACACCCCCGACTCCGTCCAGCCAGACGAATTGAGACATAATCATCGCAAATAGCGAATGACCGCTACTCAACTTTTCACGCACTTCGACCGTATCGCCGACGCGCCTGATGCGGTCCCGCGCCTGCGCCGCTTCATTCTCGATCTCGCCGTCCGCGGCAAGCTGGTCCCCCAAGACCCAAACGACGAACCGGCATCGGAGCTGTTGAAGCGCATCGCGGCAGAAAAGGCGAGGCTGGTGGAGGCAGGGAAGGTTAGGAAACAAAAAACCAAATCAACCAAGATGCCTGATACGCCCTTCGAACTCCCAGTTTCATGGGAATGGGCCGCTATAGATGATGTTTTTCTATACGATGCAGGCATTAAACGAGAACCAAGAATTCTTGACCCGAAGCAATGGTTACTGGAACTCGAAGATATTGAAAAGGATACCGGGCGTTTACTCATTCGACGCAGGGCATCCGAACGGGAATCGAAGAGCACCAAATCCGAGTTTTTTAGTGGAGACATTCTTTACGGAAAACTACGTCCTTACCTCAACAAGGTATTGGTGGCAGATGAGCCTGGATATTCGACGACGGAAATCGTAGCCATCCGCTCCTATCTACCCCTTTGTTCCAAATACTGTGCTCTGGCATTACGGCGACCAGACTTTGTCAATTATGTCACACGACTTGGGCAAGGAACAAAGATGCCGCGCTTAAGAACAGAAGATGCCGTGATAGCACCCTTCCCTCTCCCACCCCTCGCCGAACAACACCGCATCGTCGCCAAGGTTGATGAATTGATGGCCCTCTGCGACAGATTAGAGGCCGCACGAGCAGAACAAGAGGCGACGCGCAACCGGATGGCAACAACAAGCCTCGCCCGTCTCGACGCACCCGACCCCGACTCAGCCACGTTTCAGATCCATGCCGCCTTCGCCCTCAACAACCTCACCCCACTCACCACCCGCCCCGACCAGATCAAAGCCCTCCGCCAAACCATTCTCAACTTGGCGGTGCGAGGGAAGCTGGTGGAACAGAACCCGAATGACGAACCGGCATCAGAGTTGTTGAAGCGGATTGCCAAGAACTTTTCGAGGCGGGTGGCCGAGGGAAAGCTCAAAAACCCAAAACCTGCAAAGGCACTTTCCGAGAAGGACGGGCTATTTCCCCTCCCACGAGGTTGGGCTGTGGCTCGGTTCAACCAGGTGGCCGCTATTCAATCGAACCTCGTCGATCCGAGACGATACACGACCTTGCCTCACATCGCGCCAGACAACATCGAAAGCTGGACGGCGCGGCTGTTATCGTATGTGTCTGTTGCAGAGGCTGGTGTATATAGCGGTAAGCACCTGTTCGCGGCGGGGGCAATTCTTTATTCGAAGATCCGTCCCAACTTGGCGAAAGTTGCCAAAGTTGATTTTGACGGGCTATGCAGCGCCGACATGTATCCCATTCATACCCTGATTGACAGTGACTTCCTTGTGCAGTTCATGATTACAAAGGATTTCGTGGCACAAGCGGTTAAAGAAGAAAATCGCGTAGCCATGCCAAAGATCAACCAATCCGCTCTTTCGGACATAGTTGTTGTAGTACCGCCCCTCGCCGAACAGCATCGCATTGTCGCCAAGGTCGATGAACTGATGACGCTGTGTGAGCGGCTGGAGACGAACCTTACAACAGGTGACGAAACGCGGACGCGGTTGATGGAGGCTTTACTGCATGAAACATTGGCCACGGACAGACCAGCTACGTAGGCTGGTCTGGACACTCGAACAGGGAGGCGACAGATGAAACCGCCACCAATCGTATTTGTTTCCTATTCGCATGACAGTGAAGAGCACTCGAACTGGGTACTTCAGCTTGCGACACGCCTGCGGGCAAATGGCGTGGATGCAATTTTAGACAGGTGGAATCTGAGACTCGGTCAAGACCTCGCGGCGTTTATGGAGGAGGGTCTATCCAATTCCCATCGCGTTTTATGTATTTGCTCCCGGGCATATGTTGATAAGGCCGATGAAGGCAAAGGGGGCGTTGGCTATGAGAAGCAAATCATCACTGCTGAACTATTGGCTGATCTGAATCAAGACTGGGTTATTCCTGTTATTAGAGATAATCCTCAAACGCGAAAATTACCAAGATTTCTCGGAAGCCGCGTTTATATAGACTTCGAGGAGGACCGGTTATACGAGAACAAGTATGAGGAGTTGTTGAGAGAACTCTTGGATGAGCCGGTTTTGCCAATTCCAAAGTTGGGCAAAAATCCTTTTGAAACCGCGGAGGCATATGCTCAGCAGAGTTTTATTCCCGGCTCCGAGAAGTATGTTTCTCCGACTCCGAAAGGAAACGTGACCTTTGATTACTCCAACAACAATGGGAAATACAGCATCGGCTCTGGTGCATACATGTTCGAGACGAAATGGTCCAAGGGCAGCGATCGAAGTATACGCGTTTACAGTGATCCACCAAGCATACGTACCGTTGCGTTAGTCAAAGACAAACAGGAAATCAGCTCAATCAATGACGCACGAGTTTACGACGGATCATCACGGGTTCGCTCTCCAAACGTTGGTCAAATCGTCTTGCTTCAGAACATGAACGGGTTTTTTGCTGCCTTAAAGGTTTTGGATATCAAAGATGACACCAGAGGAAGCCAATGGGATGAGTTGACCTTCGAGTATGTAATCCAAACGAATGGCACGCCTGATTTCACCAAGCCCAGCTAGCAGAGCGTAAACCAACACGTTGTGCTCCCGTCGAACACGCCAGAGTCCTCTGGAGCGATATTCTTTTTCCGTTGAAGTTACTCATATCTTCAGGTGTCTTGGCATGTGGCAAGGATGTCAGGTTACGCCTCGCTAACCTGACCTACTAAGGAATCATCGCCGAATGTGTTATCTACTAGGGCAAGAAACCGGTCATAGTCCACATCTATACTGTGGTCGTCTAGTGCTTCTTTTTTGGCACGTTGTTCGTCATCGTTGTGCAAAGCAAAACAGCAGCGTACCTGAACTGTAAATTTTTTCTCGTTCAACTCTTGATGGATCTTAATGTGAGGTGCCGTAAAGGTGACAACTTGCTTGAATCTACCCTTTCTCTCTCCGAGGTCGGCAAGGGCCTGCGTCGCTCTCTTATCAAACAGCAAGTTCAGCATAAATTCATATCGCTTATCGGGTATTTTTGTGGCGAGCAGATTCGAAAATGATTCCAGATTTTGGACCAGGAAAACAATGTCCTTGTGAGGCGAATTAGATGAGAGGCTTTTGATACGGCCCCGCAGCAATCCGGTCAAATCCTTTATCCGGATGTCGTCCGTTACACCTCGAATGGCGTCGATATATTCTCTCCATTTAATTTTATAGCCCATGAATGTTTGAGAAATAGAAGACTTGGGTGCGAATTTGTCTGAGAACAGGTCTACGACATACTCACCGTCTACGAACAAATATCGGTTGTGTACAAAATAGTTGAAGAGTTCATTCAAGGGAATGCTGCCTGCTTCATTTCCCTCATAATCAAATTGTGAGATGCAGCGATTGTTGAACCTGTTATAAAGTTGAAATAAATTTCTCGTCTGAGACGAAATCAGAAGCAGGATGTTTGTCACTTCTCTTATATACTCGAAGAAAAGTTTGTCCTCTTTATCTCCTTCCGGGAGCCTGACGATTATTTTTCCAGAACTGTCGAGACTCTCGTCCGTAGCCACGCCGCTTTGCCGCAGCGCTAAATGGAATTTGTCGTGACATTCATTAATAGCGTCCATCAAACGACGAATCTCTCTCACCAATTCATTGATGCTACCGTATACAACGATTTCATTTTTTCCGATTGATTGTGAGATGACGAACGGGGCACTTTGACGGAACGCCTTGACAGATTGTTGATTAGAGTTGGCCCTAAAGAACCGGATACAGCCGTATAAAAGAGAACCACGACGTGTATAGATGAGCGATATAGTTTCCCTCAACTGCTGTCGATTTCTCTTACTCATGAGCACCTCTCCTGATTCCATCTGAGGACATACAGTTTACATACATAGCGCAACCAGTAAGAGTTTCTCATCTCCTTCTTTCAGAGCAACGTCCAAATACGCGGCGACCTCCCGGGAGCTGCCGAGGTAGCCGGCAACATCGAATTGTCTGGTCCTTACAACTGCCGTTATATTTTCCACTTGCATAGGAGTCTTGTTGACGTCCGCGCTCGTTGAATTTCTCGCGTTTAGCTGTGTTTCGTGCCGTCTCACCCCACAGCGAGATTTCCACAGCTTAGGCAGGTTAATTATAATTAACGCCTGGGTCAATTGGTCAGAATTGAAGCTTGTACTAAGGCAATTGAGCTGATCTCGCCCCCTATTTACAAATTTGACTTGTTATAACATTTTTGTAAACCTTTCAAATTAAAGGAGAAAACTGTGGTAGGGAAAAGGCTTAAACTGGCAAGATCCTCAGCCGGTCTCTCTCTAAGAGGTTTAGAGGAGAGAATTGGAAACCGCGTGACGGCTCAGGCAATCGGGAAGTACGAGCGCAATGAATCAATGCCTGGATCGAGCATTTTGATCGCGCTCGCCGATGCGCTTGATGTCTCGGTGGACTATCTGGTGGGCGATCAGGAAATGGTTCTTGAAGCGGTGGAGTTCAGGAAGAAAAAGATCACGAGCAGGCGCGAAGAGGCGCAGGTTGAGGCCAAGGTTTTGCACTTTCTGGAGCATTACCTCATGGTCGAAGAATTGCTGCATCTTCCGAGTGTCGAATGGAACAGTCCGCGTGAAGCTCCCTATCCGGTCGTACAAGACGTTTCGGAAGCCGACCGCGCAGCTCGAAGCCTTCGGAATCATTGGGGTCTTGGCAACGACCCGATCCCAAACCTCGTCGAATTGCTCGAAGAACAGGGGATTAAGGTTCTTGCCGTCGAGTTGACGACGATCGACGGCCTGACGGCAAATGTCCGTCGTGCAGGAAAAGGTGCCGTACCCGTCATTGTGGTAAATCGCAAGAAATGGGGAGAACGTCAGCGCTTCACGTTGGCCCATGAACTTGGACACCTGGTCATGGATGTGGCGGCCAAGGTGGATGAGGAAAAAGCCGCAGACCGATTCGCTGGCGCCTTCCTGATGCCTGCCGAGGCCCTGTGGGCAGAGATCGGGAAGCACCGCAAGGCGATAGGTTGGGGTGAACTGTTCGAGTTGAAGAAGCTCTTTGGCGCAAGCGTTCAAGCGATTACGTATCGCTGCAAAGACCTTGGCATTTTTAGTCAGACCACGTTTCAGCGGCTGTTCAACGAGTTCGAACGGCTCGGGTGGCGCAGGCCGCCATATGAGGAACCGCTCGCCAGAAAAGAAGGTGAGAAGCCGAAGCGTTTCAAGCGCCTCACGTTCCGCGCTGTTGCCGAAAGGGCCATTTCCGAAGCCAAGGCGGCGGAATTGCTCGCCATCTCGGTGCAGGAATTGAACCGGCGTATGGAAGACCCGTCAGCTTATGAAGAGGAGGCTAGTGTCTGAGTCCCATGCAGCAGATACTGGTCTCCGATACAAGAGCGCCATAAGCATGGCCTTGGCTTGATCGGAGGATAGCGCGGCTACATCTAAAAAAGATACTGGATCCTCGATTAAAGATGTCGAGGATGACAAATAAGGCCAAGGTGAAAAAGCAACACCCGTGGATTCTCGATTAAAGCTGTCGGGAATGACGGAATGAGGAAATAGCAGACTACGGCTTCGCCACTTCGGCTATGGGTTTGGTCTCCAGGGGAAGAGGCCCATCGAGTCATCCAATAAAATGCGCCACACGTTCATGGGCAACCATTCTTCATACATCCACCAGTCTTTATATTGAGGCAGCTTCACGGCCTTCGGGATCATCATCCAGTTCGTCCCTTTCTCAAATTCCGCATAAATCGCGCCGCGTATGTCCTAAAGGAATTGGATATCCTCTCTCACCTGTGTCGCCCAAGGGGAGCTCTTTTGAGCGAGGAGCCGAGGCGTTGCAGAAAAGTAGCCTATACGCTACCACAGCATATGTCCCGAGTACGGCCTCGACAAATCGTCGCGTACGTGGCAGCCGATGGTCGTACCCCATTTGCGGATTGGTTGCGCAAGCTGACGGACCAGAAAGCACGAAATAGCATCCGCGTCAGGATAGCGCGGCTCCGCTTGTAAGCCTATGCCAAAGCGAACCGTTCCCTACGAAGAAATCCTCGCTCGCGACCTCCAGGATCCTGAAGAAGCGGCAGCGTATTTGAACGCGGCCTTGGAGGGCGCATCCGAAAACGGGGCAGATGTTTTCCTGTTGGCTCTGCGCGACGTTGCAAAGGCCCGAGGCATGAGACAACTCGCTCAGGATACGCAACTGAGCCGTGAGAGCTTGTATCGAACGCTGTCCCGCAAGGGCAATCCGCGCTTTTCCACCCTTGAGACCGTGTTGGAGAGCGTCGGGCTGAAGCTTGCCGTAGAGGTCAAGCCCCTTGCTTAGTGTACTGTCCCGTGTGATTACCTGGATTCAGATGCTATCATGCCTCCCCAAATCCATCATGATAAAACCAGACAGATTATGTGTTACAGATGCGGACAGTTTATTTGTTCCTGACACATGTGTGGGGTGCCCATCGTTGCCCCTCTCCGGAAAATATGCTATCTGTATGCGGTTTTGCGGTCCGAGGGCACCGGTTTGAAACTCCAGAAGACGTTTCCATTTGCTCTTTGGAAAGATTCCGCACGGGAGGCCGACAACGATGTCAATCCCCGCATCACAATCTTGCCGAGACCGTATCAGCAGGGCCGCGTTCTGCGTGCTCATGGCGTTCTTGGTGCTTTTACCATTGGGGGCGCAGGCGACTGCGGAAACGCCGAAGTGCAGGGGGAGGGCCGTTAGCGGGCTGAACGTCGGGTTTCCGATCCCAAAACAGGTTCGCCCCGAAGTAAACAGGCAATCCCATAAAGACATAATCACGGGAAATTTGCCGGTGCGGTTCACCGTCGGGGGCACTGCCACCCTGGGAATCGACTACGAACTCCGGGTTAGTCCCACAGGTGTTGGGTGGGATAACGCGCGGCCGATTACCACGGCCGCCGGAGTGAAGACGGTACCGTGCGCTATGACCGTCTATTTCTGGTACAGATCCTTCGACGATGGTATCGCCGAAGAGGACGAGACGGTCCTTATCACGCTACTCGACGATACCAAAACCCCACCCCGTTATTTTGTACCCGACGTACCGCATTTCCCTCGGACCCTGACCCTGGTCTTCGCGAACGACGATCCGGGCCCAGCCCTGTCCATCGCCGATGCCGGAGTGGTCGAGGGCGGTGATGTGACGTTCAGCGTGACATTGTCCATGGCGCCGACCGGTACCGACACAGTAACGGTGGACTGGGCCACCTCATCGGAGTCGGACGACAGTGCTGTGGCCGGCACAGACTACACGGCCGCAAGCGGCACCCTGACCTTCCAAGCCGGCGAGACCGGGAAAAGTGTCACCGTGCGGACGACAGCGGATGCCGTGAGGGAGGCGGATGAGACCTTCACGGTAACCTTGTCGAACCCGTCGATCGGAATCTTGCTGGGCGACGCCGTCGCAAGGGGCACAATCAAGACCGACGAGCCACTTCCTGTGGTCGCGATTGCTGCGGCCTCGCAAGCGACGGTCACCGAGGGGAGCAAGGCCAGCTTCACCCTGACGGCTACGCCGACCCCGGCGGCGCAGCTGACGGTATCGGTGACAGTAGGCCAGAGCGGCGACTTCGCCACTGCCGGCGCGACGGGCGTACGCAGTGTGACCATCCCCCTGAGTGGATCGGCGCAACTGGACATCGACATGGAGAACGACGATACGGACGAGCCGGACGGCGCGGTCACGGCAACCGTCGGGACCGGACAGGGCTACACGGTAGCAAGCGCTTCCTCGGCGACGGCGACGGTGTCGGATAACGACGACACACCGCCGGTGGTGAGCATCGCGGGCGGCAGCGAAATCACCGAGGGCGGCACGGCCAGCTTCACGCTGACCGCGACCCCCGCGCCGTCGCGGGCGCGGGGCAGACCGGGGTGCGGTCGGTGACCATCGGGACGGCCGGGACGGGAAGCCTCACGGTGACAACGGTGGATGACCAGACCGACGAGCCGAACGGGTCGGTGAAGGCGACCGTGCAGGCCGGCAGCGGCTACG
>VYFB01000124.1 GCA_009842645.1 Nitrospira sp. SB0677_bin_15 | reverse complement strand
CCTGTCCCCGACGTTTTTAATCGGGGATCTAATCGGGGATCAGAGGTTCCTTAAGGGGTGCCTACGTGCATGGGCGATTGTTTTGCCAATGTATCCGCCAGTTCATACAATAGGGTTTCCGTATCCTCCCACCCGATACAGGCATCGGTGATCGAGATCCCATATTCCAACGCTTTGCCGACTCCCCATGATTGCTTGCCCGGTTTCAGGTTGCTTTCCAACAAGAGCCCCAGGATGTATCGCTGTCCTTCACAGTATTGTTGTAGGACGGAATGGGCAACCGGAATCTGGCGCGTGTGATCTTTGTCTGAATTCCCGTGGGAGCAATCGACCATAATGGGTCTCGCGATATCTTCATCCACCAACCCGTCACGGGCCTGAAGAATGTGTTCTCTGCTGTAGTTGGTTTTTCCGCCGCCGCCGCGTAAGACGACGTGCCTGTCGGGGTTCCCGTTGGTCTTGATAATGGAAGTGACACCATCGAGATTAATCCCGACGAAACTGTGTGGTTGCCGCGCTGCCACCATGGCGTTGAGCGCGACTTGCAGGCTGCCGTCCGTTCCGTTCTTGAAGCCGACCGGCATGGACAGTCCACTCGCCATTTCCCGATGAGTTTGGCTTTCCGTCGTGCGCGCACCGATGGCAGACCAACTGAGGAGGTCGGAAAGGTATTGGGGCGTGACCGGGTCGAGTAATTCGGTGGCGCAGGGGACACCGAGCGCATTCAAGTCCAGAAGAACGGTTCGGGCCTGCCGGAGGCCTTCGGCAATGTCGCAACTCCCGTCCAGGTGCGGATCATTGATCAGCCCCTTCCACCCGACTGTCGTTCGAGGTTTTTCAAAGTAAGTCCGCATGACGATCAGCAGGTGGTCTTTGGTTGCTTCACGGACCTTCTTGAGGGCGGCTCCGTAAGTCATGGCCGCTTCCAGGTCATGTATGGAACAGGGCCCGATGACGACGAGGAGCCGATGCTGGTCTCGTCCATAGAGAATGTCCCGAATGGCCTGACGGGTATCCAGGACCGTGGTCTCCGTCGCCGTGTTAACCGGCATGTGTTCCTTGATCTGCCGCGGAGTGATCAGTTCCTTGATTTCGATGACGTTTCGATTGTTCAGTGGTTCGTTCATGAATATAGTCTTCCTGAGAAATGAAAAGACTTCCCCAAAAAATGGGTAATACTTGCGCAAATACCCATTCAGCTTAGCGAAAATGAAAATTCCTCGCAAGAGAAGGAAAGGAGTGTTTGATGACCAAGCCGCGTGAACTCTTTGTGCCTGCCAGGATCACCGACGTGTATACCTATGATTTGGGTGAGGTCCGGAAGGTGACGTTGACGTTGCCGGAGACGTTCGATGTCGATGGACGGCCCGTTCCCATTCGGGACCGCATGCACCCCGGCTCGGCGTTTCTGGTGAAACCGTTTGGCGTCCGGACGCAAAAATATCGTCGCCGAATGTATACACGCTCCAATTGTTCGGATGAAAGTCCTCACGTATTGGAGACGATCATCAATGATACGCATAAGGAAAAAGCCGATACTTCTCCCTGGTGGCAAACCGATGATCTCGTGCATCGTTGCCGTACGGGCGGCTCAGTCGACGTGTGCGTGAATTATGACGAAACCCGTCCGGAACTGGTTGTGTATCAAAACACGCAGACGGTGGACCCGGCGACCCTGATTTTGGAAGAGGATCACGAATGGCATTCCATGCGGATAGTGGCTGTGGCGCTATCGACGGGCATTACGCCGTTTTTGGCGTACGTGCGATATATGAAATCCAGGGTGTTCGGAGGAGCGGCTGAAGGGCATTTCAGCCTGATCGTGAGTGTCAAGAAGCCCAGCCAATTGATGGAGCATCAGGCCTTGCTGGATCTGTCGCAAGAATTTCCACGACGCTTTACGTACCATCCGGTATTAACCAGGGAATGGCCGGATGATTGGGCTCATGGGAAAGGAAGAATCATGCAAGTGCTGGCCGAAGGGCAGGAAACGCGCGTGAATCTCGAACCACTCGTTGCGCTGGAGCCGAATTTGTCGCAGTGTCACGTGCGGTTCTGTGGTAATGCGCTGGCAAAGGATCAACTCGTCCTGGGACTGGAGCAAGCACAATTGACTCCGCTCAGTTTCCGGTCCGAAACGTGGTGAAGAGGTCGCGTGAAAGGCTTGTCAAGAGGGGAGAAGAGCGGATCGCCCGCCTGCCTGATCAGGGGTGAGCGAAGGATAAAACCTGACACGCCGGGCTTCGACATTATTCAATAGTTTGTGGCCATTGGCCTCTCGTTCCTTCCAGAAGATGCCCTCAACCTCAACGGTTCGACCTGTGGTCATTTGGATGTCTCCTTGGGTTCGATCATGTCGCCCAAAGACCAGTACGCGGTCCGTCTTGGTCTTGAGGGAGAAAACAAAATTGATGAAATGTTTCGAGTCGTCGAGATGAAGTTCCAGGCGCGTGACGGTTCCCCGGACCCTGATGCGTTTTTGATGGTATTGCCCAGGGGCTTGAAGAAGGTTCTGAATGGTGACAATTTCAACGAATCTTTTATTTTCAGTTGGTTGTAAAAAAGCAGGTGATGGGGGATAGCCGTCGTTTAACGGTCCTGAGAGACACGAGGTGATGAGCCCCAATAAGAGAATACACATCTTTTACTGTACCTTCACGGCGTTTTCTTCAACGGGTATACCGTCGTCTGTGAACGCCTGAGAAGTGTGCATGGGTGCGGCTTGTTTTGCAATCCAGTCCATGGCTATGATCAACGCAACAGGTGAGAGCTGATGGCACGAATCCATCTCGACTACTACGCTACCCTGGAAGTCACGCCGCAGGCCTCGGATGAAGAGATTAAACGGGCTTATCGGAAACTTGCGCTCAAATATCATCCCGACCGCAATCAGGGCAACAAGCAGGCTGAAGAGAAAATTCGGGAAATCAATGCTGCGTATGAAGTGCTCGGTGATCCGGAAACCCGGAAATCCTACGAACGGCTGCGGTTCGGAGGGCATGGCCAAAAATCGGATTTTGCCGAAGAACCCACTGAAACGGCTAATCCGGGCGTTGTCCTTGAGGCCATGGAGAAAAAATTATGGGAAGAAGGCCGTTTGGAGATTTTTCGATCATTGATGCAGGACTTGCCCATGGTCAAGCGGGAATTGGCCGATATTCGCAAAACCACGGTGGCCAAATTCGGTTATGACAAGTTTCATGAAGAGACGGTGAAGATGCATGCCACGCACGCGGTGGGCAACATCGTGACCCCCGGGATGGACGAACGCAAAGATCGCTTGTTGGACGTAGCCTTGCACATGATGTTGTCTCAAGGCGTTGATGGGCGGGGCGGCCGGGAAGGCACGGAGTGGGTCAAGCGGCAATTGGCCGCGTCGTTCGACCTGGGACGGGTAGACGGCTATTGCGAAGCCTGCGAGTTGCTCTACGTGCGAAGGTAGACTTTCCCGTCAAGACAGGCAGATTTTCGTTAGGCAGTAAAGTAAAGCTAAGGAACCTCTGATTCAGTGTGATAGCGGGATGCAGGGCAAGGCGTCCCGGAGC
>VYFB01000053.1 GCA_009842645.1 Nitrospira sp. SB0677_bin_15 | reverse complement strand
CGAGGACACAACGCAGCCCTGCGCCCGATAGTGCAATAAATCAGAGGTTCCCTACGTCAATCCTCGTTTTTGCAGATAGTCGCGGTCGATGACCGGAGCCGCTTTTTCCGGCAGCTTGCCGCTATGTTGAAGCAGCCGCTCGACGTATTTGCCGATCAGGTCCGACTCCAGGTTGACGGCATCCCCGGGCTGTTTGATGCCCAAGGTGGTGACCTTGGCCGTGTGTGGAATAATCGCCACGGACACCCCGTTCTCCGACACGCCGTTGATGGTCAGACTGACGCCATCGACGGTAATCGACCCCTTGGGAATACAATACCGCAAAACAGGCTCAGGCACTTCCATTGTCAGCAACAACGTGTTGCCCGCTTGCGTTCGCTCCCGAAGAATACCTGTCCCGTCCACGTGCCCCGTCACAAGATGTCCGCTCAGCCGGTCATTCAGTTTCAATGCCCGCTCGAGATTCACCGCCGCACCCACGGTGAGCACACCCAACGTGGTCACGTCCAGGGTCTCGACGGAGACGTCAACGGAAAAATCCGTTTCACCAACCTCGGCAGCCGTGAGGCAAGCCCCCGAAACGCTCACACTTTCACCAAGCTGAAGATCCTTGAGAACGGTCCCCGCCAAAATCGACAACCGCGCACCGGCAAGGCCAGGCACCAGGGACTTAACCACACCCATCTCTTCGACAATCCCGCTGAACACGTTACTTGTCCTTGTCGTTGCTGAAAAACACCATGCGAAACACGAGGACAAACACCACGATCAAGACGACGACTCCCACCGCGGCCAATACGCCAATAACGACGTCGCCCGTTGTCATCGCTTCTTCCATGCCCGGTTATCCTTTCCGTCGGTGCTCCGTTAGAGACGCCCCGACAGCCGGCTTGTCGCTATCCAGAACCCTGCTGCCGTCAACAATTGCAGGCATCCGATAATGATGAAGGCCCCAGTATAACTGACTGCGGCGACAAGCACACCTGCCACGATCGGTCCGCCTGCATGCCCGATATCCATAATGGTCCCGCGCAATCCCATACCGGCTCCGACGTTTTCGGCTTTTCCCATGTCCGCAATCATCGCAGCCGATGAGGACGTAATGATCGCTTCACCAAACCCGAACCCTCCCGCGCACAGGGCCAGCCAAACCACCTGAGTCGTTTGCGGAACGGCCATGATGGAAAGACCACAGACCAACAAACCCAGCGTAATCAAAGGTCGCCTTCCAACGCGGTCCGAGACGCGGCCCATCACTGGCTTGGAGAGAAACGACGTCAACCCTTGTATGCCGAACAGCACTCCACTCTCGGCCAAGCTCAGCCCGATGGACAGCGCGTATAACGGCAAAAACGCCATCAGGGTCCCGTTGGCCATCATCTTCGAGGCCTCCGTGACGCTCGCGGCAACCATGCCGAGATGTCTCAACACGGTCCGCAAACCATGGAGGACGCTCGAGAAAAGCACCATGGCTTCCAGCTTCACGTGACGCGACGGGGCGGGATAACGCCACCAGAGCACCAGATACAAGGCGAGCCCGACCAACCCGAACCCGCCACCGGTCAAAAACGTTTCCGTATAGCCGGCCGCATCGATGATCCACCCACCCAGCATCGGCCCCACCAATGCGCCGCCTTGTGCGGCGGAAGTATACCAACCCAATGCCGTGCCCCTGGTCGCAGGATATAATTCCGCAACCATGGCAAGGACCAACGGTGTAAAGACGGCCGTGGCCAATCCATGAACCAACCGCAGTGCCGTCAAAACTTCCAGGGTCGACACCAATGGATAGACGAAGGGCGGCAAGGCAAATGCCAGGACGCCCACCATCATGAGGCGTGAACGGTTCACCAGGTCGGACAACGTTCCGACGGGCAGCTTGAGCAGGATTCCCGTCATGGTCGAGGCCGCGACGATGAATCCCACCATGACGGGTCCGGCACCAAACGATGCGGCAAACGGCGCCAAAGCCGGCATGCGGACCAGGTTGTAACTGACAAAGGAACAGAACCCCACGCCGCACAGCAGCACGAATATCGGGGTAACAGTCATTCGTGTACGTCTTCATTCATGCATTGACAATTGATACAAAAAATAACCTCTAGCACCTCGAACCGTCATTCGTATGAAAATAACCTTAATCGGTCATTCGAATGACAGAAGAAAGAAGCCCTCCGGAGAAGCATTTCACGATGGCAACTTTTCAGAAATCACCTGTTAGCGCCCTCTTCGCCCTGATCGTTCGTCTCCTGCTCCAGTTCAGGAACTTCTTCATATCTGGCGCTGAATTCCGTTCCTTCTGTTTCAGGGTGCGAATTCGGGTACAGGCGCAACAAGTCCCATTCATTGATCGCCGACCGCACCTTGTACCTCATCCTGCCCTGAAAACCTGCCCCGCCTGCCTTCCTTTCTTTTTGCGGCGCATCCCAATTGTAGGCGATGCTATAGATCTCTCTCAGTTTTTCGATGGTTGCGTTCACGTCTTCGTCAGTGGGAGCGGTTAATAAAGTCGTTTCCCGTTCAAGGATTCGCATACCCGTTTCAGCCCTGGCCGCAACGGCATCCTCTCCGCGGTCATGCAACCCTTGGGTTGCCTTATGACGGTCACCTTTGCCCGGAGCATCATCTAAAATAGCCGCGGTGAAGTCACTCGTCACCGTGCCGACGATGACGAGCCCCGGACACGCTTCATCTGCGACCTTTCCTAACCAGCGGGCAAGTTCCGCATAGGACCTGGCCCTCTGTGGTCGAGTATATGACCCGACTAATTCGAGCTCATCCAACAGGATGACCCAGCCGTGATATCCGGCTCCCTTTATCAATTCCGTTGCAAAACGCAACCGTTGTGGGGGCAATTCCTTCACTTTCGGTGCCTTGAAAGGATAGTTGGGCAACTGACCTATTTGCCTGAGACCATCTTTGATGGTGGACACCTTGATTCGTTCGCCTGACCAGAACGACCTGATGTCGCTCACAAGTTCAAGATCGTCTACTCTTTCATGGACCATCAAGGTCGCAGGGAATATACGGTGCAGTCCGTTCCGTTCGGAATTGGCCCACTGAAAAAAACGAGCGTAGGCCCCTGAGGAATTCTTCAGTTTGAGTCCGAGTTCTTCCATGAGTTGCCCGGTCCCGTCAGGCATCCGTCCATTGTCCACGGCAGACTTGAACACCTTATCCAGGTTATAGAAAGGGGTTTCTTTACTGATCGTTAATCTGCTGCACACAAAACCTTGCAACAGGGCCTGATGTTCCAGGTATGAAAGCAGGTGCGATTTCCCCGTGCCAAAATCGCCGGCAACCAGCATTCCCAAAGCACCGGCAGGCGGCCGGTCAACGTTCATGGCTTGGGCCAGGAGATCGTGAAATCGACTTTCCGTCTGCGTTTGGTGGCAGCCCAGGATCCTGACGGCCGCCTCGTTCGGCACGCCGTTGCGAAGTCCTTCCAGTGCCCGTCTACAAGTCGGCGGATTGTTCACGTCCGTGGCAATAGTCATGGGGGCGGTCCTTTCTTCAAGAAAGTCGTACCAGGGAAGCGATGGGGTTGACCAGATTTTTATCCCGCACGTCATCCATGATTCTTGTCATAAGGGCCTGATAGAGACCAAACCCCCTGGAACGATTGTCTTCATTCAAAAACTCGCTACTCGTCACAATCACCAGTAACGCTCCGCTCAACCTGTCTATTCCATCGACAAACTCTCTCAGGATCTCGTAGTGGTCCATGACCATGGCTTTTGTATAATACCGGCGACCATCCTTCGGGTCGGAAGACAATGCGATACGCGAGTTGTCGAGTACGATCACCGTTCCCGCATAGCCCACGTGCTTGAACCAGAACAGGGCTGATTCAAGGAAATGTCTTGAGGTTGTCCGGTTGATAGCCGTATAGATCGAAAATGGCCTCACGCTGCTTATTCTCGTCTTCTCTCCCGTCAACCAATCAATCAATGGTTGAGCCGTGTATTCCTGGCTTGGATGAACGTTTTCACGCAGACACAGGTGACTCATGGCGACTCTGAAATCCTTGGCCATTCGATATTCCTGGGCAACTTGAGCTTCTAATTCAGGTCTCAATTCGCGAAGGACGGCCTCTGAATCGAGCACCCTGTTCAGCCCACTATTTCTCCTGCCTATGATCTTGAAAATATTTTCGGCGTCACCCGGGTTAACGTCATCGACTCCATATCCACATTCTTTTGCCAAGCGCAAAATAAAGCGTCGAGCCAAGTGTCGCCAATTCACCTGTTTCGCCATACCGAAGAAAATGTCCTGCGGCATGTGAACCCTGATGTCCGCAGCATCAAGCCTGACAACAAGATAGCCCAGACCACGGCCTTTGCTCTCGACGGCGTGATACAACTCCGGTTTCAAGTCGTCCTTCGTTACGGCAAACTTGATAGACGCTCCGCCGTCCCTGATGAAAGTCGACAAGTATTCGGAGTCAAGATGTTTGAGCCAATCGTGAAATGGTATGGTGTTTGCCATTATGCACCTCTGAAAAACTGGATGCCGGAGTACGTCACCCTGTTTCCATCAGAACCGACGAAGTGGAACGTATCTTTTGCCCGTTTTGTACCCGTAGAAGACGGGAAACTGACACGTGCTCCTTTTTTTGTACGCAACGTCGTCTTAGCGACATCCAACAAATAGATGCCCTTGGCAAACTCTGTCCTATCATATTCCCGCCCGCTATCAGGCAAAAGAGTGAGCGCCTCATAGATTTCGACCAGGAGCTTGACGGGACCGGCTTTGTCATTGACTGGAAGGGTAGCGGTCCGTTCCCGCGATATGAGCAAGTACGTCTTGTGCAAAGCCTCCAAAAAAACATCCGGTTTAAATCGAGGCGGTTTTTTCTGTTTCTCTTTCAGGATTCCCGTAAGACGGGACGGCCTTAACGTTGCGACCTTTTTTCTATCAATTCTCACGGTTCGGTCACCGGGCAACACGTGAACGATGGACGGATAAGCAATCAACCTGCCGTCTCCTTCATCATGGATTTTCAACCCTTCTTCCGATGCGGTATTCTGGAGTTCCTTGCTGTAGCGTTCTCTGAGGTAGGCCTCTTCTTCGTCATCCTTGAAAGGCCAGGTTTCAACCGCGTTTGTCACAGTTTGATTGAGAGAGCCCAGGGCATCCTTGAGATTTGAACAAGCTTTTTTGATTGCGTTGATATTTCCCTCCTTAGCCGCCTTTTGTAAGGCCTTAGCCAGCCGTTCCGTACTTTTAACGGCATTGAGAGTCGAATCTGCTGCTTTTTCCGTATCGCTGAATGCCCGTTCAAAGGTAGTCACCAATTCCTCCTTTCCGCACACCTCAAAAAGTCGACCGCTCTTTCGCTAAACGCTCAGGACAAGTCATCCCGTTCAGGATGACCGCGCAGCATGTGCGAAAGATCTATCGAAGAAAAGAATCTCCTGCCGGCAGAAAGCATCAACGTTGCTTTGATTGCCTACTGTATGTATCTCTATGAAGCCTGTCAAAACCAAAACGACAAACACAGTTTCCTTTGTGCTCCCGACAAGTTCCTGTTACACTATCGCCCGTTCATGCCACCTGCCATACATCCAGTCGATCTTCTTCGAGTCCTTCGACACCAGCGTCTGACTCCGGCCATTGTCTTTTTGACGTCCCGGCGCGCCTGCGATGAAGCCATCGGGAGTTTTGAACACCGGCAACTCCCCATTCCTCCCACGCGGTCGGCGGCCATTACGGACGTACTGGATCATATGATTGCCGAATATCCCAGCATCGCCGGCCACCCCCTCATCCCCACGGTTCAACAGTATGGAGTGGCGGCTCATCACGCCGGGCACCTGCCGTCATGGAAAATCGCCGTTGAAGAACTCATGCGTCAGGGATGTCTGGATGCAGTCTTCGCCACCACGACCCTGGCTGCCGGGGTGGATTTCCCGGCCCGCACCGTCGTGATGACCCAATCGAGCGTCCGCAAGGACCGCAATATCACGGAATTGACCGTCAATGAAATCCAGCAACTCGCCGGCCGCGGCGGAAGACGCGGGAAAGATTACGTCGGGTTCGTCGTGGTCACGCCGTCGCCGTACATCGACCTCGGCCCCATCGCGAATGGGCTCACGAACCACCCGGAACCAATCGACAGTCAATTTGTCATTTCCTATCCCATGGTCCTGAATCTCCTGAAAGCTCATTCCATCGACCATATCCAACCCATCCTGGAAAAGAGTTTTGCTCAATTCCAACTCAATCAACGAGCCGACGCGTATGAAACAAAGCTGGATGACGTGGAAACGCAACTGGAGGCCTATGGCCGGCGCGACTGCGCCGATTGGATTGCACAATGGCAATCTTTCAATCTGGCCAAGAAGCGCCGCTCGCACCACCGCCGGAACACGCAGCATGACCCACCGGAAATCTCAGCGCAATTGGCGTTCCTGACGCCAGGTCGCGCAGTCGAACTTTCCAAGAATCATGCCATCGTCCTGCGGCAATATCGAAGCCGTGGACAAGGGGCTCCCATGTTGACCGTGGTGCGAAACGGCGGACGCGTCATAGAATATCCCGCAAGCGCGGTGACCGCTGTGATTGACGAAGTCATCGACGTCACGGAGGCTCGCCGTTTTCCCTGGTGTACGCCCCAGAGCCTGAATCACGCCATCGAAACCCTGGAAGAGTTTCCCGCTCGTTTACGGCGTCTGCCGATTCGCGTCGATCAGGACGGCGCCGATAACCCGATCCTGACCGAAACGCTCAAGGACGAATTTCCCTGTCCAACCTGCCCGTCCCGTCCCGCGTGCCAAAAAGACCATCCGCAGGCCCTGAAGCTCCGACAGGAAAAACATCGACTGACGAAAACCATTCATGCCATGCGCACCGAACTCTGGCATCGCTTTCAGCAACACGTCGAAGTCTTGCAAAAATTCGGCTACTTGACACCCGCGTGCCAACTGACGTCCGAGGGTGACTGGGCACGCCTGATTCGCATCAACCATTCGTTACTCATCACGGAACTGATCAGGATGGGAGCGTTTGAAGGCATCACGGCCTCTTTGCTGGCCGGCGTGCTGGCGAGCATCGCGCATGACGACGACCGGCCAGCCTCCTTTCCCGGACGTCATCCGGGCCTGACCTCGACCCTCGGACAAGTGCGAAAGATCGCCCACTCGTTATCCGCGTATGAAGAGCCGCCTCTCCTGAGGTGGGACGTCGCGGCAATAGCCGACCGGTGGATCGCCGAACCTGCCCTTCCCTGGAACGAATTGATTCGCTCGACCACCATGGCGGAAGGAGACGTTTACCGGCTCCTGGCCAGAACGCTGGAATATCTCTCGCAAGTCTATGGACTCAAAGCGACCCATCCCGGGCTGGCCGGCGTCTCGAGAGACGCCATGGATCTCATGCGCCGGGACGTGCTGCAAGAATTGCCATGAGAGACAAAGGGCAAGAGATGAGGTTACAAAACCTTTGAGGACTCCCTCTCCCCTGGTGGGAGAGGGTTGGGGTGAGGTGGAGTTCCAAACGAATGAGCAACCGCATGAACAACGACGCATTGGCAAAACACCTGGCGGGCCTTTCCGTCAGGCTGCTTCACCGTCTGGCGAAGAACCGGGTGCGCCGCCACTTCCGAATGGGGAAAACCCGGCTGATCCAATCACTCCTGGCGCTGTCACCCGAGCAACGGGCGGAAATCGAAACAACGCTCACGTCCTTCCTGCCTGAACCTCCACGCCCTTCCAAACCTTCCAAACCGGACAGACAGGTCAAGCCGAATCATCAGCCCGATGCTCCACCCCACCCTGTTCCGCCTCCCCGGCAACACCAGGTCCCGACCGAACCGGCCATCAGCGCACGGGCGCTGTTTGAAGGAATCGGCGTGCCTCCGCCACAACCATTCAAACCTGACGACTGGCAACGGGAAGCCATCGACCGCCTGGCAACCAATGACGTGATCCTGAGCGTCCCCACGGGGAGCGGCAAAACCTACGTGGCGATCGAGGCCATGCAACGAGCCATCGAAACCGAACGAACGGTGATTTATACGTCCCCCCTGAAGGCACTCTCAAACACAAAACTGACGGAGTTTTCGCAGTTCTTTGGTGCGGATCAGGTCGGTATTCTCACGGGCGACCGTCGTGACAATCCGCAGGCTCCCATCCTGATCATGACTACGGAGATCCTGCGGAATTTACTGTACGATGCCGCAGGTGGCGAGATCGACATGCGGATGGATACCTTGGGCTTGATTATTCTGGATGAATCGCAATTTCTGGCCGACGCGGAACGGGGCGTGGTGTGGGAAGAAACGATTATTTTCGCTCCGGCGCAATCACGGCTCCTGCTGTTGTCGGCCTCCATCGGAAACCCCGAGGAAGTCGCAGCATGGATCAGTTCCATCCGTTCCACGTCCTGTCACCTGATCCATCATCGAAACCGCTCTGTCCCACTTCGCGCAGCCTACCTCGATCCTTCAGGAAAACTCGCCCCGTTCTTTCGCACGCGGGACATTGCGCGCGGCAAGGGCTTCGTCCTCCACTCCGAAACCAAACGCCTGTTTGCGAACTACGAAGACCGGACCCTCGGCCCGCGATACAAACGCTGAAGTTCAGGCGGGACGGCACCCTTCGACTCCAGTCTCAAGAGACCTACGCTCCTCAGGGTGAACGGATTATCACTCCCCGTTTGTCCTGAGCGTAGCGGAGCGAAGTCGAAGGACGCTCAGGGCAGGCAAAGGAGGGGAAGAAGAAAGGCAAAGACACTGGATCCCCGATCAAGTCGGGGATGACGGAAGGGTGAGGGTGGGGTCGACCGGAGTAGGAGGCCGCACCTCCAAAGCACCGGCTCACAGAAGACGGCGGGAAACTTTCTTATCCGCGGCGGGATCTTTATTGGGTTGGCAGACGTCGCATTGACACATGTGCCGAAGTTTGCCGAATGCATACAAGCCGGTATCGTGCCCGTCACTCCAAATCAGGCGTAAGGCATAATGTCCCACGGGTTGGATATCCTTCAACATCATGAACATCGGGACGTCATCGGGTTTCAGTTTCAATTCGCCGGTCCATTCATCCGTACAGGCCGCACAGGGGCAATGCAACCGCAGGTACCGGACCGGATAGACGCCCAGGTGACCATCGCTCCACGTGATACCCAACACGCCCTTTTCGAGCCACTTCATGTCTTCCGGCTGAACGTTCTCCGTGCCCATGGATCGTTTACTTTCCCGCCGTCACCAACGGTTCCTTCTCCGGCAACCGTTTTCCGACCACGGATCTCGCATACGTTTCAATGATGGCTTCCACTTCTCTCCGCACCTGACCCGTCGCTTTCAGGCGCGTCGCCCGCGTAAAGGGTATCCGGCGTACCTGACGGAGAAACGCCATGCTCCCCTGAGACATCGGCAAACAATAATCCCAGCTACCCCGGTCACAGGACCCACACAAACGCCCCCCGGACGATGGTGAAAACAGGGAAGGTTGCTCTTCCAAAGCCCGGCCGCAGGATGCACAGCGATCGACCTGTGGTTGGAACCCGGAATGACTCAGGATATGAATCTGAAACAGCAACGTGAGCAATCCCGGATCGTCCGTTCGGACCAGCAAGCTTAACCCTTCCAGTAACGTGTGATAAATCGTGGGGTTGGAATCACGGTCCGCGGTCACGCCGTCGACCAGGGCCACCATACGAGAAGCCGCCCATATCAAATCCAAACTCTCTCGTAACGGGCTGAAGGACTCGAGACTATCGACGTGACTGATGGACCCAAGGCTATCGTTTCGCTTGTTGAAGAACGTGAGGTTGATGGACGAAAAGGGTTCGAGCATGCCGCCGAACCGGCTTTTCATCCGTCTCGCGCCGCGCGCAATCCCTCGAACCTTGCCCATTTGAAGGGAATAAAACGTGAGGATGCGATCGGCTTCTCCCCAGCGCATACTTTTCAGCACGATCGCTTTTGTGGTGACAAGAGCCATACAAAAAAGGCGTGCGGAACGCCTATCCCCCCTCACCCCAGCCCTCTCCCGCCAGGGGAGAGGGAGTTTTTACTAGCCCTCTGCCTCTATACAACCTCGGGGAAAGGGGGCATGGCACCCCAGCCTTCTCCCCTCCAAGGGAAGAATACGCTTACCTCAGGTATTCCAGCATCATTGTCGCGAAACCCAGGTAGATGCTGACCCCCGTGATATCCATGGCCGTGGTGATGAACGGTCCTGCCGCCACGGCCGGATCAACGTGAAACTTTCGTAAGAGCAAGGGCGTGACCGTGGCCATACTCGAGGAAATCAGAAACGTAATCAGAATGGCCCCACCGACGACCATGCCAAGATACCCGTTTCCCTGCCACACCCATCCCGTCAGAAAGAGTAACATCCCGCAGATGACGCCGAGAAGCAGCCCAATTCGAAATTCCCGAAACACGACTTTCCAAATATCACTGTGGTCAACACGGCCCGTCGCCAGCCCACGAATGATCAGGGTTGAAGATTGGATCCCCAGGTTGCCGCCCATCGCCGCAATCACGGGGATAAAGGTCACTACGGCCACAACCTCCTGAATCGTGAACCGGAACCACCACAGGATCAGTCCCGATACCAGACTTCCGGCCAGGTTGGTAAACAACCAGGGAAACCGCAGGCCCGCAGCCACGAGACTGGGAGTGCTCATTTGCGCGTCTTCTTCGGTCGCCCCGGCCATCTTCAACATATCCTTGGTATCTTCATCCCGAATCACGTCCACCACGTCGTCTACCGTAATGATCCCCACGAGCCGATGTTCGGCATCAATAACCGGAATCGCCAACAGGTTGTAATTTGCCACTTGACTGGCGACTTCCTTTTGCGCGGTATCGACGTTCACGCTGATGACGTCCCGGAAAAGCATGCTTTTCAAGGGAGCCGTTGGAGCAACGACCAGCAATTCGCGCAATGAGACGACACCCGTCAGCCGCCCTTCCCTGTCGGTCGCGTACACGTAAAACACGGTCTCGGCCTTGGTGGCCTGCTGAAGACGCTGGATGGCCTCACGGGCCGTGGTCTCTTCAGGCAACGAGAAAAACTCCGTCGTCATGATACTGCCGGCCGTTCCCTTGGGATACGCCATCAGGTTGGCGACTTCCTGAGATTCCTCGGCTTTCATCAGCGGCAAGATATTGTTCGCCACCTCATCAGGCAGCACGCCTAAAATATCCGCTGCGTCGTCGGCCGGTACGGTTCGTAACATCCACGCAATATCCGCGGCGTTTCGATCTTCAAGCAGTTCAAGAATCATCTCGTCGCTCAACTCGCTCACGACCTTGCCCTGCCCAGCCACACCTTCGACCAATTCAAAAACCGTCCGTCGTTCTTGAGGGGTATCCAAATTCATAATCACCCGGGCGACGTCCGCGGGGTGCAACCGGGCAATCAGATTGGTCAGGTTTGAAATCGCGCCACGCTTCAAAAGACGACGCGTCGAGAGCCTCACCACGTCGAATTTGCTTTGATTATTAGTGGACTCCGACGCAGCCTGATCCTTGGCGGTCTGAGGGTCACCGTGAGTCACTGTTTTGGCCGGGTCCGTCATGGCTGTGTCGCGTATCCCAATTCTACTAACCAACGGTCATCGTCACGCCACGCGTTTTTTACTTTCACGTGGAGTTTCAAAAAAACTTTACTGGCCAACGCCTTCGACAACTCTAACCGGGCGGCGGTACCGATCGCCTTTAACCGCTCTCCCGATTTTCCGATCACAATCGCCTTCTGGCCGGGTTTCTCGACAACAATGGTGGCCGCGATCGTGGTGACGCGCCCTTCTTCCAGAAACTCGTCCACCTTCACGGCAACGGCATAGGGCAGTTCCGCCTTGGTCGCTTCAATGACCTTTTCCCGTATGGTCTCCGCCGCCAGGTGACGCCACGACTGGTCCGTGACAAAATCTTCATCAAAGGCGTCTTCCCGTTCAACCACCCGGTCAAACGCCAACGACGCCAACAGGTCAACGTTCTCGCCGGTCCTGGCCGATAAGGGAACGATTTCGGCCCACTCTCCCAACTGGCGATAGGCCTCAATCACCGGCAACACGTGACGTTTACGAATCAAGTCAATTTTATTCACCAACAAAAAAGCCGGTAACGCCGACGATTCGCCATGTATCGAGAATATTTGCTCTATCACAAATAGATCGACGGGACCAGGCAAATTTCGTCCATCCACCATGACCGCCAGCACGTCGGCATCATGCATGGCATCGAGCGCCGTTCGCACCATGAGTTTATTCAGTCGATGCCAAGGCCGATGCAGCCCCGGCGTATCCAACAACGCTAATTGACCTTGCGGGAAATGCGCTACGCCTAAAATCCGCGAACGCGTGGTCTGGGGTTTGTCCGACACGATGGCAATTTTTTGATTCACCAACGTGTTTACGAGGGTGGATTTCCCCACGTTGGAACAACCCAGGACAGCCATCGTACCGAATTTCATGACTCCACCCGTCAAGCAAAGATTTTATGCCTCCTACTCTCCCAAAGGAGACTGTGCCGTTCTTTCCTCCCCTCCTTTGTAAGGACGGGAACTTTTTCCGAAGAGGGAAAAGTTGGGAGGTAGAGAGTTGTTTACAAAGGGGAGGAACCGACATGGAGAACCACGCAAGGGTGTTTCTCTATCATTCTATCGATGCATGGTTCACTCATTGGCATCTACGGCGATTCGACGAATTGATAGACCATTTCTCCTTCCTTCACGTACCCTAACCGCTCCCGCGCCAACGTTTCCAAGGTATACAGATCTGATTCCATATGATGGATTTCCTCGCGAAGCGCGGCGTTTGCGTACTCCAGCGAGATAATTTCCTCCTGCGTGCTCTCGAGCTCCTGGGTCATCATCCAATACTGCGGCAACCCTGTTCCCTGCAATGCCCACACCACGCACAGCATGATCCCAATGCTGAGACTCAACGATCGTGAAACGGACCAACGACCCGGCTTCTTCGGTTGCCTGCGGTTCTGGCGGACCACGTTATGCCTTTCGGAGTCGGAGTACCTTTCTTCCTTTATAGACCGCTGATTTCCCCAACTCTTCTTCGATCCTGAGAAGTTGATTGTACTTGGCCAAACGATCCGTTCGAGACAATGAACCCGTCTTGATTTGTCCGGCGTTGACCGCCACGGCCAAATCGGCGATGGTCGTGTCTTCCGTTTCGCCCGAACGATGGGAAATCACGACGCCAAATCCTGCCCGCCTGGCCAATTCCACCGTCTCCAAGGTTTCAGTCAACGTACCGATCTGGTTGACTTTTATCAGAATAGCAGTTCCGACACCTTCTTGAATACCCCTTGACAGATAATCGACGTTGGTGACGAACAAGTCGTCTCCAACCAATTGAATCCGTGACCCAAGCCGTTCGGTCAGAAGTTTCCAGCCTTTCCAGTCGTCTTCATGGAGTCCATCTTCAATAGAGACAATGGGATACCGATCGACCAACCCTTCGTAAAAGTCAATCATGCGGACGGAATTCTGCGCCACGCGCTTTTCCGCGTGCAACACGTACCCCTTCTTGCCGTGAAATTCACTAGCCGCTGCATCAATCGCCAACACAATATCCGAGCCAAGCCGATACCCTGCCTTGCGAACGGCCTGACTGATCACGGCCAGCGCCTCTTCGTTCGACTGCAAGGCCGGCGCAAAGCCGCCCTCGTCGCCCACGGCCGTACTCAATCCCCTGGCCTTCAAGACGCCTCGTAACTGGTGAAACACTTCCGTACCCATCCGCAACCCTTCACGGAAACGTGTCGCGCCGACGGGCATGATCATGAATTCCTGTAAATCCAAGCCGTTGTTCGCGTGAACGCCGCCATTAATAATATTCATCATGGGAACTGGTAATTCACGGGCCTTGGCCCCGCCAATGTACCGATAGAGTGGTTGCCGCGTTTCCGCCGAAGCTGCGCGAGCCACGGCCAGCGAGATCCCCAACACGGCATTCGCCCCGAGTCGGGATTTTCCCGGAGTACCATCCAACGCGAGCATCGTGGAATCGATCAACGGTTGATCCAAGGCGTTCATCCCCCGGAGTTTGGGCGCCAAGGTCCTCGTGACGTTCCGAATGGCCTTCGTGACACCCTTCCCCATCCATCGTTGAGGATCGTGATCCCGCAGTTCAAGGGCCTCTCGCGTCCCGGTCGACGCACCGGACGGCACGGCTGCCCGTCCCCATGCACCACTGGCCAACAACACGTCCACTTCCACCGTGGGCGTCCCGCGAGAATCGAGTATGGCTCTTCCTTTAATGTCTTTGATTTTACTCATTTACTCACGCAACCTGGTTGAACGTAGGTCGAATTAGCGAAGCCCTTCGACTTCGCTTCGCTCAGGACAGGCGTAATCCGACATCCCCTCACCCCGGCCCTCTCCCGCAAGGGGCGAGGGAGTTAAACCCTCTACCTCCCCTCGCCCCTCCTTAAAAAGGAGGGGAACCGGAACGTAGGTCGGATTAGCGAAGCGTAATCCGACACAGAACCAGATGAAGCCCCGAACGTTACGGCGAAAGGCGCGTCTTGAACAACGCGTTTACTTTTTGGGGATTGGCTTTGCCCCCGGAACGTTTCATGGCCTGGCCGACCAGGAACCCGAGCACCGTTTCCTTGCCTCCTCGATATTGAGCTACTTGAGCAGGATGCTGATCAATGACCGCATCAATCAAGGACTGCAATTCCCCTTCGTCAGACAGTTGCCGGAGTCCCTTTTCTTCGACAAGTTGCGCCGCCGATTTATCGCCGGCAAAGAGTTCGGGAAAAATCTCCTTGGCGACTTTTAAACTGATGGTGCCATCGTGCACCAATTGCAACAAGCCCACCAACCGTTCAGGAGACACGGGGGAAGATTCCACGGTCGTCCCGGCTTGAGGCAGTTCACGCAGCAATTCACTCATGACAAAGTTGCTGATGAGTTTGGGTTCTGCAAATAACGCGACGCAAGCCTCAAAATAGTCGGCTAAGGCCCGGGAACTCGTGAGCACACAGGCATCATAATCCGGCAACCCGTAATCCTGGAGAAATCGCCGGTGACGATCCTTGGGTAATTCCTGAATCGTGGCTCGCAGTTCCTCGATCCACTCCTCGGAAATGACAAGCGGAACGAGATCGGGATCGGGAAAATACCGATAATCATGGGCTTCTTCCTTGCTCCGCATGACCGCGGTCTGGTTCCGTTCGATATCCCATAACCGGGTTTCCTGGCAAATTGTTCCTCCTTCGCTGAGAACTTTGGTCTGCCGTTTGATTTCATATTCAATGGCGTCTTTGACGAACTTGAATGAATTGATATTTTTGAGTTCCACCTTGGTGCCCAATTCACCGGACCCCGCGGGCCTTAATGAAAGGTTGGGTTCACAGCGCAGACTGCCCTGTTCCATGTTGCCGTCACAGACGCCGATATACATCAACACGTCCCGCAGGGACTTCAAATACGAAACCACTTCGTCTGCCGAGCGCATATCGGGTTCAGTCACAATTTCAATCAACGGCGTCCCCGCTCGATTCAGATCGACCAGACTGCCGGCATCCGCGTGAATGTTTTTCCCCGCGTCTTCTTCCAGGTGCGCTCGACGGATTCTGACCTTCTTGGACGTCCCGTTGGCCTGCAACTCCAACCAGCCATGCTCACAAATGGGCCGGTCATACTGGGAGATCTGGTAGCCCTTCGGCAGATCCGGGTAAAAATAATTCTTCCGGGCAAATTGGTTCGTCGTCCGAACGGTACAATTCAACGCCAATCCCGTCCGAATCGCCATTTCCACGGCACGTTTGTTCACAACCGGCAACGCGCCGGGCAATCCCAGACACACGGGACACGTCCGGGTGTTGGCAGGCAACCCGAACTCCGTCGCACAGCCGCAAAACATTTTCGACTGCGTTCGGAGTTGCGCGTGAACCTCCAGCCCAATGACCGTTTCGAACGTCACCGTGACGTATCGGATTCTTCTGAAGAGGAGTTTCGCATCTGCTGCACTGACTCCCGGCCGGCGTCCACGGCGTCCTTGACGACCGTCTCGGCCTCATTCAACAACTCACGGCCCTTGATCATCACGTCACCCCAGGTTTCCGTGGCTTTTTCAGAAAAATCCCGGACGTCGTCGCCCACGCGACGTGCAAGACGACGCACGGTTTCTCGCGATTCACTGCCCGTTTGTGGAGCCAACAACAAACCAGCCACGGCGCCACACGCCACCCCGCCCACAAACGCCATCATCACCGTGCCGATTGACGCCATACCGCTCAAAAACGCCAGCGCCACGTTGCCGGATGAATCATGATTGTTTCCCATTTACCCTCCCTCCTTTTTTTGCGCACGATTTTTTACAGTGAGAACCACGGCTTTCAAGCCCACGACCGCCTCGACCAGACTTTTGATAAACGTCAGACCTTTTCCACGAAACACTCCGTGGACCTGATTGACTGTTTCACCCACGTGCCCGAGGGCATTCACCAGAACCGATGCCCGGTCCACGCCTTCCCGGGCTTGCGTGGACATGACCCTGACGTTCTCATTCGTCTGCCTCAGATCCTTCAGAATCTCCGGCAGCTCGGCACTCACCTGCAACAGTAATCGCTCGGCTTGCAGGCCGGCCTTTCGCAATTGAAGCACAGTTGGAATGAGCACTCCCACAAGGGCTACAAAGGCCAAGGCAATAATCACAGCAGCTATCTCCAGCATACGTCACCTTCCCGAATCAGAGATTCCCTATCGAATACGTGGTCGTTTTTTGCGCCAGTCCGTTGCCAATTCATACGCCCGTGCAGCCCGAAGCACGACGTCTTCTTCAAAGGGGCGACCCAAAATTTGCATGCCGATCGGCAACCCTTTCCGGCTGAACCCGCAAGGCAAGGAAATCGCCGGAATCCCGGCCAAACTCGCGGAGATGGTGTACAGATCCGACAAATACATTTGCAAGGGATCTTCGATTTTTTCGCCGAGTTGGAACGCCGGGGTCGGCATCACGGGGGTCACGAGCAAATCCACGTCCCGAAAAACCCGATCGAAATCCTCTCGAATCAGGGTCCGCACCGCTTGGGCTTTGGCATAATACGCATCATAATACCCGCTACTCAACGCATAAGTACCCAACATGATCCGGCGTTTTACTTCCGGTCCGAAGCCTTCCTGTCTCGTGGCCCGGTACATCTCCGGAAGGCCAGGACTTTCCTTGGTCCTGAATCCATATTTGACGCCGTCGTAACGAGCCAGGTTGGAACTTGCCTCCGCCGTTGCCACAATATAGTAGGTCGCCACCGCCGCTCCCGTATGCGGGAGCGAGACCTCTTCCATCGTCCCGCCCAAATCTTCCAGCACGGCGAGTGCTTCGCCCACGGCATCGTACACTTCTTCGTCCAGGCCTTCCGCAAAAAACTCCAAGGGGACGCCGATTTTCAGTTTTTTGACGTCCTTCTTTTTGAACACTCGCGTAAAATCGGGAACGGATGCGTCCGCGGAGGTCGAATCCCGGGCATCGTGGCCGGCAAGCACGTTCAACATCAACGCGGCATCCATGACGTCCTTGGTAATGGGCCCGATTTGATCCAATGAAGAGGCAAACGCAATGAGTCCATACCTGGACACGCGTCCATACGTCGGTTTCAGTCCAACCACACCACAACAAGCGGCCGGTTGACGGATCGACCCGCCGGTATCCGTTCCCAGGGCGGCCACGCATTCATCTGCAGCCACGGCCGCGGCCGAGCCGCCACTCGAGCCGCCGGGTACATGGGAAAGATTCCAAGGATTTCGACTCGCGCCAAACGCCGAATATTCCGTGGAGGAACCCATCCCGAATTCATCCAAATTGGTTTTGCCGATCAGGAAATATTGTTGTAACCGTAACGCGGCCACCGCGGTAGCGGAGTACGGCGGAACGAAGCCTCCCAGAATGCGCGACCCGCACGTCGTCGGCAGCCCTTCCGTGCAAATGTTATCCTTGACGGCAATCGGCATCGCCATCATGGGCTCGGTTTTTCTCCACGCGCTCAACGCGTGATCCAGTGCTTCCGCCTGAGACAACATGCTCTCTTTGTCGTTCAGCGTGATATAGGCTTTGACCTTCGACTCCACGACGCTGATCCGCAGGAAGTACGAACGGACGATCTCCACGGCACTGACGTCCCCGCGCGTAAAGCGATCCTGAAGCTCTTTCAGGGTACATTTAACAAGTGACATGGCTATAAAACGGGGTTACAGGTGCAGGAAGAAACGGCGACCGCGTTCGGTATCAGGAACAATTGGCGATTCGATTGTCGTCGTCGACTTGAATGATTCGCGGGCTATGGTGCTTGGCTTCGTCATCATTGTAATATTCATAACAAAAAATGATGACACGATCTCCAGTCACGCCTTTTCTGGCCGTGGGACCATTGAGCACGACTTCGCCTGATCCCCTCTTTCCAGTAATCGCATAGGTCGTGAACCGCTCCCCATTGTTCAAATTCGAGACCATCACGAGTTCATAGGGCAAAATGCCGGCTGCGTCCAACAGGTCCTCATCGACCGTCAGACTGCCCTCATATTCCAAACAGGCATCCGTGACCACCGCCCGATGAATTTTCGCCCGCAACATGTGTCGGAACATGCTATCCTCGACTTTCTCCGATTATCGATCACTGATAATTTGCGGCACCTGAAACAAGCCATCGACCGCTTCCGGCGCGTTGCTCAACGCCTGATCTTGTGATAGTGACGGTTGGACCTCATCTTCACGCAACACGTTGGCGTCACCCACCACCGACGCCGTCCCGGGAACCCCACCCGTATCAGCGGCGTTCACCTCTTCCATATAGGTCAAAATGCGGCCCAGTTGAGTGCTCAACCGCTCCAGTTCCTCACGGCTCAGTTGAAGCCGCGCAAGTTCCGCCACGTGCTCCACTTGACTCATTTCTATGCTCATGACAGAAAGCCTTTTCCTCCTGGATTCGGACCCCGGGGAAAGGATTATACCATTAGGGATGACATACTACAAAGAGGTTGTCAGTCTATCATGACGGGTGGCTGGAAAGCTACGACAGAGCTTCGCCTTGGGACGGACTTTTCGGGAGAACGACGTTCCCTCAACGCGGGGCTTGGCGCGACAACGAGGACGGCGCGATCCAGCCTTCATCGGCAAACGAGACGTACCGCCCGTCGCCAACGATGACGTGGTCCAGCACCTGCACGCCGAGAATGTCTCCGGCATCCTGCAAGCGTGCGGTCAACGCCCGGTCTTCTTTACTGGGCTTGGGATCCCCACTCGGATGATTATGTAAAAAGATCACAGCCGCAGCCGACTCACGCACGGCTTCATTGAACACCTCACGCGGATGCACCAGACTGCTCGTCAAACTCCCTTCGGACACGGTCTTTTCCCGAATGACCGCGTGTTTGGCATCCAGAAGAATCACCTTAAAAACCTCTCGGCGTAAATCCCTCAACAAGGGATAGTAATGTTCGAAGACTGTTTGACTGTTGGCAATGACTGTCCCCATTGTCAATGGAGTCGCCAATACACGTTTCCCCAGCTCGATGGCTGCCATGATCTGGGCCACCTTGGCCGGACCGATGCCCGGGACGGCACAAAGTTCCTGGACGCTCCGGTTGGCCAACCCCTGCAACCCGCCCACGTGTTTCAGCAGGTCTCTGCCGACTCCGACGGCCGACGTCTTGTGCCTGCCCACGCGAAGCAGGACAGCCAACAGTTGCGCCTCCGTCAGCGATTCCGGCCCTTCTTCCAACAGTCGCTCGCGGGGCCGCTCGCCTTTCGGCCAATGCAGAATACCTTGTAAAGGTTTCTCGTCCATCTCTCCCTGATCGTCTCTCACCGGAAGCCTTCAACGGTGCTTGTCGCAAGCATATACCATATTAGACCGAATATTCACATATCATCAAAACGGCACAGTCCGACCGTATCTTGCCGCTTGAAAAATCAGTATGCTACTTTTCGGGCTTGGAAGGACTCTCCATGCGCATCGTCGCCGGCATACAAAAAGGGCGTCGTCTCAAGGCACCCAAGGGGCAAGACCTTCGACCGACTTCGGACCGGGTCCGCGAAGCCTTATTGTCGATCCTGGCCCATCACGTAGAAGATGCGCGCGTGTTGGATCTCTATGCCGGCACCGGGGCATTGGGACTCGAGTCCTTGAGCCGTGGAGCCCGCCAGGCCGTGTTTGTGGACAACGACGTCGCCTCATCACGAATCCTTTGCGAAAACATCGCCCGGTGCGGCTATGACAACCGATGCCTGGTCATCTCCCAAGACGTTGAGACGTTTGTCACGTTACCCCCATCGTTCGGCGAACCACCGGCGTTCGATCTTATCTTTGTGGACCCGCCGTACCACGGCACTGACTTGCCCCGATTGCTCGAACGACTGGGCGTGAGCGGAAAAATCGCTCCCCAAGGAACGCTGGTTCTTGAACATTTCTTCAAACACGCAGTCCCGAACGGAACCGGAGATCTGGTACGGACTCGTCAGTCCCGGTACGGCGACACCATGCTCACCTTCTATCAACGTGCCGCGGAGGCGACATGCGCCTAGCCGTCTATCCGGGGACCTTCGATCCCATTACCCGCGGACACACTGACATTGTCAGTCGCAGTCTGAGCATCTTCGACCGGCTGGTCGTGGCCGTGGCTCCCAACCCGCGTAAAGGAGCACTTCTCTCTCTCGAAGAACGAGTTGAACTGGCGAAAATCGCCACAAAGGAATTTCCCAACGTGGAAGTGGAATCATTCAACGGCCTCTTGGTGGAATACGTACGGCAGCGAGGCGCCCACGCCATTATTCGAGGATTACGCGCGGTATCGGACTTTGAGCACGAGTTTCAAATGGCCTTGCTCAACCGCAAACTCGATGAACGGCTGGAAACGGTCTTCCTGATGCCAAGCGAAGAATATTCATATCTGACGTCGAGCATCGTCAAAGAACTGGCCCTGTTCGGTGGTGAGTTGGAGGCGTTTCTCATCCCCGAGGTGGCCAAACACCTTCGGGAAAAATACGGACATCCATCACCATGAAACTGGCCGCCCGTACCACCCGCATCGTCCCGTCGGTAACCTTGAACGTGTCAGCAACGGCTAAATCCATGGCGGCTCAGGGCGTGGACGTTGTGAATTTTTCCGCCGGAGAACCGGCCGCCGACACGCCGGAAGTCGTGAAAGCGGCGGCCAAGTCAGCTATCACGGACGGGTTTACCAAATACACGCCTGCCTCGGGCATCGACGAACTCAAACAGGCCATCATTGACAAATTTTCCCGGGACCAAGGCATCCACTACGACACATCGCAAATCCTGGTGTCCTGTGGGGCCAAGCATACCCTGTACAACGCTGCGCAAGCCCTATTGGATCCCGGGGACGAAGTCATCATTCCTGCTCCCTATTGGGTATCCTATCCCGACATTATCAGACTGGCCGATGGGCAACCCGTGATCCTGGAGACCAGGGAAAGCGATGGATATGCCCTTAACCCGAAACAATTGGAAGCCAAGGTCACCCCCCGCACCAAGGCGCTGGTCCTGAACAGCCCCTCCAACCCGACCGGGGCGCTGTATACCCGGGAGACCCTTGAAGCCGTGGCCGACGTGGCCAAACGTCATGGCTTTCTCGTGATCTCCGATGAAATCTACGAACAACTTGTCTATGGAGAAACCCCGTTCATGAGCATCGTGTCCGTCGCGCCCGAAATCGCCGATCAGACGCTTGTGGTCAATGGCGTGTCCAAGGCGTTTTCCATGACGGGATGGCGAATCGGCTACGCAGGCGGACCGAAAACGTTAATCGCAGCGATGTCGGTCATTCAAAGCCAAAGCACGTCAAATCCTACGTCGATTTCCCAAAAAGCCGCGGTGGCCGCCCTTCGGGACGGGACTCCATTTTTCAAGGAATTGCTGGCGGATCTCACACCCAAACGTCGCCTCATGGTTGACACGTTGAACGCGATGCCCGGCGTCACCTGTCCGACCCCTGCAGGAGCCTTTTATGCCTTTCCCAATATTTCGGAAATCCTGGGTAAACACCATGCCAATGGAACCATCACAACCTCGGCGGACCTGGCTACCTACTTATTACACGAAGCGCACGTGGCCTGTGTGCCCGGCGCCCCGTTCGGAAGCCCGCACCATCTGCGATTAACCTATACCCCAACGCCGGATGCCATCGAACGAGGACTCAAAAGAGTCGAAAGGGCTATTCAAGCACTGACGTAGACTCCAAAGCGCCTTGACTTTGCCGATAACAAGATTATTGAACAGAGAAAAGGAACCTCTGATTGAATCAGAGGTTCCAAACGTTCTAACACGAGAGGATCACAATGCCCGTTTACGAATATAAATGCGACGCCTGTGGCTATCAGTTCGAAGTCCAGCAAAAATTTTCCGATCCGTTGATCGACACATGCGTACGGTGCGGCAAAGGGGTCCGAAAACTCATATCGGTTCCCGGCATTATGTTCAAGGGAAGCGGCTGGTACGTGACGGATTACTCAAACAAACTGAAGGACCCCAGTCAAGCGAAACAATCCGAGACCCAGGCCAAGGATGCGAAGGCCAAGAACAGCGGTGAGCCGGAAAAAGTCACGGCCAAAAGCGAATCCGGGGCCAGCGCTGAAACAAAGGCGCCCGCCCCCGCGTCTTCTCCGTCGAATTCTGCATCATCGAGTTCCTCTTCAGGCTCCGCCACCTGATTTATAGGCATTCCCAGAGGTTCCTTGACAGCACCCGGTCTCAATGAATAGCCTTATTTATAAGATCGTTCGCTTCCAGAACGTCTCTTACCGACCATCACCTGTTTTGAGGAAGGAGTTCCGTCTTATGCAAGAACGTCATCAGCTTACTGCACATAAACGCAGCACGGGGACCATCTCCCTGCTGGGATGGGTCATGATCCAAATCCTGTTTTATGGCCTCCCTTCCGCCTTTGCAGAGGAATCGATTCAGATAGGCGTCATCGATCCCCAAGCGGTCCTGGAAAATTCCAACGCAGGGCAAAAGGCGCTGGCGACCTTAAAGGAACACGTGATGGTCCGTCAAAAGCTGTTGGAGACGGACGAAGCAGAAATACAGAAATTCGAACAGCAACTCCAGGACGGCGCAGCCCGGAGCGAGACCGAGACGCAAGTCTTACGGGAAACCTTACAAGGCAAGATTCAGGAATACCAAAGGCGGCGGCAAACGTTCCAGCAGGAAGTGCAGGAAAAACAGAAAAATTTGATGGTGGATTACATGAAGAAAATCGAAGGGGCAACCAAAACCGTCGCGGAACGGCGTGGGTTTTCTTTGGTCATCGATAAGGGCAATGAAGCCATCATGCAAATCGTGATTTACTCGGCCAAAGGGATGGATATCACCGACGAAGTCGTCAAGGAGTTTAATAAAACCTACAAATAAGACGTTGCAGGTTGGCAGCCGACAGGTTAGCGTCTCGGCATACGACAGCGAACATTGCCTTCGACAAGTCCGGTCATGACGCCACAAATTGAAGACTCACTCCACATGCAGAGGCAATCTTGGCAACCGTCCCGAGCCGGGGGTCCCTGTTGCCCGATAGACTGCGGGAGAGGCCCACACGATTGACCTCGGCACGACGCGCGAGTTCAGAAACGCCCCCTTGCGCCGCTGCCACGTTACGAAACGCTTTCATCAACAATCGAGGATCGCCGTCGAATTCTTCAATCGCCGCGTTCAGATAGGCCGCAATATCTTCCGGGGTTTTGAGATAATCGCTGGCTTTATGGACTTTTACGGGCATCGCGCTTCTCCTCCTTATATAGCTTCCAACAGGTCTAAGCCATTTTAAGGAACCTCTGCTTTACTGCACTATCGGGCGCAGGGCTGCGTTGTGTCCTCGCTCAACCCTCACCTA
>VYFB01000005.1 GCA_009842645.1 Nitrospira sp. SB0677_bin_15 | reverse complement strand
CCATTCAATGGTTATTTAATAAATTAAGAATTGATGAACAAAGAAAAAGAAAGGAGGGCAACATGAAAACCTTCACCTCTGTAATCTCAATTTTTGTGCTTTGTGTTGGACTCACGTTTACCGGATATGCCGCAAACGGCACTGTTTCCGGCGGACCCTTCGCAGGCGAGACGGCGATGCCATCCATCGCTTCTCACACGGCTGCTATTCAGCAACACCAGGACAAAGCGGCCATGCTTGAACAAAAAATCGAAAAATTGGAACACCGGCTGGACATGATCAAGAACTCGTACCGGGACCCCAAAGGATTGAAACGCCAGAGCTGGAAAAGGCTTCTGAGTTCGTGGCGAGCAGACGTCCAAGACCTTCGGGAACGCATTGTCTGGCATGAAGAACAAATTAAGATGAGCAAAGCGAGTGGCTATCAGAAGCCCAACTGACGTTACAACAAACGTCCGGCTGGCAGGAATGAGAGGGAGACCGGGAGCACGTCCTGGTCTCCCTCTCTCTTTAGGAACCTCTGATTAAGTGTGATAGCGGGATGCAGGGCAAGGCGTCCCGGAGCGAAACCCGAAGCTTATCATCGAGACAGGTGAGGGTTGAGCGAGGACACAACGCAGCCATGCGCCCGATGGTGCACTTAATCAGAGGTTCCTTAGATGATAGGAAGAGGAAAAAAAGGCACTGGATCCCCGAGCAGGGGTCAGGAATGACAGCAAGGGAGGAGTAATGACCGAATTAGAAGATTTTGGCTATTAACGCCCGAAAGGGATTGACGGTCGATCCGGACTGAGCCTCACTTTTTACCTGCGAGGAGGCGTCGCTTTTTTCAGTTTTCTTCGTTCGTTTCTGTTCACAATGCAGGCTTTTGTACAAAATCGAAAATTCACTCATGACATCCCTCCCAAATGTTTAAGCAGACACTACCATCTATAAAGCAAAGGGTGTGCCAGCTTCATCTGGAAACCGTTTTCCATGAAACACTTTTAAAATCAATAGGTTATAAATTGAAGATGCCGGATCGCTTTATCAAGCTGAGACAATCAGCAAAAACGCACGCACCAGAATGAGCGAAATCGCACAAAAAACTTGGTCGGCTTCTTAGTGGTCCTTGGGTTTGATATGCGCCGCGACTACGGAGTCGGACATCGGACGGTGTTGCGCCAAGCCCTTGATATACAATGCACATCCCTTTTCTTCGAATTCACCGACCCATTCATTAAGTTTTGACATGACACTGTGATCGACAATTCGGGTCTCGGCTAAATTCAGGGTGACGCTTTTCCCTTCTTGAAGCAACAGGTTCAGATGTCTGCGCAAGGGAATCCAGGTGCTGAAGATAGCCGACTCCCGCACCACAATAGTCGCCGAGGTATCATCTTCCTGGGTAATCTCCGCATTCAGTCTGAAAAACGAGAGGAGCGGGGCGCCATTGATGATGTGAAGAAGAACCTTTACTCCAATGCCGATCCCGATGCCCATTAGGAGGTCCGTGGCGAGAACGCCGATGACCGTGGACACGAACACGATGAACTGGTATTTCCCCAAATGATACATGTGGACAAATTCTTGTGGGGACGCCAACCGGAACCCCGTAAAGACCAGCAACGCGCCCAGGGCCGCCAGCGGGATCTGATTGATCATCCCCGGAATCAAAGCAACGAAGATCAACAGAAACAGGCCGTGAAACATGTTGGCAAAACGTGTTTCGGCCCCGTTGTCGATGTTGGCTTTGCTGCGTACGATTTCGGAGATCATCGGGAGCCCGCCCACAAAGGCCGAAACCGTGTTGCCGACCCCGACGGCCAACAGGTCCCGGTCCATATCCGTCTTTCGTTGCCACGGGTCGATCTGATCGATAGCCTTTGCACTGAGCAATGATTCCACGCTCCCGATCAGGGCAAACATGATCACGTACCTGATCCCGATGGACGTCGTCAGACCGGAGAAATCCGGGAACGTGAGCGCGCTGAACATATTCGTGGGCACGTCCACCAGAAACTTTGCTCCCAAGGCATAGGTCTGATCGTTAAAGGTGTAGGTGCCTTCCTGACCAACGTTCAAATACAAACCCATCGGCACCGCCACGAACAACACGACCATCGGCGCGGGTATCACTTTGAATTTGGGGTTTTTGATGAGCGGATATCCGAATACAATGAGGAGACTCACGATTCCGATCAGGCCAATCCTGGGGTTCATATTCATGACGAACGTGGGAACGTTAGCGAGCAGATGAAGGGGAGCGCCTTCGGGGCTGAGCCCCATGACCACCGGAAATTGCTTAGCGATGATAATGACGCCGATCGAGGCCAATAGCCCATGAATCGCCGTCGTGGGGAAAAATTCCCCGAGGATACCGGCACGAAAAACTCCGAACAGAATTTGGATGATGCCCGCGGCCACCCCAACGCCCAGCGCCAGCCGGTAGGCTTGATAGTCGGCAGCGGGGTCCTGTCCACCGGTAAACCCGAATTCCGTCACGCAGCCGATGGCGATGACGATGAGCCCCGCGGCCGGGCCTTTGATCGTGAGTTCCGAATTGCTGAAGAACGCGGACAGGACGCCGCCGATAATGGCGGTGAAGATGCCGGCAATGGCGGGGTACCCACAGGCCAGAGCAATGCCGAGACACAACGGCAGCGCAATCAGAAACACCAGGAATCCGGACAGCAGGTCGGCCTTCCAGTTCTGCTGTAATCCGGTAAGCGTCCCTCGCGGTACGTCTGCTTTCTCGGTGGCCATGCTCGTCTCCTCATGCATCCCTGAGAGTAACGGGTTTTGCGTCTCCCAGGGCGTGCGTCAAAATTGACTCGAGTTGATCCACATATGGGTCAGGATGCTCGCCGCATACCCGAGCGCAATGGCCGGGGCCCATCTGAGGTGACTGAAGAACGTATATTGGCCTCGCGCCTGCCCCATTAACGCTACACCGGCGGCCGATCCGATCGACAACATGCTCCCTCCGACCCCGGCCGTTAAGGTCACCAACAGCCATTGGCCCTGCGACATGTCGGGGTTCATAGTCAATACGGCAAACATCACCGGAATGTTGTCAACGATGGCGGACAGGATGCCGACCATCGCATTCGCAAACGTGGGCCCCCAGTCGATATACATCACCTGCGCCACTACCGCCAAATAGCCGAGGAAACCTAATCCTCCTACACACAGAACGACACCATAGAAAAACAGCAAGGTATCCCATTCTGCCCGGGCCACGTGTTGATAGATTTCGAATGGGATCATGTCGCCAAGCGTTTCCTGCGCCCTCTTCTCACTCCACGTTCCCGGCGCCGCGTATCGACTGTGCGTCCTCTGCAGGTAAAACCCGAAAAATTTCAGGTATGCCAGGCCGGTCATCATACCCACCATGGGCGGGAGGTGCAGGAAATTGTGAAAACTGACGGCAGTACAAATCGTGAAAAAGAACAGGAGCATGATCACGTGGGCGCCCCGCTTCATGCGTACGATTTCATCGGACGGCGGCGGCGACACCTGCGGCACGGCAAAGTGCATCAACGCGGCCGGAACCACGTAGTTGACCACCGAGGGCACGAACAGAACGAAGAACGTGAAGAAATCCACGATTCCCTTTTGCCACACCATCAACGTCGTGATGTCGCCGAAGGGACTGAAAGCCCCGCCCGCATTGGCCGCCACCACGATATTGATACACGACAAACTGACGAACCGGGGATTGTCCGCGCCGACCGCCATGACCACGGCGCACATCAGCAAGGCCGTGGTCAGGTTGTCGGCCACCGGGGAAATAAAAAACGCCAGGACACCCGTGAGCCAGAACAACTGGCGATAGGTAAACCCCTTGCGCACCAACCAGGACCGCAGGCTTTCGAAGACCAGCCGTTCCTCCATGGCGTTGATGTACGTCATGGCGGCCAGCAGAAAGAGCATCAATTCCGCGTATTCGAGAATGTTGTGACGTAGCGCGTGCTCAACGGCATGCGAGTCATTGCCGGGATACGACCACGCCACCATTGCCCAAATGATTCCCGCCGCCAACATGACGGGTTTGGATTTCCTGAGATGCGTGAACTCCTCAGCCATGACCAACGCATAGGCCAGGACAAATATGCCCAGTGCGAAATACCCGATGGCTGACTGAGTCAGATCGACGTGGGTGATCGAGTCGTCCGTCCCCCAGACGAGGTCCGGCAAACCGAGCACCAACGCCACGGCGCTGAAGGACAACGTGGTTATCAAGCGGGTCGTCATCATGATCCGTTTGCGGTCAGACAGTTGGCGGGAAACATAGCAAGCGGCGGAATCAATTCTCAATAACCACTCCGTCATTCCCGACGTTTTTAATCGGGAATCCAGGGTCTTTGCTTTTTCCTTCGTTCGTGCGGAGAAAGACACTGGATTCCTGCTTCCGCAGGAATGACAGTTCTGGTGTTTTTGGCTATTTCATACCAAGACTGGAATGACAGATTCGGGTTATTTCGCACCAACGGACACGAACTTTTTACACACGTTTAACCTAATCCAAGGGCACTTCGATGACCAGCCCGCCCATGACGTCATTGAGTTTGAAATCACGCTTCGGCGACTCGACGTGCGCATTGTGACAGGACACACAGGCTCGACTCACGGCCCGATCCGGATAGATCGCCTGAAAGTAGCGTTTGTCATTCGACGTCACTTCACCTTCCATGACCTCACCGAATTCGACGACTTGCTCCAACATTTGCCATTCGTGGTCCGAAACCGGAGCATTTTGGGGATTCAGCGGCCAGAGGCTGACCAACCGATAGCGAAACGGCGCGTCGCGCAAACGCAGACTTCGCGAGGCTTCGCGCAAAAATTGCGCGGGCAGCGGCAGGGTTTTATCAGTGATCCACTCTTCCGACGCATTCACAATCAGCATGGCTTCCATGCGCTCAACCACATGCTGCGTATAAAACGTCCTGTCGGCCTCAATGACCCCGTGGAGGTAATCGGCCGCAGTCCTGGCGGAAATGCCCTCGACGGGCAGTCGTTGAACGTTGAGCGTCCATCCCGCTCCGAGCCCCAGCGCAAAGGTCACAACGTATAATGTGACCGTTCGTTTCTTCATGCCTTCAATGCGCCTCTCTCATTTCGCCGGCTTTGTGCCGGATGCGACAAAGCCGAAGAGCCATCATACCTGAATCGGACCCGGCTCACCAGAGGGGGATATGCGGCTTCCCTGTACGGTTTGACACCCTCACGTGTCAACCCTAAGATTACGAACAGAGTGTCACAATGCGAATTTTTCGACGATTCAACAATCTCCCGATTGAAAAAAAGCTTCTGCTTGTCTCGGTCATTCCGATCCTCACGCTTGCCGTCCTCAGCATCATCACCTTTAACAGCGTGCAGACCTTTTCCCGGGATGAGGACCGGCTCAACCAAGTATATCACGTGCAAACCACTGCTGCCGATTATTTGCGGCTGGTTGTGGATTTGGAGACGGGGTTCCGCGGATTCGTTCTGACCCTCCAACCGAAATTCTTGAATCCCTATCATGCGGCCAAACAACGTGTATTGGAAGTCGGACGGACCCTCGCACACATGGTTGAACACGATCAGGAACAACACGCCGAAATCCTGAAAACGCAAGCCCTGGTTCAAACGTTGATGGAAGACAAAGATCGCCTGATCGAACAAGCCAAGCAGGGGCATGCGGATGAAGCGCTTGAGTACATCGAATCCGGGGCCGGACGGAGACTGATGTTGAGCATTCGAGAGGAAATTGCCCGTTTCGACAAGCGGGAAGGTGAGGTCTTACGGCAAACCCTGGAACGCACGTCAAAGGATCGAGGATTTCTGTTGACCGTGATCGTCGGTGGAGGGTCGTTGGCGCTCATCCCCATGGTGTTTGTGATCCGTCTGTTGGCGCAATCGATCGCCGGCCCCCTGGTTTCACTGGCCAAATCCGTTGAAAACCGACCGGGCGGGCCGGTCCCCGAGGTCCAAGTCCTGGACCGAGGCGATGAAATCGGCGACTTGACCAGGGTGATGCACGAAATGGGTCAACAGATTCGGGAATTCATCGGCCAAATCCAAACGTCGGAAGCTGCGTTACGCAACCTGAATATCGATCTGTCGAATTCGGAATCCAAATATCGCGGGATCGTGGACAATGCCCCATTCGGTATTTTTACGGCCAAAGACGGACGCATTATTTTTTGCAATCGCCAGAATTGGCGGCTGGCCGGACACGATCCTGATCATTCTCCGGATCCGGAACGGATCTGGGATGCCATTCACTCCGGGGACCGTGACCAGGTGTCTGACGCATTCTCCAAGGCAACCACGCAACAGGTTCCCTTTGAAAACGTCTTTCGTTTCGTTCATCCTGACGGCACCACGCATAAGGTCCTGAGCCGCGCCGTTCCCATCCGGGACGGACAAGGCAGTGGATCGCTCTATCAAGGCTTTAACGTTGACATCACTGCGTTTGAACAGATGAAGGAAAAACTCAGCCGGACGGAACGCCTCGCTACCTTGGGACAGGTGGCCGCCGGCATCGCGCATGAAATTCGGAATCCCCTCGTGGGCATCGGCTCCACAACGTCGTTGCTCATGGAGGACTTCCCACCTGAGGACGCCAAACGGCAGGATCTCCGAACGATTCTCCAGGAAACCCGAAGACTCGACCGGATCGTGACGCAAATTGTTGAATACGCCAGACCGCGCGATATTGTCCCCGGCTCATTCGAGATGGCCGCGCTGGTTGAAGAAACCCTGGACCTCGTGCGTCATTCCGCCGGCAAGAAACGTTTAAACCTGACCGTGTCCTTTCCCCCGGATCTTCCTGCGCTCGAAGCCGACCGTGATCAGATCAAACAGGTGGTGCTCAACGTGATTCAAAATTCCATCGAGGCGTTAGACGAGTATGGAGATATCCGGATCGAAGCCCTGGAGGAATTACGGGACGGGCACAGGGGACTACTCACCACCATTCAGGACAACGGCAAAGGCATCAACCCGGAGGATCTCCCAAGAATTTTCGATCCCTTTTTCACGATGGGCAAACGACGCGGCACCGGACTGGGATTGGCCATCTGCAGGAACATTATTGAGGAGCATGGGGGCAACGTCCGGGCCGACAGCCAAGCGGGCGTCGGCACAGCGATCTCCATTTGGCTTCCTCTCACCCTTCAACCTCAACCCGCAATGTCGGTCTGATATGCACGCATCAATTTTTGTCACGGATGATGATGAAGTCGTTCGTTCGTCGATTACCCGACGGCTCACTCGCGGCGGACATGAAGTGCGAAGCTTTGACTCCGGAGAAGCGCTTCTCGAAGGATTGGACGACGACGTTCCCGACATCATCCTGCTCGATCTGAAAATGTCGGGCATGACCGGCCTCGAAACCCTCAAGCATATCCGGCCCAAAGCCCCGCAAACGCTTGTCATTCTGTTGACGGCCTACGGGACCATTGAAGACGCCGTGGAAGCCATGCGCTTGGGGGCGTATGACTTTTTAATCAAAAGCGTGGATCTGTCCGGAGTGGGTCCGGTTGTCGAACGCGCGATTGACTATCTGACCCTTCGTCGCCGGGTCAGTTTTGAAAACCAGGGCAGTGCCGGCCGTTATGCGCTCAAGGATCTCATCGCGAACAGCCCCGGCATGCGAGAATTGGTGGCCCAAGTCCAGGAATTGAGTGAAAACGCAAAGACCACCGTCCTGCTTCAAGGTGAAACCGGCACGGGCAAAGAATTTATCGCCCGGGTCCTTCACCACAATGGCCCCCGAGGTCACGCGCCTTTTGTCGGCGTGAATTGCACGGCCATTCCCCAGGAACTCTTTGAAAGCGAACTGTTCGGATATGAACGAGGGGCCTTTACCGGTGCCGCCCAGCGAAAACCCGGGCTCTGCGAACAGGCTGAAGGCGGCACGTTGTTCCTGGATGAAATCGGAGACCTGAATCCTTCCATGCAAGCCAAGCTGCTTCGCGTCCTGCAGGAACGCTCCTTCAAACGCCTGGGGGGGCAGGACGATATTACCGTGGATTTCAGGTTGATTGCCGCGACCAATCGCGATCTGAAAAAGGAAGTCGATCAAGGCACGTTTCGGGAGGATTTGTTCTTTCGGCTTAACGTCGTGTCGTTGCAACTTCCGCCCCTGCGGCAACGCGTCGACGATGTTTATCCGCTGAGTCTTCGCTGCCTGGTTCACCATAGCCGGGAGGTCAATAAAGACATCAGCGAGATCGACTCTGAGGCCCGGGCCTTGCTTGAGCGCTACACGTACCCGGGGAACATCCGCGAACTGGAAAACATCATCGAACGAGCCGTGATCTTCTGTCGTGGCAAAACGCTAACGTCCGGGGACTTGCCACGGGAACTCCGCGAAGAACCCAAGAAAATTGTTTCATCCACCACCCAAACCGACGAATCGGTTCTCCGGATGGAGATGGTCCTGGGACGGCAAACGTTGGCGGAAACCGAATTCGCGATTATCGAAGAAGTGATGAAACTCTGCGGACAGAATAAAAGTTTAGCCGCTCAAAAATTGGGGTTAACCCGGTTTGCGCTGGACCGGCGCCTGAAAAAGATTGCCGATGACTCGGAATAGCCTGGTCCGGCAAACGCGGTTCACCCATCCCTGTCGATGCCATGGACTCCCCGACCAACACCTATCAAATTGCCGGGCTCGACGACTTGGGCCGGGGGTTTAATCGACAGTTCGAGATGAAAGTCTCGAACGGAACGTTTCAGGCCGTCTTCCGGTATGAACGCTTCCTTCTGAAGACTGAACCGGACGTTACCGAACCGGCTGCTATTAACCTGCTCATCAACCAGTTACAGGACCGAGGCTACACCCAACTGCGCAGCCGGCTCCAATTTCGAGGAGAAGCCTATTTGGGCAACCAGGAACTCTGGGAAGAACATCCCGACCCCGAGAGCCGGGGACTGCTGGCCCGGCTTTTGCGGGCCATTCGAAGCACGTTCCGGGGATAGGCCATGTACGCAACGCAGACCGGCCACACCATGTCCGTCATTCCCAAACCCCGCTCCGTCATTCCTGCGAAAGCAGGAATCCAGTGTCGTTGTTTTTATGAACGGAGGAGAAAGCAAAGACGCTGGATCCCCGATCGGGGTCGGGGATGACGGAAAGAGACAGCAAAAGTGTCAACGAATTACTGAGCACATACAAATGACGGATTCGGGGTGTCGTTGGCTATTTTCATACCACGACAGAGCTAACGTTCAGGTTTTCCTCAAGCGACTGATGCGGTCCAGTACCTTCTTGCGGGTTGCGTGGTAGGCTTTTTTGCCTTCGGTCAGGGTCAGAAACATCCGGTAATGCTGGCCAGCCAGCAGCCTGTCTCCCGTCATTTCGAGAGTATACGCCAAATTCAGTTGTACTTCGGGAAGTTCAGGCGCCAACAACTCCGCTTGCCTGAGGGCATCCAATGCTTCACCGAACCGGCGTTGCTGTTGACTTACCAAGGCTCGCTGCACCCACAATTGCGGCACCGTGGCATCTCGCGCAAGCCCGTCCACCAACGACGCCCGGGCCTTCTCCAATTGCCCTGCCCCCAACTGCGCCGTTCCCAACCAAAACCAGGGTTCCCAGCGTTCAGGAGGATTCGCAAATAAGGGTTCCAGAATGTTGATAGCCTGCGCGTATTGCCGTTGCTTGATAAAAGATTGTGCGCGGACGAGTTTGATTTCAGAGAGAGTGGCATTCCGAAGCCGTGGGAAAACCCGGTTTTTTCGTTGAACGGATGAAGCGGAATGAGAATGCGGCATTGGCGGCGGTTTTGCCGTGAACTGAATGCCGGGAGAGGAAACAGGCTTGCGGATGGGTGCATTCCCGGCATCCGGCGAGGCCGGCGGCGGGTCCGGCACTAAAGCCGGACCCGTTGAATCGGAATCCTCACGCTTGTCCGTCGTGGTTGCAACAGGGAGATCTTCCCGTTGTTCAGGCATCGACTCTACGATCCCGGACGAAACGGGTTTTGCAGGTTTTGCGGATTGAACGGCCTTCACCTTGTCCTGCTTCGGCATCACCGTATCAGGAGCCGCAAGAAAGGGCAGGCCCCATAGGTAGACCGCAATCCCAAGGCACCCCAACACGCCCACAAGAACCGGCAGACGATTCCCAAGATCCCGGGATGGGATAAGAGGAGAGGAAAAATCCGGGAGCACCGAATGGTCCGGGCGCCGCGGGCGTTCAGCCTGCAACCGCGTCAGCGTATCCGCGATAATACTCATTGGTTGTCCTTGATTGTTGCAACGACGAGATTCTTCGCCTCCGGCTCAGAATGACAATGATGGAGTGGTCGATGCCTGATTGACTGAACCATTGACAGTTTCTCTTTTTCGAGAATCTCCTCGACGGCTCAGGTCAGACCGATGATTTCCCGTCTGGCACGCAGGACCATGCGGAGACTGACTTGGAACCGGCGACTCGCATAGGCGGCAAGCAGGGAACGATGACAAAGTTGGTTGATCCGGCGAGGTACGCCTCCGCTCAGGTAGTGCGTGAGTATCATGACTGCGGGAGAAAACTGGAACCGGGTCCGCGGGCCTGCGACCCGCAGGCGATGCCGTATATATGCCATGGTTCCCCGGCAATCGAACGGCTTTAACCGGAATCGAACGCTGATGCGTTGCGACAGAGGGCGGAGCGCGTGATGGGACAACGTCCGCTCGAGTTCAGGTTGGCCTACAAACAACAAACACATGAGTTTTTCTTTTTCGGTGTCCAGGTTCGACAACAGCCTGAGACCTTCCAACATTTTCCGGCCTAACCGATGCGCTTCGTCAACCAAAACAGCCACACGCTCATCCTGCCCGCCTAATTTCAGCAACGCGTCGGACAACCTGCGTTGCAAAGCGCCGATGCTGCGATCTTCGGGAACCTGCCCCGTGAGGTCCCGATAAATTGAACCCAGTAGATCCACGTACGATTGATCAGGATTCAAGAGATACGCAAAGCGTATACCTTTCGGAGGATGCCGCAACAGATACCGGCACACCAGCGTTTTCCCGACCCCGACTTCACCGGTCAGCATCGCCAACTCACCACTGGCAATCCCGAATCGCAAATGTGCCAAGGCTTGCAGGTGTTGCGACGACCGGAAAAAATAATCGGTGTCCGACGTTATCAGAAACGGGGCTTCGGTGAAGCCCAGTTGTTCATAGCACACGTTCAGATCGAGTGTATCCATCACGTCACCCGCAGAATACGGGGCATGAGAAAGATGACAAGTTCGGTGTTTCGCTCGGCCTGATAGGTGCCGCTGAAGAACGTCCCAAACACGGGAATATCTCCCAGTAAGGGGACCTTCCGTTCGGTGGTCGTCAGTTGTTCCTGGATTAACCCGCCGATAATCACCAACTGGCCGTCACGGACACGGACCAGCCCTCCGGACTGTTTCACCTCCAAAACAGGAGCGGTGGACCCATTTTGTGATTCGACGGTATCGGTCAAGCGGGTGATAATGGGCGAGACATCCATCATGACCCATCCGTCCTGGGAAACCTGCGGGGTCACCGAGAGGACGAGCCCCGAGGTCACGGTTCGCACCTGTTCCGTAATAATGTTCCCGGTCCCTGCCGTTCCTTGCGTCGTCGTCGAGGTAAAAAATGATTGATCCGTCCCGACCTTGATCAGCGCCGGCTGGTTGTTCAGCGTCAGAATCCGGGGTTGGGACACCACCTGCACGTCGCCCTGCTCCTGTAAGGCTTGGATAACGCCTTCAAAATCACCGTCGTTAAAACCGAAAGCCGCAGTCGCCGCTCGCGCGACAAAACCACCGGCCGGCGCCGTGATGACGTTGGCCAGTTTGAAACTGCCCTTGGGCGTGCTGAGATCGATCCGGCTCCAATCTACTCCCAGGCTGTAATCGTCCCGTAGCGCGATTTCGTAAATCCTGGCCTGGATCTCGACTTGACGATAGAGAGAGTTGCGGACGTTGACCAGAAACGTCGCCACATCCTGAACCCGTCTGTGCAGATCCGTCACTTGAATGGTGCCGGACAACCTGTTCACCACGAAGCGTCCTTCTGCTGAGAGAAGAGTGCCGATCTGTGCTTCGATTTCTTCCCAGAACTTGATCTGGTCCTGTTGGCTCAGGATGACTTCGCCCGCGTCCTGCCCGCCGTTTCTTCCTGAGCCTGACGTGACTTGCGCTTTATTGCGTCCCTCACCGGAGCGTTCCAAGCGAATGTAATCCAGCGTGAACATACGTGTTTTCAAGCGACGGACAACGATCAGCTCTCCATCTTTTTCCCAATAGTACCCCTGCGTATCCAGTAACGCGGACATGGCTTTTTCAAGCGCAAGCCCCTGAAAGTCAACCGTCACCACGCCTTCGACTCCCGGCTCCACGACGATATTGAGCCTATTGGCGCGTGAGAACAGCCGCAGGGCGTCAACCAGCGGCATTTCCCTGGCCCGAAAACTGAACACCCGGACGGGTTCGCCGTCTTTGAGAGGACGTCCCGAAGACGTTCCAAACGCCATCCGGTCTTCGAGAGAAAACGGGACCGGATTTCGGTCAGAACGTTCCCCGGGAGAAACCTCCGCAGAAGAAACGGGAGGCTGGAAAGCTCCCAGTTTAGGGAATTCACGCTTCAGCGGACTTGTTGATTGTACTGAACCGGACGTGCAACTTGCCGCCATAAAGGCCAGAAGAACGCTCAGCCCGACGATCTTCAGCATGTGCATCCCATCTCGTCTCCGGCCACGGAGACGGCTGGGTGCCCCCATCGATACGTTCACCTCTTGATTGACCATGCTGGATGAAATGCCAAGAGACTCCAGATTTCCGCAGAACACACCCTGTATTGAATTGATCAGTCTAATACACTCCTAATTCCCCCGTTTGTCAACCCCTGTATGCGTTCAGTACCGTCCCGCTTACCCCTCTCCCCTTTTCGTGGGAGAGGGCTGGGGTGAGGGGAAACCCCCTGGATCCTCGATTAAGGATGTCGAGGATGACAGAGAGGAAGGGTCGGGAATGACGAAAGGGGGAAGGGCAATGGCAGAGGGGGAGAGCGACGGGATGAGGGTTACGATTCGGTAAGCAATTGTATGGCAGAAGTTTGCCTCATGGCTCGTCGATGGATCGAGCGCGCCGGTTGAGGGATACCCGGACGTACCCTGCGATCAGGATCATCCGGGCATGCATTGATCGGCCTGAGCTATTTCACGTCCACACTCATAATGACGAAGGGCTTATTCAGTTGGCTACCCTGATGAGGTTCCACATAGGTCCCATCATAGTAATACCATTGGAGGGGCTTCATCTTTCCCAATTCACTGGGATGACGGGGAAGTTTCGTGACGTCCATGCCGCTTTCAATAAACTGGGCGGGATTGATGAAATACACGACGTCCTCATGGGTTTGTTCGGGTGTTTGCGAAAAATGGACCATATTGTGTTTGGTCACCGTCTCCAGCATGCACATTTCGCCACTGGCCTTGGTGGCATCAATGGGCACCATCTTCGACCCGGGAGCAATCATATTCGCAATCGCATTAATCTCCTTACGGGCTTTTCCTTCCAACTTCAACACCGGCGCAAAGGCTTCGTTGGCGTCATGCTGCGAGGCATCGGCACGAACAACGGATGGGACGACCACCAGGATCGAGCCACAGACGCCAAGGATTCCAACAAGGAGAGCCATCGATCTCCAATACTTCCTCATGCCCGCAGTCACACAAATTGATTTGAGCTTCTTGTCTTTCATGTTTGATGCTCCTCTGTTATTGGTTTGTGATCAAGATTATTCCCTGTCCGAGCAAGAATCCAAAGGTTACATCCCACGAAAAAGCCAGGTCAATGCAAGCGGAATGAACGTGGCCCTATCCGTACCCGGGCTGCCGGTTCATGGCATCAAATTTTACCTTCTTGCGAAGAGACATAGCAGAGAGAGGGGCGGCCGTCAGTACGAAGACTGGCGCCGCCCCTCCGCTCAACGTTTGCCCATTCATCAGCCGACTTTGTAGGCGCGTACTGGCAGTGATTCCGTCTCCAGCGTGGAAAGATCAAGGCGCTTAGAAGCATGATCGATGTCGAAACCCACAACATCTCCGTTGGCGTCGAGATCGACGTTGAGCCCACCTACAACTTCGCGCGTCCCGGCACCCGGATCGGATTTGAGTTCCACATACAGGCTGTCGGTTTCAGGATAGTAGTGCAGTTTCATGGCTCAGTAGCGCGTCGTCTTCATGCTGCTAACCACGTGCGCAGAGAAATTCACGTTGATTCATAGTACAACAACGCATCACGTTCCGCCAAAGGCACGAACGTACGACAGAACGTCCCAGGCCTCTTCTTCCGTCAACACGAGCGGAATGAACGAGGCCATATCCGTGCCCGGACTCCCGTTTTTCAAAATCCAGAACAGTTCGCCATCGGTCCGTACGGCCTGCCACGCCTTGTCCGTGAAATTTCTCGGGAGCTTTCCTCTCAGGCCCGGAATGTTGTCCAGTCCCTTCCCGTCCCGTCCATGACACGTCACGCAAAACCCTTTGCCATGAAAGATCTCCCGGCCGCGTTCAAGCCGTTCAGGCGTATCGGGAAAAGGATCCTGCCACGTCCTGGCTTCTTCGATCCGGTCAGGCGGCACGCGCGGCTTGAGCACCGCAGGGTCCCCTCCCCAGGCCACCGAACTTCCCAACAGGAACGTGGCGAAGACGCAACTCACCCCTCGTTTGCTTATCAACGACATCAGACTTCTCCTTTTCGTGAAGAAACGACGGCGGGAAAGGGCCGGTACGGGCAGTCAGGCGTTCCCGCACCGGCTCGACATTACTCGGTTCGAAATTTGTGACCGACCGAATTCGGAATCGTGACCGTTCCATCAGGCACCTTCAGGCCAGGCTGCCAGAGGTGGTAGATCACGCCGTCGGTTTTCGCGGCAGCGGCGGCAATTTCCTTCACCTTGTTTTCATCGTCAATGTCAAGAATTTGCACGCGCCCGGTGGCGATTTCTACCTCATGGTCATGGAAATTTCTGTTCCACTTGATGAGCGGAACTTCCTTGCGGGCCAAGTCCTTGGCCACGAAATATTCCACCCCGACCAAGGGTGCCTTGGGGTCGGTGGACGGAAAGAGCAGGCATTGGATGATTTCAGCGGAAATGCCTTTGCAATAGTGGTGGAACGGACCACCGACCTGTCCGTCAGCCATCATGTGCGGGGCCTGGACGTGCAGGCCGAAGCCATCAGCCGGGCTGCCATTGCTCATGGCCGGAGTGCCCATCAATACAACAAACAGACAACTGGTAAGCGCAATGAAACTCATCGAGCGAATCGAATACGACATTAGCCACCTCCTTGCGGTTATTAAATGAATAAAGGTTCATAAGGCTTCATTCTCTACAAAGCCTGAAAACAACCATTCGTCTGCCAAAATATACCGATGATTGACAAATGTACCAATGCTCCTTTGGGATGTCACCAAAATTCATCGGTTCACGTGTATGTAAAGCAAGACCTGTGCCAGCTTTCAATTTCGTGCTGGCAAAAAAATATCCCACTATTTCAGTTGGTTGTGACTTGAGGAACCTCTGATTAAGTGTGATAGCGGGATGCAGGGCAAAGGCGTCCCGGAGCGAAACCCGAGGCTTATCAAACGAGATAGGTGAGGGTTGAGCGAGGACACAACGCAGCCCTGCGCCCGATAGTGCATGAAATCAGAGGTTCCTTAAGAATTTGCCTTCACCAACGACTGAAACTTCGGGTCCGTGTCCACGAACCCTTTCAAGGTATCGTTTTGCAGAAGAAAGGCCCAGGACTGGGGCGTGGCTCCCGGAATCTGCTGATACCAACGTCGCGCTTCCTTCAACAGTGCGAACATCGCCTCATCGTCACGCTTGGGACGAAACACCAGACTGTATGCCTTGGCATAGGCTGCGGAGAATTTGATCAGGGGATCAGAGGACAACGTAGAGGCCTCATCGGCGTCTTTGTACCCTTGGACAATATCCGGGTCGTCAAAGAAACGATTCCACGCGACCTTGCTGATTCGTGACCAGGCAATGGCCATCAACACCCTGGCTCGCATATCCGCTTGCTCCGCCGGCAATTCCGAGAGCAATTGTTGGGGAGTCATGATCGCCGACACCTGATCGTTCGTCCATCGATAGGCCATCGTCAGTTTCAAGCGCGTTTCAATGTCACCCGGCTCCAGATCCACTAAGGTTTCCATCGCGGGAATCAAGCGATACAGGTAATCGGCCGGGGTCGGTTCGGTTTTGCCGCCCATTTCCATCTCAAGGGAAATGTCCATCCGGTCGGTGGACGACTGGATCGTCCAATAGAGGGCGTTAAACGCCTGATACAGCGGACCGCTCTCTAATTGAACACTATGCGTCCGCGCGCCAAAATCCAACAAGCCGGAGTACAATTCGGCGGTAATCGCTTTCAGCCCTTCCAGGTGCGAGGGGTTCACAACCAAAATCCTGTTGAGCATCGAGATCCGTTCCCGGCGCGTCGGTAACGTTTTCGCTCGCTCCAGCCCGGCGGTGAATGCCGCTTGCGCTTCCTTCGCGTTCCAATATTCCGTGGACCGTTGCTCAAACCCGCCCGCGTCCACGAGAAATGGGATCGGCGTCCCCATGGAAGAGGTCATCGGTATATTGAGGACTGCGGTATCCACGGGAAACCCATGCTGTTGCAGCCCTGACAACACCACCCACTTCACCGTCACGGCTTTGACCGGATGAATCGGTTTTTTATACGGCACGACCCAATCCTGTTGACCCGGGGCGTTCGCAGCTGGAGACGTCATCGGGTCCGGATAGGCAACGCGGACCCGGACCAGGGTCGTGGGCACGGCCACCATGTGGTCGGAGCCCGGAACCTGAAAGGACGCATGGGGAAGCGGGCCGGTACCAATCACCTCCAGGGTGAACCCGGGCGCCCCGGACACGTCGCCGATCTCGGGCATGACAAAAAATGACGGGGCTCGCTGATGCGCTTGGGTCTCCGCAATTTCGAACCGCTTGAAATCCCGGAAATTCACCAGCTTGCCGACACCAGGCCACAACTCGTCCAACGCCAGGTCACGGCTCTGGACCACCTCCGCGTGCGCCTGAACCATCCGGTCCCAACACCAGGAATAGACCGGGTCCGATTCAGGCAAAAACTGACCTTTCTCCAAGGCTCCGGTTTCCACCATTTTCAACAGACAGACAAAATCGTTTTGAGCCACCCGTGTCGAATCCCGGCCGGCCACCGCCTGGGCGTAGGTCAGGACCGCCTCCACGGCCGCCTCGGCCTGGGCAGCCGGAGCGGGCTCCGCAGCGCCTGAAAAATTGGCCGCCCCGAACCCGACCAGTCCCAAAATACAAACCCCAAGGCCAAGACGACGTCGTTTCGATATTTGCGATTGGTTTCGTCTATACGTGGAGGTCCGGCGACCACCATCAACCATCTGATACATCATGAGCACTTCTCCTCTTCAAAATGAATGAGCCTTGCACCATTCTGTCATTCTTGCGAAAGCGAGAATCCAGTCAACGATTACGTATTCAGTGTAACAAAGTCCCGGAACCCCTCACAAATATATAGATGGTTCACATGGTTGCGCCCGACAACTGCGCAATGATCTCCCATTCGCTTTTGCGGACGGGTTGAACTGAGAGACGGGAGCCCTTGCGAAGCAATTCCATGTTTTCCAGACCTTTGACTCCCCTGAGACTTTCCAGGGAAATCGGCGTGCGCAGCACCTTGTTCAACCGGACGTCGACCATTACCCATCGTGGATTCTGTTTTGAACTTTTGTCGTCAAAATACCGGCTCCCGGGTTGCCATGCGTAATAATCAGGATATGCAGCCTTGACGACCTCGACAATGCCCACGATCGCCGGAGGGTCGGCATTGCTATGATAAAAAAACGCCAGGTCGCCGACGGACATGGATCGCAGAAAATTGCGGGCCTGATAATTTCTCACGCCTTCCCAGCACGTCGTCCGTTTGGGCGAACGCGCCAGATCCTCAATGGAAAACGCCGAAGGTTCCGATTTGAGTAACCAGTAAGCGGGCATCGTTTGGGTCCCTGAATGCCTCATGCAGGCCCTTCGCCTTCGCACTGCTGCGCTACGCTCAGGACAGGGTTTGCGGCCTGCACCCCAAGGGATAAAAATGGGGCACATCGCACCACTCTGTCATCCTCGGTTTTCTTTTCCGTCATTCCCGACATCTTTAATCGGGAATCCAGAGTCTTTGTTTTTTCGTTCGTGAAGACAAACGGCTCTGGATTCCTGCTTTCGCAGGAATGACGGAGCGAGGTCGTGAATGACAAAAGCGTCTATTTTCATACCAATGACCGAATCCTATCGTGTTCAACAATGCCCCTTCAACGGGCTTCCGGCAACGAATCCGTTTCCGAACGTTCTGCAATGCTTGTCGAATCGCTTAGAACGTGCTATTTCCCCTTGCGACGCACGGAGTTTGCCCGATGAACACCATGTTGACAGTCTATGACGAACTGGCCGCCCTGGTTCCCCCTGGGGCACTGATTACCATCACCATCGTCTCGGTCGTGATGTTTTTCGGAACCATCCTGCTCATTCCCGTTATCATCATCCGCCTGCCCGTGGATTACTTTTTACACGATGAAGAACACGTATGGCTGGAAGGATACCATCCGGTTCTGCGCTACGCGGGGTTGCTCATCAAGAACTCGATCGGCCTGGTGTTTCTCCTGGCGGGGATTGCCATGCTGGTCCTCCCGGGCCAAGGTTTACTCACCATGGTCATTGGAGTATCCTTACTCGATTTTCCCGGCAAACGCGCGATTGAACATCGACTGCTCACAAAACCCATGGTGTTCAACGCCATGAACGCCATTCGACAAAAGTTCGATAAACCCCCGTTTTCACAGCCGGCATGAACTGTATGTGTTCAGTCATTTCCTTCGACTTCGCGCTGCCGCGCTACGCTCAGGATGAACGGAAAGGAGACCGCCGGTTCTTTTCCTCCCCTTTGTAAGGGGAGGCCGAGCTAGGCATGCCCCCGCGAAAGCGGGGGTGGGGTAGAACTATCCGTCCATGAGGCTTCCAGGCATCTACCTCCCCTCGCCCCTCCTTACAAAGGAGGGGAAGAAAAAATCGTTCGTTCGACGTTCTGAAGGACCATGAAGACCCTGAAGACGACCGCGTGGATTCTCGTTTCCCTCCTGTGCGCCGTGTCTTTCGGCTTTGTCACCGGCTTACTGAATCCCGATGAGAAGGTCAACGGGCTCTGGCTGGTAACGGCTGCCGGGTGCTTTTACGTGCTCGCCTACCGGTTTTACGGAGGATTTTTAGGCCGGCGAGTCATGCAACTGGATGATGAACGCGGCACCCCAGCCTGTAGACTGGAAGACGGCACCAATTACTATCCCGCGAACAAATACGTGCTCTTCGGACACCATTTCGCCGCCATTGCCGGCGCCGGGCCGCTGTTGGGTCCGGTGTTGGCGGCCCAGTTCGGGTTCCTGCCGGGTTTTCTCTGGATCGTGATCGGGGCCGTGGTCGCGGGCGCAGTCCAGGATTTCGTCATCCTGGTCGGGTCCCTGCGTCGCAACGGCCGTTCCCTTCCGGAAATCGCACGCGCGGAGATCGGATGGATCACCGGGACAGCTACGGCCGTGGCCGTGTTGTTCATCGTGATCGTGGCCCTGGCCGGTCTGGGACTGGCCGTGGTCAATGCGCTTGTGGCCAATCCCTGGGGCACGTTTACGATCGCCATGACGATCCCGATTGCCTTTCTCATGGGCTGGTACCATCACCAGGTGCGACCCGGTCGCGTAGGAGAAATGTCCCTGATGGGCATCATCCTGCTTGTCCTGTCCGTGGCCCTGGGAAAAATGGTGGCGCAGTCGGACCTGGCGATCTGGTTTACCCATGACCGGACCACCCTGGTCTGGCTGCTGGCCGGATACGGATTCCTGGCTTCGGTCCTGCCGATGTGGATGCTCCTGGTGCCGCGGGACTACCTCTCGACGTTTATGAAGCTCGGGGTCATCGGGCTGCTGGCAATCGGCGTGATCATTCTGGCACCCGACCTGCACATGCCCAAGGTCACCGGGTTCATCGCCGGGGGAGGCCCGATCATCCCTGGCCCACTCTTTCCCTTTCTGTTCATTACCATTGCCTGCGGCGCCATATCGGGATTCCATTCGCTCGTGTCATCGGGCACGACTCCAAAGATGATCGCCCGCGAATCCCAAGCCATGGTGGGCTATGGCGCCATGTTGCTGGAAAGTTTTGTCGGAGTGGTCGCGCTCATCTCGGCGTCCCTCCTGATCCCGGGGGATTATTTTGCGATCAACACGCGCCTCCCGGCCGAGACCCTGGCCGCCATGGGATTTCCCGTTGAAAACATTCACAGGCTCTCGCAACTCGTTGAAACGGACGTCTCCGGCCGTCCCGGAGGCGCGGTGTCATTGGCTGTGGGCATGGCCTGGATTTTTTCGGCTTTACCGGGCATGGCGGGACTCATGGCGTATTGGTATCAATTTGCATTGCTGTTCGAAGCCCTGTTTATCCTGACGACCATCGACGCGGGCACGCGCGTAGCGCGCTACCTGATCCAGGAAATGGGCGGATACGTGTATGCCCCGCTTCGCCGCATCAATTGGTGGCCCGGCGTCATCCTGTCCAGTGCGCTTGTGGTCGGGGCATGGGGATGGCTCATCGCCACGGGCACAATCTCCACGGTCTGGCCCATGTTCGGAGCCGCCAACCAGTTGTTGGGCACCCTGGCGCTGTGTATCGGCACGACCCTGTTCATCAAAATGGACAAGGCCCGCTACCTGTGGGTGACGGCCGTCCCCATGGTGTTCGTGGGGATCATCACCTTGACGGGCTGTCATGACCTGTGGTGGATTTTTCTGGACCGGGCACACACCGCGACGGACCCGGTGGCGCGCGTCACCATGGCGCTCAACGCGGCGCTGGTCGCCCTGGTCGCACTCCTCGCCCTCGTGGTCCTGACCGAGAGCGCGATGAAATGGTACCAATACCTGATCCTGAAACAGCCCTATACCACCACGGAAATTCCCAACGGCGAAGGCATCCGGATCCCGGGAGGGAAGTGTTGCTGAGTTGATAACACCCTCACCCCCTGCTTCCGCAGGGGCAGGCTTAATCCTCTCCCCTCAAGGGAGAGGAAACAAATTAGACAAATTCGTGGCTGCAGACATACTATATGGAGGAAAATCAGAAAATATGGTTTCTGATAGAAACGGTTTCCCATGTTAATCAGTGATGTACTGGAATTAACAAACCAGCCCGAAGGCGCAAAGCTGGAGTTTAAGCGTGATGATGAGCGCCCCGAGACATTTGCCAAAGAAATTGTGGCGTTTGCCAATATGAACGGCGGTATCGTTTTGGTTGGCGTTGAGGATGACGGAAACATTAGCGGCATCCAGCGGAATAATCTTCAAGAGTGGCTGATGGATACGGTCATTGGCAGGTACGTTCACCCTTTTCTATTACCGGATTACGAGGAGATCAGCGTTGAGGGGAAGCGCGTGGCCGTCGTGAAGATTCCGCAAGGTAACAGCAGGCCCTACGTGCTCAATCGCAAAGACCGTCAAGATATCTACGTGCGATACGGTGATACGTGCCAACTGGCGGGCCGTGAACAACAGACGCGGTTGTTTGATTCAGGCGGCCTGCTATCAGCGGAAAAATTTCCCGTGCATGGATCTTCAGTTTCAGATTTGGATCAACATCGTTGCCAGGAATATTTTCGGGATATTCTGATACAGTCGCCGGACGAAGATTTGCAGGACATGATGATCAATCACAGCTTTCTGGTCGGCGACGCCACACCGCTTGCCTGCAGCTATTTCGCGTATGCGTTGTTTGCGAAAAACCCCGAGTTGCGATTGCCGCAAGCCGGTGTCAGGCTTTCCGTTTATGACGGGAATGATAAGGATTACAACACAGTGTTTGACAAGGTATTGGACGCTCCTTTGCTCGAACGCCGGGGGAGCGGCGGTCCTCATGATCCTCTTGAGCCGGCGCTGCATGAAAGAGTCAGCACGCTCATTCAACCCTATATCAGTAAGGAAACGCTACACGGAATGAGTCGCAGACGGGTTTGGGATTATCCATTTGAGGCCATACGGGAACTTTTGATTAATGCGTTTATCCATAGAGATTGGACAAAGCAGAACTACGTGCGCGTTGTTGTCTACAATAACCGCATGGAAATAACCAGCCCAGGGTCCCTGCCGAATGGGATGACAACCGAAAAAATCAGGAGCGGTGCGCAATTGCAACGCAATCCGTCATCCGTCAGGATTTTCAGGGACTACGGATACGTTGAAGACCAGGGGATAGGCATTCGCCGAAAGGTCATTCCACTCATGCAACAACACAATGAGAGAGAGCCGGATTTTGAGGTCACTGAAGATCATTTCAAGGTGACGCTATGGAAGAAACATTCCCGTCTATCTGCTTCCTCTCCCTTGATGGGAGAGGATTAAGCCTGCCCCTGCGGAAGCAGGGGGTGAGGGTGGTATCAGGGGCGAGGGTTTAAACGAAGGAGACATTTCATGGCGGAGACGTTCTCGTTTGACGTGACATCCACGGTGGACATGCAGGAAGTCAAAAACGCGGTTGATCAAACCATGAAAGAAATCGGGCAACGCTTCGATTTCAAAGGGTCGCAATCCAAAGTCACGCTCAAGGAAAAAGAGCACGTCCTGGAGATCGCGGCGGATGACGATTACAAACTCAAGGCGGTCATCGACGTCCTCAGGGGAAAGTGCGTGAAACGTAGCGTGTCGTTGAAAGCCCTGAACTACGGCAAGGTGGAACAGGCCCTGGGAGGGACCGTGCGGCAACACGTCACGGTGCAAAGCGGGATCGTCGAAGACAAAGCCAAGGCCATCGCGAAGAGCCTGAAGGAGAACAAGTTCAAGGCGCAGGCGCAGATTCAAGGCGATCAGGTGCGCGTGCAGAGCAAAAGCAAAGACGAACTGCAAACGGTCATCAATTTTCTGAAACAGCAGGACTTCGGCATTGACCTGCAATTCGTCAATTATCGCTAGGTTCTCACTCTATGCCCAAACTCCCTGTGCCATTCCGAGCCTCTGTGTCATTCCGACTTCCTGTGTCATTCTGAGCGAAGCGAAGAATCTGCTGTTCCAAGCGTTCGACGGATGAAACGACGAGATTCTTCGCCTTCGGCTCAGAATGACAATTCTTATGAGATCAGTTTCTCCATTCTGTCAACGCCAGGCCTCTTTCCAATGCAGCACGGCCTGATCGATGGCATCGCCGGCGGCAACCGCTCGCATGACGTCGTGCGCATCGGCTTCTTTCTCAGGGTAAATGGGCGGATCTTCAAGGTTCCGTCGAACCACCGGGTACTCGTTAGACTCGATGGACGGGTCCAGCCGGTCCAGGGAAGCCCAGGCATTCCCCTCGACTCGCGCCAACACGTGGCCGGTACGCACGTCGACCAACGCCAATTCGGCCAGGGCCAGGTTTTCCGCGCGATACCCGAACTGCAACCCGCGCGCGATGGCCCCCAGCGTAGACCCCCGCCAGGGAAATCTTTCCGGCACCTCGATTTCGGTACTCGAGAGAATAGTCAGCACGATGTAATCGACGCGTTGATCTTGCCCCCAGTGCAGAACGGCAGCAAAAGACGGAGGCGAGACGCCAGGGTCCGGTGAGCGGACAACGCGGATCTTGATGGGAACGGCATGCAGCAATTGCTGCCGCGCGTGCTCAGTCAGGCCAGCGAACGCGGTTTCGGAGAGTTCGGGGGCCGAACCCGGAGCACCGGTGTCGTTGATCACCCAGAGACCCGCGTGTACCGGAGCCTCCGGCCATTCAGCAACGGCGAAGCGCCCGGTCTCCGTCTGCTGGCCGAGAAACGTATCGAGACGGGCTTGAGGCCATCCACCGCCGCATCCCCCGAAGACGAGACACACGATTCCCATGATGGTGAAGAGGATGGTCTTTCGGCGAGGCTTCAACGGATTCTCCAGTCCCAATGAGATCATGTCTTCTCCTCTATTATATTGGTAAGAAAACAGCCAATACCACTCCGAATAACGAAATAGTCACTGCGCCCTGAACCGTCATTCCTGTTTTCCCCTTTCGTCATTCCTGCGAAAGCAGGAATCCAGGGTTGTTGTTTTCAGGGACAAAAGAAAAAGCAAAGACCCTGGATCCCCGATCGGGGTCGGGGATGACGCGGGGG
>VYFB01000086.1:6911-24441 GCA_009842645.1 Nitrospira sp. SB0677_bin_15 | reverse complement strand
TCGCTCCGGGACGCCTTGCCCGGCATCCCGCTATCACACTTAATCAGAGGTTCCTTGATATCCAATCTTCGTTAATATATTTTTTTAGTATATAATCCTTTTTTCCTTCATGTTGAAGCCCCGTCAGTTCTCCGGAGATGCCTTTCCGTTATGATTTCCACGACCTTCGATTTTTGAACGAATGGAGAAAACGATGACGCACATTCGCAAACTGCCGCTCATCCTCGGTGTGGTCATGACCCTGGGCGCCTGCGTTGACCCTCCTCAACCCTTAACTCAGCGCAATTCGCAGCTCACGCAGGGAAACGTTCAGATGAACCTGATCGTCGGGAAGACGACGAAAGCTCAGGTCCTGGAACATTTTGGATCACCGAACATCACCACCCGTGACGGAGCAGGACGCGAAGTCTGGACGTACCAGCGAGCCGCGCAGGTCTCTCAATCCTCAAGCCAATCAGGTTATTGGACCATCATTCTCGCCGGTCAAAGTTCACGGTCATCCGGGTTTGAAAGCAGTTCAAGCATGATTACCCTGATCATCAAATTCGATGAACACGACGTGGTGAATGACTTCCGAAGCCGAACGTCCAAGTTCTGAACAGCAGAAATCTACAGGCGTTTCCATCGACTACCTTGAGACATCCCGCAGGAGGACACGTGAGCGTGTTTCGGACACACATATGGGTGGTGCTGATTGTCACAGCTTTCACCATTAGCGGCTGCGTTGGTCCACAACAACAGAAACCTCCCATGACGCCGCTGGAAATCCAAAGCATCCAGACACGAGAGTATGAAGCTCCCAAGAAGATCACGTTTGCCAGCGTCGTCTCGGTCTTTCAGGATTTGGGGTACACGATCAAGAACGCAGATCTGAACACCGGATTTATCAATGCGGAAAGTGCGTCGCAAAGCACTTTTATTGGCCCCGAAGCGGAAATCTTCATCGGCGTCATAGGGGGTGTATTGGGAGGTCAACCGGCTGCAACGACTCAGTCTGTCGAGCAGACGGTAGCGACGGCGTTCATCGAAGAAATCAAGGACGTGACCCGCGTGCGATTGAATTTCGTGATGACGAGACAATCGTCCTCCGCCCAAGGCCAGAACAGCCGGCGGGATACCCCGATCCTGGACGTCAGGATTTACACCAACGCATTCGAACGAATCGAAAACGCCGTCTTCATCCGGTCAGGAGAGTAGCTTCGCATTGGGAAAGCCTTTCGATGGCGAATGATTGCGCTATCCTCCTCTGCTTCTCTCACGACTGTTTGCCGGGTCTTGGAACAATTACCAAGCCGGAGAAATACTTTCGATAGAAGCCGCGGTCCCGCGTGAGCAACGCGTTGGCTTCATGGAGGGCATGCGCACCAATGAAAAAGTCCGCCAGAACACGAGTGCGCTTCCCGCCGGCCTTGCGATAAGCAGCATGAGCCAAGCCTGCGGTGTACGCATGTTCTCTTGTGAAAGGAATGACGTCGATTCCGCCATTGCTCAGCCAACGATCAAGTTCACCCTGGCTTTGCGTCTGAGGTACGAGTTCGGCATAGACCGCAGGAGAAATGATGAGACTTCCTCGTTCATAGGCTTGAATGAGTAGTGCTTCTGATTGATCGGCGTCACCGGCATCAACAAGGACATCCAGCAGGATGCTGGTGTCCACCGCGGTAATCATCGCCCTCGAATCTCTTCGATGTACCGGTCAACCGCCAGTCGTTTCTTCACAACGCCCCTCAGGGCACGGAAAGGATTGGAGGATCCGGACCTCAGTTTCTGTATTCGAATGCCTTCAGCCTCAGCGAGAAATTCCACTTGGACGTTTGGATGAAGTCCATAACGTTTTCGCAGAGAGACGGGTATGGTAACTTGTCCTTTTTCAGTGACGCGCATTTTCTTACTCCCGAATTCTTACTTTCCTATCAATTTTGTTGGAATTTCCGTTTTTTGTCAATTCACGCTTCGGCCTTGGTGACACATCCTTTCCCTATTCCTGCCGTAACACGGCTAGCGGTGGTTCACCGAGAATTTTGAAGGTGCTCAGCAACCCCACGGCCACGGCCAGGCCCACTGTCGTCATGAGACCCCAACCCAGCACCAAGGGTTGAACCGTCCAGGCGAGATCCAGGAAAAAATGCAGGATGGCCCAAGAGAGCGCGCTGGCCAATCCCACGCCAATCAGACCCGCGAGTCCCCCGATCAGGGCAAATTCCACGGCAAAGGATGCCACAACAACCCGGCGTGTTCCGCCAATCGCCTTGAGAATGGCCGACTCGTACAGACGACGGTACCGCGTCGACGAGACGGCCGCGGTCATGACGACCGCGCCGCTGACCATGCTCAACAGCGCAATCCCCTGAATCGCCCAGGCCAACTGCTCCAGCAGCCTCGCCACGTTGGCTAGCACGTCGCCGACCTTGATCGCCGTCACGTTCGGCAGGGCTTGAACGAGCGCGTGCTGGAGCGGGAGCTCTTCTTCGGCTTCGACTTTTGCTGAGGCAATGTAAGTCATCGGGGCTCCGTCCAGCGCGCCCGGGGAAAGAATCATGAAAAAGTTCATGGTAAAACTGCCCCAGTCAACCTGCCTCATACTTTGGACGACTGCGGACACGGGGGCCCCTTGCACGGTGAACTCGATCGTGGACCCGACGTCCGCGCCGAGGTTGACAGCGGCCTGGTCCTCAATCGACACGCGGATGGAGGCTTCCTGGTGCTGAGAATCCGTTTGCTTCGCTGGCGGTGAACCAGCCGCCCACCATGCCCCTTTGACCACGACGTTGTCGCGGGGGAGCGTCGAGAGCGCGGTGAGCACGTATTCTCTGGTGAAATACCATCCATTCCGTTTGCCCTTGTGCTCTTCCGGATCAATCACGTGACCGTCGATTGCCCTCAGCCGCGCCCGAACCACGGGGGTGAGCCGGTACGAAGCCTGAGCGGCTTCCCGTTGCACGATTTCTTCAAATGTCTCCCTTTGATCCGGTTGAACGTCGATAAAGAAAAACGTCGGGGCATCCTTCGGGATGCGTTCTCCGAGGGCGACGAGCAACGATGATTTCACCAGTGCGACAGTCACGATGACCATGACGCCGACCCCGATCGCCACGGCCATGCCCACAGTGAAATTCCCCGGTCGTTGCACGTTACCCAGCGCCTGCCTGATCACGAATGAACGGGGTCGGGGAAGTTTGTCCAGACCGTTGAGCAACCCCCATACGCCAACTTGAATCAGAATCACCGCGGCGCAAAACGCAACGATAAAGAGCGCCCCCAACGTGAGTGAGCGCGCTTGCCACGCGGCGAGGACGGTCAGGCCGCAACCCATCATCACGGCCGTGCCGAGTCGATGGCGATCCCGCACAAGTTGCAGCAACGCGTTCCACGCCCACCTCAATCGCGAACCTTCGATTTGAACGTGATGCTGCTCTACTTCTCGGCGGAAAACCAGCGCGGGCGGGATTTCCTTGATAGCGAGTAACGGCCAAATCGTAAAACAGAACGTCGTCACCACCCCTACCAGCAGGCCTTTACCCAGGGGCAACGCCGTGACGTGGCTGCTGACGGCGACCGGAATGAGTTCACCCAGGAGCACGGGCAACAGCCTTTGCAGCCCGACTCCCATGGCCACTCCGCCCAGACTGCCAAGGCACCCCATGAACAGACTCTGGAACAGGTAGACCCTCATCAGCAGGCCGGCGTCGGCTCCCAGGGTCTTCAGAATCGCGACGGTCGTGAGTTTGTGACGCATGAACCCATGAATGGTGCAGGCAATACCGATCCCGCCCACAAACAGTGACGTGAGACTGATGAGGCCCAAATAGGTAGTGAGCTGATCCAGGAATCTCCGAATACGCGGTTGGGCGTCACGATACGATGAGACGCTGGCACCCTCAGACCCGAGCCGTCCTTGCAGCTCACCTCGAAGCGGGCCAAGGGCCAGTGACTCCGGAACGCGAAGCAGGTAGCGCTCACGTATGCGGCTGCCCGGTTTGACCAGGTCCGTCGCCTGTAACGCCTGCCTGGAGATCAGCACTCGCGGCCCCAAACTGAAGGCACTGGCCACGCGGTCCGGCTCTTTGACGAGTATCCCGGTCACGACGAACCAGGCTTGTCCGATCTTGAGGTGATCGTGGAGTTGAAGTCCGAAGCTGATGAGTAAGGATTCCTGCACCACGGCCCCGAAGCAGGGGAGTGAAGGACAGTCGAGAGGGGCAAGCGAATCCCGGAGAGATTGTTGGGGTATCATCTCCACCTGTCCGTACAACGGGTACTGATCTTCAACGGCTTTGATTTCAATCAACTGCGTCGCTTGAGCCCCGGGCCGTTGGGAATACTCCGCCACGGGAACGGCCGCCATGCCCACAAGCTCCCTCACGTGCGCCACCTCGACGTGGCGCGCGCTCAGGTCATCCAGCGTCTTTCTCCCGGATTCACTCAATTGATGGGCCGCACGAATTTCCAGATCACCGCCCAAAAGACTCCTGGCATCGCGGAGAATAAGGGATTCCACGTTTGTCGCAAACAATTCAATCCCGACCACGGCCCCGACGCCAACTGCCAAACAGGCCAGGAAGAAGACAAACTGACGCCAACTGCCTCGAATTTCCCGCCACGCCATGAGGAACGAAATGGGTACTCGTTGCATGAGCTATGGAACCAGCACGTCCGACGCAATCGTGCCGTCGTGAAGGGTGATGATCCTCTCCGTTTGTTCGGCGAGCGAAGGATCGTGCGTGACGAGGAGCAACGTGCTCCCCTGATCGCGATGGAGCCTGAGCAACAAATCAATGACCAGTTGCCCGGTGGCACTGTCCAAATTCCCGGTCGGCTCGTCCGCCAGTAAAATCGGAGGACGGCAGGAAAAGGCTCGCGCCACTGCCGCACGCTGTTGCTCCCCTCCGGAGAGTTGGGTGGGATAGTGGCGTTGACGGTCTTGCAACCCCACGGCCTCCAACAATTCACGAGCACGATCCTTCGCAGTCGCATCGCCGCTCAATTCCATGGGAAGCATGACGTTCTCCAAGGCCGTCAACGTGGGGATAAGATGAAAGGCCTGAAAAAGGTACCCGACGTTTTGCCGTCGAAAGTGCGCCAGTTGTGATTCCGTCCGCGTCGTGATTTCCTGGTCGTTCAACCAAATGGAGCCGGTGGTCGGTTTATCCAATCCGGCCAACAGTCCCAGCAGAGTGGATTTCCCGCTCCCCGACGGGCCCACAATGGACACCATCTGTTTGCGCGGCACCTCAAAGTTCAACCCCTTGAGGATGGATACCACGTGGCCGCCGCCCCGGAGTTGCATGGTGAGATTCTCAACGCGAATCATGGCCCGAACCGTCTCTTTCCTCTTGGCAAACTTGCATCAACGCGGTTTATTATACACTATGGCTCCCGACTCTCACGCTTTTCACCCTTTCGGCACGCAACGATTCAGGCAATCAGGACGATGGTTGCGGACCGCTATAGGGATTCTCCTGCTTTTGTCAGGAGTGGGAGGGTGTGACCCGAAAGATCCTGCTCTGCCCACAACGGAAACGCAACTTGAAGGAAACGTTGCGTCTTCTCACGTTTTGAACGGGTCAGACCGCGTTGTCACGAAGCCCGCTCGAATCGTGGCGTTCGGGGACAGTCTCACCGCCGGACTGGGCGTTTCTCCCGATCAATCGTACCCCGCTCAACTGCAACGCCGCCTGCGCGAGGCAGGCTATCCCCATGAAGTCATCAATGCCGGCGTCAGCGGAGATACCACGACGGGCGGGTTGCGCCGCCTCGACTGGATTCTCAAAAGCCGGCCGTCGATGGTGATTCTCGAATTGGGCGCAAACGACGGCCTGCGGGGACAGCCCTTGTCTCTCATGGCATCGAATTTGGCGAAGATTATCGACGGGTTGCAGCAAGCAGGCGTCGAGGTCGTGCTGGCAGGGATGCAGATACCGCCGAATTACGGCGTGGACTATACCACGGGCTTTGCCTCGCTGTTTGAGCAATTAGCCCGAAACCACTCGGCAACCTTAATCCCCTTTTTTCTTGAAGGCGTGGCGGCGCGGAAAGAATTGAACCAGGCTGACGGCATCCATCCCACCGCGGAAGGATACCGTATCGTCGCGGAAACAGTGTTTAACGTGATCGACCCGTTACTCAAAAAAGAAGACCCCCTCCCAGCTTCATAACCTTCGTCACGTGCAAGGCGTTCAGGAAGGTGGACACAGATTCGGACGCTACGTTTATGCACCGTCCCAAGGGTCGATCACATCGATGCCCGCGTCCACAAAATCCCGAACGTTCCGCGTCGCCACAGCCATGCCATGTGCCCGGGCAATCGCCGCGATCTGGCAATCCGTCTGGGAGACAGACCGACCGGCAGCGCGGCGGGAGGCAGCAATCTGTGCATAGAAACGCGCTGCGTCACTGTCGAATGGGAGCACCCTGCCCTCGAAGTCGTCGCGCAGCATCGCTTCGATCTCAGCAGCAAGCCTGTCCCGACGCCTGCCCGCTGGCATGATGGCAACGCCGTACCGCAGTTCCGCTTCGCCGACTGCAGAAAAGAACAGACTTGCTGCTGGGTGTCCCGCGGTCCAAGCCTCGACGGCCGGATCTGACGACAAACGCATCAACTCGGATACAACGGTGGTGTCGAGCACGACCATGCCAGTCACTTCACTCGAACCTGGGCGGCTCACGTGGTGGCTCACGTGGTGGCAGTTTCAGTTCCACGCCGCCCAAGGGCACAAACCGGTTGCGGATAGCGCTCGCGAGGTTCTCGGGACCAGTCTTGCGGCTAACCGCTTCGCGCAGAATCAGTCGTGCTTCCTCCTCCATGGAGCGGCCGTTTCCGACGGCCCGCATGCGAAGTTGGGCTTTCACGTCTTCGTCGAGATTGCGGATCGTGATGCTCGCCATGATCATACCCTCCCTTAAGCTTCCCTTCGAACCCACGAAACAATTGCGATGGAATCAAGCGGGGCACGAGCAAAAAACGGTCGTCGACGCTGGTGCGCAACGTGTGAAGAGTACAGCAGCATATTTACAAAAACGCTACGTTTTGTTAGGGAATTACGTATTTAACTCGACAAGATTGTTAGCAGCCGTAGATCGGCTTAGCCGAACAGGCGTAACCCGACACCACAGCCTCAAAAAAAGAGCGCCTCCTTTCACGGCCCTGACAGGGCCTGAAAGGAGGCGATTTCTAAATCTAAGGGACGTCAGTCCTTTTTGAAGAAAATATCCCACGCGCCGTACGCAAGAACCAGGCCGATCATCGCATAATACATGGCGGTGATCCCCTCATAGCCACCACCCGGTTCATTGGCGAAAGCAGGTGAGGCACTGACAACCAGGACAGCCGCACCAAGAATTCCCTGTATGGTCTTCTTCATGGTTTCATCCTCCTTGGCAAGCAGAAAAACGTAATTCGAGTCCGGAAGTGCGAAATTATATAGAAACTCTGCCGGGAAAGGCAATGCTATTCTTCGAGGTCGGAATGGGTTCCATCACAAAACGGCTGTTTTTTCGTATGCTTACATCCACACCACGCCACTCGCTTTTTCTCGGTGAGTTCAATTTCCACAGGGGAATGCTCCGTGCCCGTGTGTGATCCATCGCAAAAAGGTTGCGTCTTGGATCGACCACACCGGCACCAATAGTACTTGCCGGGCTCCATCTCCAACACGTACGGCATCCGTTGCGCAATTTTGACCGGATCTCCCATGCTTTTCCTCCTTGCGTTTGCTTCGTGAAGCCGATTTTTTTAAAACGATTCCCGTTCCTGGAATCGTCATTGCCTTTCAACCTCTAATACCTTACATTCAGGGATTCCGACAAGGTGCAGTTGAGTCCACAGTATGATCGAGGGAGGATTCGTATGCCAACCGTGACGATCTCGCCAAAGTTTCAGGTGGTAATCCCAAAAGACATTCGGGATGAACTGAGCCTTGCGCCAGGGCAAAAGATTCAAGCTATTGCCTATAACAATCGCATTGAATTGATTCCTGTGCGTCCTTTGCGCCAAATGCGTGGTTTTATAAAAGGCATTGAAACCGACGTGCCGCGTGAGGAAGAGCGGATATGAATGTTGTGGATTCTTCCGGCTGGCTCGAATATTTCGCCAATGCAGAAAACGCAGCATTTTTTGAATCGGCGATCCAATCTCTATTCCCCGCACCGGGGTTGCCTTCCCTGGGGGCCTAAGGCTGTGAGCCATACGTAATCCGCAATGCGTTCGTCGATCAAATGATCGACGTCTTCGGGGTGTTCGGGGTCCAGCGCGTGGAGATACACCGTCACGTCTTTCACCGGCGCACCCAACTGCCGCTGCACCCGTTTGGGAATCGGTAGTCCGTATTGGATATGCCCTGCCCCGGTGTAACTGACAAAGGTCGTTCGTGCGGGCATCTCCGATTTGACCGTCGTCGAAATGACGGATGCCATGCCTTCATCCCGAAAAACGGACGCTTCATAGATTTTCTCATAGACCTCCTGTGACAAACCTGCATGACACTGTTCAATCTGATCGTAAATGACCCGTCGATACTCAGGATCGTCGTCAGGGAACGGAACGGGAATGGTCCACCCCCCGGTCAGTGCCGGGGACCCCTCCGGACTGCTTTCAATAGCGGCAAGTCCTTGTTTCGCCACGTTCCTGACGAGAGGGCGAGGCGGATTGAGGCCCAGCAACGTGAGGTCATGGGTTTTCGCAAAATCGACGAGCGGCGAGTAATCCGCGTATTTTCCGCCCCAATTGTTCTTCCAGTGGGATTCGGTCAGAAAATCCTCCGTGGACGTCACCGCACCCGTGAGGTAGCGGTCAAGTCCGGCTTGCCCGTCCCAACTGAACATTTCCATGCCCAGGACCGGTTTTCTGCCTCCGTTGACCACACTTTGGAGCACCTGCAGTGCGGCCTCGACGTGGGAAGGCGTGTAATGAGCCTCGCCGATATAGATGATGTCAGCCGATTGGAGAATCGCACGGAATTCCCGGTCTGACAGCGTGGTCTTTTCTTGGGGTTCAATGATCTGGCCGACCCGATAGTTGCCGGGGGAGAGGACCGTGGCGCAAGCACTGGTGGCAACCAGCATCACACACATAAACGCCATGAACGCCAACGTCTGACGCGAACAGTCAGTAACGGATTGCAGCATACGCATGATGTAGCACAGGGGGTGTCCGCCCGCAACTTATCACACCATGGAACCTCTGATCCCAGCAAATCTTGACGGCCGATCAAAACCACAGCTACGCTCCCTGCGTGTCGAAACCACCCTCCACGCCGGCGGTCGAACCGGCAGCGCCACAAAACCCCGCTCAACTTCGGAGGCTCATCCAGGAAAGCAAATCAGCAGATCCCGCTGCCTGGGAATCTGCCAGGAAGCTGGTACACCGATCCAGGCTTGAACACACCCTGGCCCGGCTCGTGGAACGCATTCAGCACAGCCCTTTGCCAGGCACGCTTCGAGACGGACTGGTTGCCGGCCTGAGCCCTGCTTCGGCAGAGGGGACCGACCGGGTGCGGCTCAAAGAATTAACGGGGTTGCCTCCCGCAAAGGCGATTCGAGCGTTGTGCGTATATTTCGCCCTCGTCCGCGAAGAAGCGACCTCGTCCGGGCCCGCGCCTCATGAGGTTGAGTCCTTCGTGAAACAAAATGTATCGCCGTATGATCTTCTTCTTCACGTGGAAAAGCCGTCTTTGCTGGATTTGGGCGCGGGAGATTTGTCATTCGAGGAAGAATTACTCGATCACTATTTTCCTGCATTGCAAGAAAGCGGAAAAGTTCTCACGCTTCATGCCGTGGACCGCCTTCAACCCGGCTCACAATTGGGTGGGGCATACCATGCCGACCCTGAGCGTCTTCAGCGATTGACCCGCGACGCTCCGGACACTCTGCATTTCCGGTTTTGGGGCGGTGTCGACATGATGGATCTTTCGACGCACCCCCACCTGCTCGCCCGGTACACCGTGTTGACCTGTCACGCGCCGGCCACGCCGACCTTTGCCTATGAACCGACGCGGTTATCGCCGGCCACGATCCACTCCCACCTCACACAAACCAAGGGCAAATACCGGACGGTTCAAGTTCGCGGAGAGAAAGCCCTGGAAGTCATGCATCGAGGACAGGCTTTGACCTTTCCACACTGGAAGTTCGTGATTCAAGGTCCGTTGGCGCTATTGAACCTTGCGGTCCGTCGCGGCGCACTTTGCATACTCTCGGCCATTGACGACGAAGTATTTTGGGAAATACTCGCTCAACTGGTGGAAGATCCCGGCATGCGCCCTCAGGACGTTGTCTTCACCCCGGACGTTCTTCCTGAGATCTTCGGGCACGTTCATCAAACCCTGTCTTCCTTAACAGTCGGAGAACGCTGTCACCTGTCGGATGTCACCCCGCTTCGACAGAATCTTCCCGCCAGCACGACTCATCGAGAACGCAACCCGATTGCCTACCGTTTCCGTTTTGCGGAAATTCGCCGTGGCGCCGTATTTCCCGGCATGCCCGCCGGAAGCACCGCCCGGCAATTTCGTCACATGAGCGAAGAAGTCCCTCCGTGGCACCTCGTACTCGTCCCTGAACGGGTGCCGAGCCGGTGACGTAATGATTGCGCACTTGACCGAGCGTACCGTTAATCGTTACGATCAGTCGTGATCAAGAGCTTTGCCGACAAACGCACGGCAGCCATCTTCGTCGGTCTGTCTGTTCGCAGCCTGCCCATGAGGGTCCAGCGGCATGCACGGACGAAGCTCCTGATCATTGAGGCAGCTACCCGATTGGATGACCTGCGCATACCGCCCGGCAATCGGCTGGAAGTCTTGAAGGGAGAACGCCAGGGGCAATACAGTATTCGCATCAACAAACAGTGGCGCGTTTGTTTCGTTTGGCGAAACGGTGAAGCTTGGCACGTCGAGATCGTTGATTGCCATTGAGGAGGCGAAGTGACCATGTCCATTCATCGGAAGAACATCGACCGGCGGCAGATTGATTTCTCGGACGTAACATCAGGACGGCGACTACCGCCGATGCATCCCGGTGAGATACTACGTGATGAATTTCTGACACCAATGGATCTCAGCGTGTATCGGCTTGCCAAGGCGCTCAAGGTTTCACGCCCGCGGTTGAACGATATCGTGATCGGACGCCGCGCCATCACAACCGACACCGCGCTACGCCTCGGGCGCTATTTCGGGACGACACCGGAGTTCTGGATTAATCTGCAGACCCGCTATGATCTTGACGTCGCCGAACGCACGGTTCGCAGTAGAATCGAACGAGAAATTCAGCCGCATGCCGCATGACCCTCATGGCGCTGAAAGTTGGAGCGGGAAAGGGGATTTGAACCCCCTCCGTCGCTGGCGCAGACCAACCCCCGTCTCCGCCGTCTCCCGCTAGGGGGCCAGCCCCCTCGCGCCTCCGCTACGCTCCGGTCACCCCACGAAAGGGGCACACCCCTTTCGTAATCCCCGGTCGGGCGTTCAAATCCAGCGGTGCGTTGGGGAAGATTGGAGCGGGAAAGGGGATTTGAACCCCCGACCCTCGCCTTGGCAAGGCGATGCTCTACCACTGAGCTATTCCCGCTCTCGGGAAGGACTTTCGATTTTGATTCTAGTTCGCGTATGCTACCCTGTCAAGAAAACCCGTGAAGATACACCTGTAGGGACAATGACACCATTCAAATAAAAGGTTGTGATGCGTGATGCATATTAGTGTTCTCGGAACGGGATACGTGGGACTCGTCACCGGCGCGTGCTTTGCGGAATTCGGACTCAATGTCACGTGCATGGACGTGGACGCTGCCCGCGTTCAACAATTGGAACACGGTGACGTGCCGTTTTATGAACCCGGCTTGGCCGCATTGGTGACCAAAGGGCTCCAATCCGGCCGGCTCACCTTTACTACCGACTTAAATCAGGCCGTGGATACAGCGTTGGTGATTTTTATCGCGGTCGGCACGCCCTCAAACCTTGATGGTTCGGCTGATCTGTCCTACGTGGATGAGGTGGCCCGGAGCATCGGGAGCCGCATGAGGGGGTACAAGGTGGTAGCCACCAAGTCGACCGTGCCCGTGGGAACATCGACACGAGTGCGGGACATCATCAGGGCCCATCAATCCAAACCCATCAACTTCGACGTGGCGTCCAACCCGGAGTTCTTACGCGAGGGATCGGCCATTGAAGACTTCATGCGCCCGGATCGCGTGGTCATCGGCATGGAGAGCGAACAGGCTGCGGCGATCCTGAAGGATCTCTATCGGCCATTGTACCTGATTGAAACGCCGTTCGTGGTCACGAACCTTCAGACGGCAGAAATGATCAAATACGCATCGAACGTGTTTCTGGCCACCAAGATTTCCTTTATCAATGAAGTGGCCAATTTATGTGAACTGGTGGATGCCAACGTGCAAACCGTGGCCAAAGCCATGGGGCTGGACAAACGGATCGGCTCCAAATTCCTGCACGCCGGACCCGGGTTCGGCGGCTCCTGTTTCGGGAAGGACACCGCGGCGCTGGTTCACATTGGAGAGACAGCCGGATATACCATGAAGCTGGCAGCCGCGACCAAACGCGTGAATGAGCAACAGCGCGCTCGCATGGTCGATAAAATCCGTGACGCGGTGAACGGCGTCCAGGGGAAGACCCTGGCCCTTTTGGGGTTGACCTTTAAACCCAATACCGATGATCTCCGGGATTCGCCCGCGTTGATGATCGCGGAACACCTGATGAAGGAAGGCTGCGCCATCCGGGCCTATGACCCGGAAGGATTGGCCGGCGCGCTGAACGCGTTACCCGGCCTGATCGGCTGTCAGGATGCGTATGATGCCATGACGGGCGCGGATGCCGTGGTGCTCGCTACGGAGTGGAATCAATTCCGAAACCTGGATTTGGAGCACGTGAAATCGCTGCTGCGCGTGCCGGTGTTTATCGACCTGCGGAACGTCTACGAACCCGAACGGATCGCCGCCTGCGGGTTTTATTACGTGTCGGTCGGACGTCCCGCCACTGGCGTGAACCCCTATAAGGAACCTCTGATTTAATGCACTATCGGGCGCAGGGCTGCGTTGTGTCCTCGCTCAACCCTCACCTATCTCGTTTGATAAGCTTCAGGTTTCGCTCCGGGACGCCTTGCCCTGCATCCCGCTATCACATTAACTCAGAGGTTCTATAAGCCGTCCTGACCGTTGGGCCGCAGGGTCACGCCGGGGCAGGCTTACGCCTCTTTGGGTTTATACCCCATGCGATCCAACACTTTGGTAATCCGTTTTTTCAACGGACCCTCGGCATCGACCAGGGCCGTGGCCAAGGGTTCGACCGCCGGCTTGCCGATTTTCCGTAGAATCTCGGTCGCGGACTGACGCAATTCATCTTCTTCCGACACCAGCAGCGGAATCACTTTAGGAACGGACGGTGCACCGATTTTGATCAAGGCGTCATAGGCTCGATGCCGGACGTCACCCACGTCGTCTTCCAAACACTCGACGAGGGGATCCACGGCGTCGGCGGACTTGAGTTCTCCCAATGTCTCAATGGCATATTTGCGATTGAGCCAGTGTGAATCCTTCAAATCCATCAACGCGGCGTCGACTTTGACGACGTTCGGATCTTTCGCCCGAATCCGAAATTGCTTGACCAGCCGCTTGCCTTCTTCCTCGACGATACGGAGGGTGGCCCCGTCACCCGGCTTGATTTTTTGGAGATCCTCAAGTGCGTCTTCGGCTACGTCCAATAACACGGTTTTCCCATCATAGGCCAACAACTCGACTTCAAGCTGTCTGTCTTCCAGGTTGACGGCGATGACGTTTTCGGTCACCAGGTTAAAGCCGTCTTTCTTGGCACTCTTGGGAGTAATCTGCACAAGAGGGGTTGGAGCTGGATCTGCCATATCTATATCTCCTTCATGACTCGGGTTTCCATCCTAAACTCGCCAACACGCCTTCGGCGGTGTCGCGGACCATTTCATTTTCATCTTCCAACAAGGCGACCACCGGCTGAATGGCGCGGGCATCACCCAACCGGGCCAAGGATTCAGCCGCGTTCCGACGTACCAGCCAGTCCTCATCAGTCAAGGCTTCGACCAGCGAAGCAAACCCCTTGGGATCGCCGATTTTCCCCAAGGCTTCGGCGGCATGGCGGCGGACGATCCAACTGGATCCTTTCAGCCCGTCGATCAAGGCATCCGTGGCCCTGGCGTCGCCGATCTTTTTTAACACGCGAGCCACGTCTTCGCGCAACATCGCATCCATGAGGCAATCCACCAGGGCCGGCACGGCTTCGGGATCACCGATCCGTTCCAGGGCCCAAACCGCGGCGGTCCGGACGCCCCCATCCTTGTCTTTCAACGCCTTGACCAACGGCGGCACCGCCCGGGCGCTCTTCAATTTCCCGAGTGCCGAGGCTGCCTGCTCCCGCACGGTCCATTCATCTTCTTCCAATGCTTCGATCAAGTGATCTATCGCCGGTTCTCCGATTTGCACGATGGCGTTGACCGCGGCCTCCCGGATCACGAGATCATCATCCTCAAACATCTCGATCAGGCGGGGGATGGCCGAATCACCCAGTCCTCCGAGTCCCGCCGCCGCATAATTTTGCAGACCTTCGTTTTCATCTCGAAGCGCGGACAATAATTGTTCGATGCGCTGACTATCAGCCATTCACCTGCTCCTTCTCCGCCCACTGCGTTTCATCCATCTGCGCGGCCGCGGCTTCCAATTTATCGATGATGACCCCCGAGTTATACGAAACCAACCCGTCACGGTCGTTTTTCATTCTCTTGAACACCTCCGCATAGGGACGCAAGGCTTCCACGTCCTTGATCTTTTCCAAGGCTTCCACTGCCAATACCCGTAATGGTTTGATCGGAATCATGTCAATCAGGAGAGGAACCGGCCTGGCGTCACCGATCAAGCCCAAGCCCTTGGTCGCCAGTTCTTTGACGCCCGTATCCTTATCCCGCTTGAGACGATCGATCAACGGCTCAACCGCCCGGACGTCGCCGATTTTTCCCAATACGTCCGCTGCGGCTTCACGCACCACCCAATCATCGTCTTCGAGGTACTCGATTAAGATCTCGACGCTCGGCCGGCCGATCGGATGCAGTTTTTGCACGGCTTCCTGCCGCGCTCCTTCCCGGAGTTCGGATGCTTCCACGTCCCGTAATTCATCCATCACCTCGTCGATGCGATCCCGAATGGCGCTGAGTTTTTTCAGGGTCCCGATCGTCAGATCACACAGCGCGGGATCTCCCATCGCATCGACCAGCGCATCCGCGGAGCGTGGATCCAGGAGATGATCCAGGATTCGGGCGGCGTTGACCCGCGCCTCTTCATCCGGGTCCTTGAGCATGACGGTCAGGGGGCCGATCGACGTGGGAATGACCCCCAGGAGCTTGGCAACCGAGGGCCGAAGCGTTTCATGTTTCAACAGCTCGACCAGGGCTGCCGCGGTCTCTTCATTGACGATGCCGGCCATTTGTTCCAGTGAGTCCACCACGGCCTCCCGCACGCTCTCATTCTCGCCCTGCATCAACTCGACCAGCGGCACCCCTGCCTGAGGGTCCCTGATCCGCGCCAACATGCGGGCCGCTTCAATCTGATAATCCGGTGCCCCGGTTTTCATGGCTTCGATGACCAGGGCTACGACGTTGGGGCCGCCCTTCAGACACGTGGCCGTGGCACGCATACGGCGCCAATCTTCCTCATGATCAAGCTCGGTCACGATGACTTCAATGGTTTCTTTCGGCATGGCAACGCGGCCTCACCTTTCATTTGCAATCGATACGAAAATCGCAACCTTTGTCATCCCCGACCCCGCTTCGTCATTCCTGCGAAAGCAGGAATCCAGTGTCTTTTGTCTTCACGGACAAAGAACAAAATAAAAACCCTGGATTCCCGATTAAAGATGTCGGGAATGACGGAAGGGGGCGATATGCTCCCTTTTCATCCCTTGTGGTGCAGGCGGCAAGCCTGTCCTGAGCACAGTCGAAGGGCCTGCATGAGGGATTGTACTATAAACGCACCCGTTTGGGGTTCCATCCCAACTGGGTCAAGGTTTCCTTGATATGGTAGCGAATGTTTTCATCCTGTTCACGTTGCAGTTGTCTGACCAAAGGAGCAACGGCCTTCTGTCCGAACTGGACCAAGGCGTCACTCGCTTCATTCCGTATCAGGGTGCTTTGCAGGGACGTGATTAACAGAGGAATGGCCTCCTCGTCATGGATGCGGGCAATGGCCCGAATGGCTTCCTCCACGCGGGCCAGATCTTCTTCGTACCGGTTATCCTCACAAGCCGGGGTTCGATCTTCATAATCACTGGTCTTCAACTCACTCACCAGCCGAAACAGCATGGGGAGGACGCGCCGGTCGCCGATTCTCCCGAGCGATTCGATGACGCGAACCTGCAGGCGGGATTCCTCAATGGCCCCCAAAAGGGGATCGACTGCGGTTTTGTCGCCGATATACCCGAGTGCCCGAATGGCCTCCTGGCGCACGGCCGTATCGGGATCGTGCTGCACAAGACCCACCAGGGGTTCAACCGCCGTCGGGGATTTCAAGACACACAACGCTTCCGTGGCTCGCAGGCGGACCCGCCAATCCTGATCTTCAAGCGCCGACACCAAGGGATCGACCGCCGACTCACCAATGGCTACCAGCGCCGCAATGGCTTCATCACGGACCGCCGGCACCTTGTCCTGAAGCAGCAGCACCAGGGTCTCAACCGACCGTGGTTTTTTGAGTCGCCCCATGGCCCGGGCGGCATGCATGCGCACAACCCAATCCTGGTTCAGGAGCGCGGACTCCAAGGGTTCGAGCACCCGCTCATCGGCAATCTCGGACAAAACAGACGCAGCAGCCTCCTGTACGGACAGATCCGGGTCCTGCAGGCAGTAACTCAAATCCACGACTGCCGGGCTTCCGATGGCCGTCAACGCATTAGTGGCGGCAGTTTTCACGGCTCGATCGGAATCCCGTAAGGCCTCAATCAACGGACTCACTCCTCTGGGGTCACGGGATTCGCCAAGGGCAATGGCCGCATCTTCGCGGATACCCCAATCCTCATCCTTCAAGGCGGCAATATGTTCCGCCACACTATCGGCCATGGTCATAGCTGTATGTGTCCACTCATTCGTTTTTGATGCCCCCTCACCCCAACCCTCTCCCGCCGGGGGAGAGGGAGCTTCATGCTTTCCCCTCCTTTGCCTGTCCTGAGCGAAGCCGAAGGATCAGGAGGGGCGAGGGGAGGTAGAGACAGGGTCCAAGACAGAGACATCCTGTATCCGCCCGCACACCTCGTGAACCTTGTTTTCCCTTTGTTAATACGGGAAAGGCAAGAACCATCTTCTGGCCAACTTATCACAGCAATTTTTTGAGGGTCAATAAAATCGCGTACATAGAGAAGGGGAAGACAACGGCCCTCCCTGTAGGGCGACACGCCAAGGATGATATCCGAGTGTTCGACTACATAGAGAAGGGGAAGACAACGGCCCTCCCTGTAGGGCGACACGCCAAGAATGATATCCGAGTGTTCGACTACATAGAGAAGGGGAAGACAACGGCCCTCCCTGT
>VYFB01000086.1:0-6901 GCA_009842645.1 Nitrospira sp. SB0677_bin_15 | reverse complement strand
ATGATATCCGAGTGTTCGACTACATAGAGAAGGGGAAGACAACGGCCCTCCCTGTAGGGGCGGGCCTATGTGCCCGCCCGCATCTCCTCCCTGAACGACCGGAAGAGGGACAGCATTAAGAGCAGAATGATGACGGCAAAGGGGAACGCGGCCAGGATCGAGCCCGTTTGAAGACCCTTGAGCCCGCCGGACCACAGCAACACGGCTGCCACCACGGATTGGATGATTCCCCACGTAAACTTGATGGCATTCGGCGGGTTCAGGTTGCCGTTCGACGTCAAGGTGCCCAGCACGAACGTGGCGGAATCCGCGGACGTGATGAAAAACGTGCCAATCAGGAAAATCGCAATGAGTGACATGATCCCGCCGAAGGGGAAATGCTCCAACAGCGTGAACAGGGCGACTTCCTTCCCTTGCGAATCGATGACCTGTTTCATGCCAACCTGCTCGAACATATCCAATGAAATGGCCGTCCCCCCAAAAACCGAAAACCAGAACGCGCAAAAGAGCGTCGGGACCAACAACACCCCCAGGACAAACTCCCTGACGGTGCGGCCTCGGGAAATTCTCGCGATAAAGGTCCCGACGAACGGCGCCCAGGCAATCCACCAGGCCCAGTAAAACAAGGTCCAATCCTGTATCCACCCGGAGTCGTCGAACGGCGCCAGGTACAGGCTCATGGTGGGCAAATTCTGAAGATACGCGCCCAGAGCCGAGGTAAAGACCTCCATAATGAATTTTGTCGGGCCCAGGAACAACAGAAAGCCCATCAGCGAGATTGCCAACACCATATTCAGGTTGCTCAAGTATCTGATCCCGCGGTGGAGGCCGGTCTGTGCCGACAGAATGTACAACACCGTAACCACGGCTATCATCACCAGTTGCAGAATGACGGTATTGGGCAGGGCAAACAGGTAGGAGAGACCTCCGCTGATCTGAATGGCCCCAAAGCCCAATGACGTGGCCACCCCGAATACCGTGGCAAAAACCGCAATGGTATCAATGAGTTGACCCATAACACCCCGCATGCGCTCGCCGAAAATCGGCTCACAACTGGCGCTGAACAAACCTGGTTTGTCTTTTCGAAACTGAAAATAGGCCAAGCACATCGCCACCATGGTGTAAATCCCCCAAGGATGCAGCCCCCAATGAAAAAACGCATACTGAAGGGCCAAGCTGGCGGCTTCCGGTGTCTCACCCGGTCCTCTGGGCGGGTTATAAAAGTGAGCGGTAGGTTCGGCTACACCCCAAAACACCAACCCGATGCCCATTCCGGCACAAAACAACATGGCGAACCACGTAACCAATGGAAATTCCGGCCTTTCCCCATCCTTACCCAAGGGGATGTCCCCGTATCTCGAAAAGATCAGCGTGACGGCCATGACCAACAGCCCAACCGCGCAAAGGAGATAGAACCACCCGAACGCATCCAGCAACCAGCGCTGGATCGCGGAAGTGACTGCGGCCAATTGGGCGGGAGCCACGGCCCCCCACACCAAAAACATCGCGGCAATGGAAAAGGAAACCTTAAAGACCGGAGTGGCGGTTTTCATCGGATCAGCGCGTGAGAAACGATCCCTGCGTTATCGGCAGTGCGGTATGGTAAAAGTTCTCTCATTCGTTGACAAAATGAAAGGCTGGTCACACCAGAATTGTCATTCTGAGCCGAAGGCGAAGAATCTGCTTTCCCAAGCGGTTGACGGGCGAAACGACGAGATTCCTCGCTACGCTCGGAATGACAATCCTGGTGTGATTAGTGCCTCTATTTAGTTTGACGGGAACAGCCTGAGAACTCAAGGTCAATTCCATCGGACAGATTAAGGGTTGCTCTAAGGGGACCAAATCGTTAGAGTGAGGACTTCCCAATACCCTTTTTCGTTATTTCATCCAACCACGGTAGGGTCTCGGCTCGACGCGAAAGGGATTTGACTATCGAGGAGGTGGACCATGGGTAAAGAGCAGTTGTACGGTGATAACCCCATCGCCCAACGAAAAACCGACCAATACAAGCGGGAATACGTCCATGGATTTGTCCGAAAATGGGATGAACTCATCGACTGGGAGGCCCGCGTCAAGAGTGAAGGGGACTTTTTCATCAATATCCTGAAAGAACGAGGGGTCCGGCGGGTCCTGGACGTGGCAACGGGCACGGGGTTTCACTCCATTCGGCTCCTGAAGGCCGGATTCGACGTAACCAGCGGGGACGGCAGCCCGGAAATGCTGGCCCAAGCCTTTGAAAACGCTAAATGTGCAGGCTTCATCATGAAAACCCTGCACGCCGACTGGCGGTGGCTGAGCCGGGACGTCCACACCCAATATGATGCGGTCATTTGCCTGGGGAACTCTCTGACCCATTTATTTTCGGAACAGGACCGTCGTAAAGCCCTGGCCGAATTCTATTCGGTGCTCAACCACGACGGCGTCCTGATCCTGGACCAGCGAAATTACGACGGCATCCTCGACAACGGGTTCACCTCCAAACACGTCTATTATTATTGCGGGGACAACGTGAGCGCCGAGCCGGAATACGTGGATGAAGGCTTGGCTCGATTCCGGTACAGGTTCCCGGACGACTCGGAATATCACCTTAACATGTTCCCCCTGCGCAAGGATTACGTCAGGAAACTCATGGGAGAGGTGGGGTTTCAACAAGTCAAGACCTTTGCGGACTTTCAAGAGACCCACCGCGTCGAAGACCCTGATTTCTATATCCACGTGGCGGAAAAACTGTACAAGAACGAGGAACGGTCCATTAAAGTTTCAGTGGGGTATTCTCAACCCGTCGAAACCGCTAGAAGCTACTACAACAGCCACGATGCCGACCGGTTTTATGCCACCGTGTGGGGAGGAGAGGATATTCACGTCGGCCTCTATGAACGTGACACGGATACCATTTTCGACGCGAGCCGCAAAACAGTCGAGAAAATGGCCTCCATGGTCAAGGGCCTCGGGCCGGCAACCCGGGTAGTGGATATCGGCTCCGGATACGGCGGGTCCGCCAGGTACCTGGTTAAGCATTATGGATGCCAAGTGGGCTGTCTGAATTTGAGCGAAACACAAAATACCAGAAACCGCGAACTCAACGCCCAGGGGAAATACTCCTTGGTCATCAACGTGGTTGACGGAAGTTTTGAAGATATTCCCATGCCGGACGGTAGCACGGACGTGGTGTGGTCGCAGGACGCTATTTTGCACAGCGGGAATCGCGAGAAGGTCTTCGAGGAAGTCAATCGGGTCCTTGCCCCGGGAGGGCAGTTCATTTTTACCGACCCGATGCAGAGTGATACCTGTCCGCAGGAAGCCTTGCAACCGATTCTCGACCGTATTCACCTTGACTCGCTGGGCTCAATCCCGCGCTACAAGGACATGCTGTTGGGACTCGGGTTTAAAGAGCTTGCCATCGAGAACTACACGGAACAACTGAGTACGCATTACAGGCGGGTCCTGGAAGAAGTCCTGGCCAATCAATGGAGTTTGGTCAGAGTCTGTAGCGAGGACTACATCGAGCGGATGAAATCCGGTCTGCAACACTGGATCGACGGCGGGAAGGGCGGTCACCTCACCTGGGGGATTCTCCACTTCCAAAAGCCGTAATACCTGGGTTAACCCCCCTTCCCCCCTTATCAGGGGGGCAAGAGCCGCGCTACAGTCCCCCTGAGAAGGGGGATAAGGGGGTTGTCGTTTAAAGGCAGGGTGAGGGTTGCCCGCGCTGTTTGCGGGCAATAACGTCACCGTTCTATCCGGTAGGGTTTGGCCGGCTTGGCAAAGTCCCCGGAGGGTCCGAACCGGCCTTCTTCGCCGAGCACCTTATCCGGGTCGGTGTATTCGATATCTTTGATGCCCACGTGCGCATCGTCCTTGGGCGCTTCCCAGCCAAGTTTCTCAAGCGTTTCCACGACGGTCCTCTTTAACGCACTCGACGCCGTCAGCCGGGTCGATGCAAACGCCAGCACCCGTTCGCTTTCTTTTTCCACCTTGGATGCCTCAGGATCATGCAGAAAGGCCACCAGCGGTTCGACGGCCGCGTCGCCGATCAGGACCAACGACGAGGCGGCGTACTCCCGCAACACGATATCCTTTAACAGCAGGATCAGGTCCGGAATCACCTTCGGGTCCCGAAAATGGCCCAGTGCCGTGGCTGCGGCTTCTTTGATGAGTTGTTCTTCACTGATGATACACCCCGGAGTCGGTCTTCCCTGTTGAGCAATGCCCTTGCCTTTCAAGGCGTCCAGCACGGGCGGCAAGGCCCGGGCGTCTCCGATCATGCCGAGTGAGGCAATCGCGTGACGCTTCACGGCTCCGTCCCTCATGGCGTCGATGAGCCCGTCAACGGCCAGGGGGTCCCCGATGATACCCAAAGCAATCGTGGCATCTTCTCGAACCGCCCGGTCTTCATCCTTCAACGCCCGGATCAACGCTTCGACCACGCGCGCGTCCCTGGTCCACGCCCGTCCCATTTGATAGTCGGTCGTCATGCCGCCCAACGCCCGAACGCCATGACAGCGGACCACGAAGTGGGGATCGTTTAATGTTTCCAGAAGGGCGGGAATTGCGGCCTCGCCGATGTACACCAAGGCGGTTCCCGCGGTCTCCCGGACAATTTTGGAGGTATCCTTGAACAGTTTGATTAAAGCCGGCACGGCTCGCGGATCACCGACCCGCCCCAGCGCCTCGGCTGCCGCGCTCTTCACGGCCCCGTCACGGTCACGACAGGCGATCATCAGCGGTTGAACGGCCTCGGGCTCTTTGAGCAACCCCAAGGTTTTCCCGGCCTGCTGCCGAACGCGCCACCGGTCATCTTTCAAACATGGAATAAGTTTCGGGACGGTGCTTGTCCCTATGGAAGCCATGGCGGACACGGCCTCATCCTGCACTTCCATCATATTGTCGTTGAACAACGTGATGAGCGCGTCGATGGCCACGTCTCCGCCGATTTTGGCGAACGCCCACCCCACGTGCACCCGAACGGCCCAATAATCGTCCTCCAAGGCCGTCGTGAGGGCTTCGAGGGTCTCCGGATCGCCCAACTCCGCGAGCGCCTTCGCGGCTTCTTCCCGCGTGGCGTCGTCAACGTCGTCTAACGCTTCGATCCAGTGTTCTACAGTCTGTGACATGGTTCAGGAATTGATGGTGCGTCTTACGGGGCGGAGGGATAATCGTAATCGCGTTCTTGCTTGTAGGGTTGCGTGTGGCTGCACCGGATCACGAGCTTGGCCGTCCCGAGTCCGTCCACGCATTGCGCCAAGGTTCGATCAAATTCCAATGTGCCCTCCAACGTCACCCGAAACGCGAAGTCGAACGTGAAGGTCCCGAAGCGATACTCGCCCGGTTTCAATGTAAGGTCCCGCGCATCGGTCGTCTTGTAGGACTCATAGGTAATGGGATCTTTGGTCCAGATCAACGGGGTCACGCCCGGCACGTGCCACCACGTTGGGGGATCAAGCGCCGTGGGATCGATCGTAATCGTATATTCGCGCGTGAGCGGATTCACGGCCTCCCGCGCCGCGCCGGCGTCGGCGACCAGCACGGTTCCGACGAGACTGCATGCCAGGATGCTATTGTTTACGAATCGGAGAAGATTTAAGTTCGAACGTCTCATTTCCTGTTGTCCTTCGTTCGGGTCGCTTTTGAAAGATGTCCGTCAACGCGCGACTTTCCCATTCGGTATGGGTTTCCAGGCCGAGTGCTTCCAGCACCGTGGCCCCGACGTCCATGATATTCACGCGATCGGGAATGACGTACCCGGGCTTCACGTTCACCCCCCAGGCAAGCCATGGAATGGCCGGTTGCTCAGGCGCCCCCATCTTCGCGCTCGAAGCTTTGGGAGAATCTGCTCCTTTCAAGCCCGTGACCATGATCATGGTTGTATCCAGAACTCCGTATTTCTGATAGAGATCCATCAAGTCCGCGACGGCCGCATCAACGTTTTGGAGGGCCTGGGCATACTGCCGTGACTCCCATCCGCGTTTGCGCGCGACGTCCGCCGGCTCAGGAAGGTGGGCGACCAAGAGCCCGGGTATCTTGAAGATACGAAAATTAAAGCCGCCCGGGCTGGTCACTTTTTTCAGGTAATCATTGATATAGTCCACCAGGGTTGAGGGATTGCACTGGGGTTTGGCCTTCCCGCACGTTTGCAGGTCTACGTAAATCTCCGGCCTGGCCAATTGATAAAAACGCTCATCCATGATGAAGAGCGCCGTATCGATCCCGCCGGCGAGATCAAGATAATCGAACATGGTGGGAGAACGCAGAAACGACCGGGAAAAATCGTAGGTCTCCCATTCCCGGTTCACGCGGTGCTTCTTAACGGGTAGCCCCGTCAGGAGGCTGGCCATAGACGGAACCGTGTACGGAGACACCGATTGGGCTTTCCAGGTGACCGCCCCTTCCTGGGCGAGTTTTTGGAGAACCGGCATGGTCCCGTTCTGAATCACGTCATTGCCCACGCCCTCCAGGACAACCAGCAGGACGTGCTCGGCCTGGGCCGGGGTTGACGCGGCGAAAATTTGAGACTTTGCGGGAAAACCGATGGTCAAAATCGCGAGGACAGCAATTGTAATTTTTGCAAACATGGTTCCAAAATTCTTTTTTCAGGGTTGTTGAAAATTATTGGAGATGGTGACATCGACACGCAGGAGGCCAGAATACGCACCACCGTTCTGTGTTTCCAATAATCAGCCTCATCTATCTCTCTGTGACAGGGTGAGGCATCAACCTACCACGCCGGTTTTTCCGCGGTCAACTACGGAAAAGGCTGTGTCAACCCAAAGCTGAAATGTCCCCTTTTGTGCAAATGACAGCTTTGGGTTGACACCTCCATACAGGGCCTTGCCTTTGGCCGCGACATTGGCATATCATAGGTGCCACAGTGACAGGCGCAGAGGATGGCGGCAGGCCCGGC
>VYFB01000152.1 GCA_009842645.1 Nitrospira sp. SB0677_bin_15 | reverse complement strand
AGATGGCGCGGCTACAATAAGGAGAGGACGTCAAGTTAAATACATAATTCCCTTACAAAGGGGAGGAAAAGAATACGGTCGCCTCTCACTCAGGCAATAGCAGTCCAGCTTAGCGCAGCATACCGTAGCATGGCATAGCAGAATATAGCGCTGGGATAGCAGAACATAGCAATTCATAGCATGACATAGCAAAACATAGCAATTCATAGCAGAACATAGCAATTCATAGCAGAACATAGCAAAACATAGCATGGCATAGCAAAACATAGCAGGACCCGGAAGTCCGGATCACGACGTTATTTCACGAAATCAAAGTCAACCGAGAGACCCCCATGTGAGGTGACGGTCACGCGGTGCTCTTGCATGCCCAAAATGGGGTGCCATGCCACTAACTTGTAGTCGCCCGGAGGGATCTGGCCGATCTCGAAATTCCCTGATTCATCCGAAATCGCGTAATAGGGATTCTTGACCATATACAGCCAGTTTTCCATAAAGTCGTGACGGTCGCAGGTCAACACCACGGCAGAGGCGCGACGCAGTTTTTCGGCGGGAAAATCTTTTTCCGTCTGTCCCTGGGATCGAAGACTCTGCGTGTGCAGAGTTCTCAAGATTTTGGCTTGACGGCCCTTTAAGGAATACGTATGCAGGGTATGTTTGATGGAATCGTGATTGACGAATTGAACGGATTCATCCGCCCGAATGACCCCGGTGAATGGGCCGAAACTGCATTTTTCGAGTCGAACGTTAAGGTTCAATTCGTCTCCACCGGCATAATGAAATGCCCCGCGACCCTGACCTGTAGCGGTCTCGTGATGGGAAGCAAACGGTTTGCCCCGGTCCACGCCCTCCAGGGCGATGACCACGCCTTTCACCTTGCCGTCGCGGACTTCGAGTTTAGTCAACATGCGCTCCGGTCCGCATACCTCCGGCCCGTTCCTGACTTCAAAACGTCTTGGAGCATGAGGGAGGGTGCCCGTGAAGGCCACCTTCCCCTTGATGGTTGCTCCGTTCGTGACATCGACCACGTTGTAGGCAAACCCTGCACCTGCGAATCCCAAAAACATGAAAACCCAACTCATTGCACAGGTGCGGTGCCACATGTGATATCTCCTTCTCGATAACGTTTTGCTCATCGTTGCTCTCCGGCAGATAGCTTCAATCAGTAAACCGCCTGCCACCCGAACGTGACGACCGAGTCCGTTTCAAGCTGTCCGTCCAGGTATTGATAGATCGGGAACCCGCCTTCCACGGCCAACCGGTTTTCCAGACCCATGAAATCCGGGAACAGGACGTTGACTCCGAACATAATATCCAGGCGTTGACCGCCCAGCAGGTTGGGAAATGCGGTTTGAACTGTCGGGTGGGCATGGTCCGGCTCTCCATGGTGGAGACAGACGTGCCCTGAATCGCTCATCATATGCCCGTGGTCCATGTGCCCGTGCACGTCGTTGGCTGCCGGGCGGTGGCAAATATGTTGTCTGTTAATTTGACTGTCGAAACCATCATAGGGTTCCCAATGGTTCCAACTCAGACGAACCGAACTGCTCAGCGCATTTTCGATGAGTTCATAGGCGCCATGGACGTTGATGGTATAGGCGTCACCTTTGGAGAAATCATTGGAATTTGTGTTTAACCGCAGGGTGCCGAGAGCTTGAATGCCCCAGGAAGCTCGCCCCATCTCCCCTCCGTACGTGATCCCGGGGTAAAAATCGACGGTCCCTGAACCCAGGTGCATGGGATAGGGCAATCGTATTTTCCGGAGTCCCCCATCATGGGCTACCGGGGCTACATCAGTCGGTTCGATACTGCCCGTGGGCACACTCAGCGACAGGTTCATATGAAAGCGGTGGGCCCCAAGGCTTGGGGCTTCGACGGCCCAGAGCCGCCAAAGCGATCCGAATCGAAGATCGCCGAACCCTTCGGAACGGGTTGTAAATTTGACTCCGTTATCCACCTCATGATCCATGCTATTGACAAGGTACGGTACCATGAGCGTCAGGGTCACGGTATCGTTTAATCCATACATGAAACCGAACATGTGCATCCACATGCGCATGGACGTGGGGAGCACCCTGTAACCGCCTACGGCACAATCATGACCTGTAACGCATTGGTGATCGGGAAATGCGGAAGCGAATACGCTTTTCCCGTAGTCCCGTGCTACGTCATTACTTACGCTATCGTCTCCGATCCTCGTTCCCTCCATGAACATGTGCATCAAGCGATAGGAGAACATCACCTCGCCTGCCTCGTGCGTGTGATCTCCCATCATGCCGATGGGAGCATGAGCGTTCGGTTTGTCGTCGGTATAAAAGTTCCCCGTGGTCAGTTTTTCCCCTTTTTTCGCCAACCCCTCGGCCAGTGATTCCTCGACGTCATCGAGCAAGCCGTCCAATAACGCCGCGTGGACCCTTTGAGCGCCGGCCCACGTCAGGCAGAATAAAAAAAGCAAACATATGATTCCCGGTTTCACCGGGTTCAGTACTCCGTTCATCTGCAAACCTCTTCTCGCAAGACATGAATGAAACTGATTGTGCCAATCCCTCGGAGCGAAGTCCTCCATTTTGAAAAAGCAGCAAACAGCATTTCCCGCAAGGGGACACCCCTCGACGGAAAGAACGCTGTAACGTGTGAAAGGGAAGACTTGAGACTTAGAACCGGGGAGGACCGCGAGAAAAGTGTAGCGTTGGAACGGTCAGCGTGACAGGATGATCAACGGAAACTTCTAAATCGTGTAAAACGGTCAGCGGAGCATCGAAGACGGGTTCGCTCACGCTGACCACGTGGCCCGCTGCGCACATCAGGGAGCAAAGAATCGTCGAATGGGTGGCTGCGTTATGGTGAACGTGGTGAAGAGAATGAGCGGCAGCATGGCTGGAAACCACGCCACCCATGACCAGGAAACAGGCCAGAACCCCGAAAACGAGTGCCGTGCGGGATAAGCGCATCATGACGTCAGTGATCTTGAATTCAGCATAGTGGGATGGGAGGTGAGAGGGGAGAAGGCTCAAGCCTCTCCCCTGTTCTCACTCATGGCGTGTTTTAGCGGTCGTGCCGTCCGCCTCGTCCGCCGCCAAATCCGCCGCGTCCTCCGCCGGCCCTTGCTTCTTGAGGCCGGGCCTGGTTCACGGTCAATGTTCGGCCGTCCAATTGGGTACCGTTCAAAGCCGCAATGGCGGCTTTGCCTTCTTCTTCCGAGGGCATTTCGACAAAACCAAAACCACGGGACCGGCCAGTGTATTTGTCGGTGATGATTTTCGCCGAATCCACGTTGCCATGCTGGACAAACAAATCGGTCAATTCCGTTTCGGTTGTCGGGTATGGCAATCCGCCCACATAAATTTTAAACGACATAAAACAACTCCTTTGAAGGTATTGGGGATTTACACTCGAAAAACGGGAAAGGAGGGCCGAAGCACGACTGGAGAAATGCGGCTTGGGTCAGCTTTCGATCAGATTTCCGATTGCAACCTCGATTAATAAATGGCCATCTTGTTAAACGAAACGCCAACACGGGCCACCATCTTTGAGAAGAAACGTTAGCACATTTTTTTCAAGAAGACAACAACACCACTGACGATGTCAACGCAAAGCTGAAATGTCCCCTTTCGGTAGGTCTCTTCTTAGGGGGGACGGCCCCTACGCCCGTCATCCTCGACCTCTCCCCCTCTGTCATCCCCGACCTCGATCGGGGATCCAGCGTCTTTGCTTGTTCCCCCTCGC
>VYFB01000144.1 GCA_009842645.1 Nitrospira sp. SB0677_bin_15 | reverse complement strand
AAATGGCTTTACTAATTTTTTGGCCATTTTGCCCTCGGCTTACTTCTCAGTTTTTTCGTATCCGATTTTGGCCCTTTCTCCCCTGCGAGGTCTCGTTGTGCTGGATGAAATCCAGCGACGGCCCGATCTGTTTCCCACGTTACGCGTGTTGTCTGACCGCCCCCGCCGCCCCGCCCGTTTTCTCGTTCTTGGCAGTGCGCCTCCCGACCTGTTGCGCCAAAGCTCTGAAACCCGGGCCGGACGTATTGCCTACCACGAGCTTCCCGGATTCTCTTTGTCAGAACTTGGCGAAAGTCAGGCGGATCTTCTCTGGCTTCGAGGTGGGTTTCCGCGTTCGTTTATCGCGCGCAGTCACAGGCAAAGCTACGAATGGCGGGGGGAGTTTATTCATTCAGGTGCTTGGGGATGTGCTTGCCTTCTCGAAGGGTGTAAAATCCAGCGCGTTTGAGGGCTCTCACCACTCGTTCATGCGACATCTGAGGGAGCTTCGTCATACACTGACTTCGACGGTTCTTAGTTTTTTCAATCTTTTCAAATCTTCGATACTCTCCAGATAGGTTTTAATGGCTCTCAATTATTTCCGTTTTGGGCCGGCGTTGGCGCTGTTGTCATTCATCTTGCTGCCACCTGCCTATGCCCTTGAATGGAGCCGGACCGAGGTGCACGTGCAATACGGGAACCTGGCCGTGCCGGCCTTTGCGGGTGGAGGAGACGCGTATCACCTGATCTATACGGTGCAACATGCCAGCGGCTGGCAATACGGGGACAACTATTTTTTTGTCGATACGCTCGACTCCCAGAATTCGGAGTTTCAGGATTTTGACGTCTATGGCGAATGGTACGCGAACCTGAGTCTGGGCAAAATCACGGGCCGGAAGATCGGGGCCGGGATCGTGTCGGACGTCGGCGTCATTCTCGGCTTCAATTGGGCTCGTGAGCCCGGCATCAAAAAATACCTGCCCGGTCTGCGGCTGTCCTTGGATCTTGGCAGATTCACGTTCGCCAATCTGGATTTTACGGCTTATCTTGACGATAGTGAAGGCGTGTCTTCCGGTGGTGCGCCAAGTGAAGGGGACTCATTCATGATTGACTTCAATTTCATGCGGCCCTTCAAGATTGGCGAAGCCAGTTTCAGCCTCGAAGGGCACGCGGAATATATCGGCGGACGGAAGAACGAGTTCGGCGGCACCGTCGAGCCTTGGGTTCTGGCGCAGCCTCAGTTGCGATGGAACGCGCACGAACGCTTTGCCTTGGGCATTGAATATCAGTTTTGGATGAACAAACTTGGCGACAGAGCCACTGATGAGAGCGTGGTGCAGGCGTTGTTTGTCTGGAAGTTCTAGTGCAGGCGTCCGTGGATTGTTTGTGATAGGATGACCTACCTAATCCCCGGAAGAATCCTTGAAACGCAGGGAAAGGGAGTTGATGCAGAACCGTTGGCCCGTGGGTGCGGGGCCGTCGTCAAAGACGTGTCCCAGGTGGGCATCGCAGCGGCTGCACGTGACTTCCAGGCGCGTCATTCCGTAGCTGTGGTCGGTTTTCGTCCCCACGGCCGCTTCATTCGAGGGTTGCGTGAAACTCGGCCAGCCTGTCCCGGATTCGAACTTGTGGTCCGAACGGAACAGGGGGCTATCACAACAGATGCAATGATACGTCCCGTCGGCTTTCTGGTGATAGTAGGGGCCACTGAACGCCGGTTCGGTTCCTGCCTGGCGGGTGACGTAATATTGTTCCGGGGTGAGTTGTTGCTTCCATTCATCCTCGGACTTCTGAATTTTATCGGTCATGTTTCCTCACAATGACTCCCGGATCAAATCCGGGGAGTTCTATATCTGGCAGGAGGGGCCAGACGTTGATGGCGACGCGGCCTTTTTCTGCACGGCGTCCAGAACCGCGCGATCATCCGTGCCGGCGTCCCACACGGTCTTCAGAAATTCGGCCGGTTCCATGTTCACGCTTCGTAAAAACGGCCGGTCGGCGCCACAGCCAAACATGATATCCGGTGCGAGTTCGCCGCGGAGTTTTGCGCGGGCTTTGGCGATAATGCGAGGCAGCCATCGGTATCCTCCCAACTTGGCATAGCCGGACGGCAGGGTAGCCGATGCAATCACCACGTTCGAGGGCTTTCCCTCTTGCACCGTCAGAAAGTACGCGCGACGGACGTTGGTTATGGCCGCAACGGTCTCGAAGTCGGGCTCACCGTCTTCAACCCAATCTTCCACGAAATCGTACAGTTCCTGTGCGGAGGTGCCGATCGAATCAAGAAACGCGAGAGCCTCATGGCCAATGACCCGTTCAGGGCCTCGCTGGTCTTGCTCAAACCGGTGGACGGATTGATCATAAACATCGCGCAGTTGAGAAAGCCAGTCTTGAGACGTTCCTTTTGTCATGACTGTATTGTCAGGGGAAATCGGGATCATCGTCAAGTTCCTGTATAAGTTCCCCCCACAGGTTCACCTGCGGGCTATGCCCTTGGTTCTCCGACTCCCCCTCAAGGGGGGAGTGATTGAGCTGGGGCGTTGGGGCCGGATGAGTTTGCGAGCCGGTGAAACGTGAGGTAGTCCATGGCTCCCCGTCGCACAGTAATTCCTTGTGCGAGGAGTTCGCGGTGCGCACGTGGCGTGGGTTTGCCCGTCATCCACAATTCGACTTTTTTGAGTCGTTCGGAGGACGTCCAGGTTGAGACCGTTTCTGCAGATTCGGCAAGTTCGGCTCGCCACGGAAGAAACTCGACGGGCAACATGCCGATCAACGTGTGATCGCGTGTCAAGCCCATCAACAGCCTGTCGTCAATCGCCACGAATTTCTCAAGAGGTTTCACGTGGTGATGATATAAGAGGAACATTTCAGCTATTCGTTGAAAAAACAAAGCCTCCTCTTCGAACCTGGCCGACGTGGCGACTTTAAAAAACGTTTTTCGATTCTTGACGATATTCATTTCGAACAGCGCCTGGACCAGCATCGTCTCATGACGAGGAGAGTACCAGGGATGTTGGAGAAAAGTTTCGATGAGCGAGTCGTCAAGCCGCATAATTTCCAGTTTGTCACGGTTCAGGCGTCGCAGTTCTTCAGGCGTATGATCTCGTAAAAGTTCGCCGACGGTTGTACTGAACGACGTTCCGGTGAGCACGGCTCCGGCCGGGCCTCCAATGGGTAGCGTTGCGAGTCGAACGGCTGCGTCCCCGGCGTATCCTGCCCAACTCAAGCTATTAAGTTTTTCCTGCAAGACCCGGTTGGAGGAATAGACGTCTACACCAAAGTGATCGGCCACTTGTCGTTTCACTGTTGAAAACCCCAGCAATTCAGCGTTCTCGGGGTCTTCAAGGCTTCCCCGTTCGCTGACCGCCATTTCGCTGATGCGCGTCGCTATGTGCCACATGCCCTTAGGTACGGCCAAAATGGTTTCGATGGGGTTGGTGAACAGACCCAGAGCAAATTTCAAGGGACTCAGGATTGCATGTTTTGCCCCCGCTGCCACACTTTGAGCGTGATTCACTTCTTCGTCTATGGTAGCGATTGCCTGAATTTCCTGAATGCGGACCTTTAGCATCTCACCCCCGTAGGCCTCGAATTGGCCATACGGCGAGGTGATTCTGTAACGGTGAGTATGGCGAAAGGGGACAACTTCATCCAAAACGGTATGGTGTGGCCCCTTCCGAAGGTCAGAGGGGAGGATGGCTCTGGCGTCGAGAGTGGACGGGGTTTCATAGGCGGCGGTTGCCAAAGAATGAGGCAAAAGTGAAACGGCTGTGGCGAAATTTGCACACAGAAGCGTGCCAAAAACGGTGGTCACAAGGGTCAGGGACCATGGACGGCCACCATGCCCCTTGAGCGTATGGGATGAGAAATCCACGTGTTTGTGCATGGCCTTGCTCTCAAATGTTGGCCAATGCGTACTGGACATTAAGCATTACCATAGCAATGACTATTAAATTAAGCAAATTTCGTTCCAGATTGGACCTCGTTGGAATCTTTTCGGATTGAATATTGTGTTCCATTAGGTAATTCCCGTCTCTTGTTCCATGTCGGGGGTACTCGCTAAGCTCTCCGGATTATCCGGAAATACTCCATGGAACCTCTGAGTTATTGTGATAGCGGGATGCAGGGCAAGGCGTCCCGGAGCGAAACCCGAAGCTTATCATGGAGATAGGTGAGGGTTGAGCGAGGACACAACGCAGCCATGCGCCCGATAGTGCAATAAATCAGAGGTTCCTCCATGTCATTCATCGCTGATCTCCACGTTCATTCCCGCTATTCCCGTGCCGTCAGCAGGGACATGGTCCCGGAGAGTCTCTATCGGTGGGCGCAACTTAAGGGGATTACCGTTGTCGGAACGGGAGACTTCACGCATCCTGCCTGGTTCGCCGAACTTCAGGAGAAACTCGAACCGGCCGAGCCGGGTCTCTATCGCCTGAAGCCGGAACTGGCGACCCCGGCGGATGCTGAAATTCCCGCAGCCTGCCGGGCCGAGGTCCGGTTTATGCTGACGACCGAGATCAGTAGTATCTATAAGCGCCATGAACGCACGCGCAAAGTGCATAACCTGATCTTTGCGCCGAGTTTCGGCGCCGTGGCGAACATGACGGATAAACTGGCGCGTATCGGCAACCTTCATTCGGACGGACGTCCTATCCTGGGGTTGGACAGTGAGGAATTGTTGCGCATCATGCTGGAGCGCGCTCCGGAGGCATTGTTTGTCCCGGCCCATGCCTGGACCCCGCATTTTTCGGTGTTCGGGGCCAACTCGGGGTTTGATTCACTGGAAGAATGTTTTGGAGACTTGAGTCCCCATATTCAAGTGATCGAAACCGGACTGTCCTCGGACCCGCCCATGAACTGGCGACTGAGCCAACTCGACCGCATTACCCTGATCTCAAATTCCGATGCCCATTCCCCGAGCAAACTCGGCCGTGAAGCCAACGTGTTGAACGGTGACTTGTCGTTCAACGGCATCAAGGCGGCCTTTATGAGCGGTGACCACGCGCTCTTTTTGGGGACGATCGAGTTTTTTCCGGAAGAAGGCAAATACCATTTCGACGGACACCGAAATTGCCGGGTCCGCATGTCTCCGGAGGAAGCCAGAGCTCACGATGATGCGTGTCCCGAATGCGGGAAGTCCGTGACGCGCGGGGTCATGCACCGCGTCGAAATATTGGCTGACCAGCCTGCAGGTCATCGTGCTCAGAGAGCGTTGCCCTACCGGAGCCTGGTTCCGTTGGTCGAGTTGATTGCAGAGGTTCGTGGCGCCGGAGTGAAGACCAAAGGAGTCACCGAAACCTATAATCAGTTACTGGCGAGTCTGGGCAATGAGTTCGAGATTCTGATGAACGTGCCCATTGCGGCCATTGAAGAGAATGGAGGAATGCTCCTGGCCTTGGCGATCCAACGCATGCGCGAGGGCAACGTGACCATCGCCCCTGGCTACGACGGGGAGTACGGAACCGTTCGCCTGCTGTCCCAAGAGGATCGGCAATCCCATGCCTCGCAAACGTCGTTGTTCTAGGAGAAGGCACCATCAGGCATGTCACCGCGAAAGCGGGGGTGGGTGAATGACGGAGCGGGGTCAGGGATGACGAAAAAAGGCTATTTTCATACCAATACTCTACGCGGAAGGAGGGAACTGAATCAGAGGTTCCCTAAGTGGTGCGTTTGTCGTCGATTTCACCGGCCAGGGCATTCAGAACGCCGAGTGCCTGCTCACTGAGTTCTGCCGGCTGCTCATCAGCCTGTTGGGCGGGGAGGGCGTCGTCTTTGGATTTGGGTCTCGTGGCTTTGAGGAGATCTTCCTCGAGTTCGTCCAGTGTCGGTTCGGAATCGGCTTGGATGGCGAACAACCGTTGCAGGGCGAAGATGGCCCGGGCGTGGCTGTGCCAAGGTCCGCTGTGTTCACTGTCATGGACTCGCGTGATCAATTGCCAAAAGCCTGATTCGGCGGCTTCCGGCATGCTACCGTCCGCAAAGGTCTTGAGTTTTTCAATCAACGCTTCTTCCGTTCGCTCAATGCCCGGGATGAAGGTGACGATCGATCGTTGGGAGGGCTTTCTGGACAGCACGCGGAACGTCTCTCTCCAGAGATCCGGTTGCGCCTGCTCGGGACCGGATGCCTCTGCCTCTTGTTCGAGCCTGGCCTGGAGAGCGGACAAGTAATGGGTCAATGCCTTGACCTTTCTTGCGGAGAGGCTGCCCAGCGGGATGCCCCAAATATGCGCGACTTCGTGGTCTTGCAAGGGAGCGAGTCCTGAGAGTTCGTACTCCTGCTCCGCGTTTTTTAACCGCCGTCGTTGTCGTTCCCGTCGCCGGATCAGTGTCTGATATTCAATAAGCATCCGGTCTCGATGGTAGTCGTCTTCGGCGATTTCTTCCTGTTCCAATGCGCGTTCCAACCGGCGGATTTCCGGTCGCGGAAGCGCGGACACGGCGGATTGTTTGCGGTCTTTCAACTCCGCCCGGTCAACGTGAAATTTTGACGTGAGCAACCCTTCAGCCGCCCGAATGGTCAGATCGGTCAGGGCCATCTGCTTCTTCAGGCATTCGACTTGCAGCCAGGGCCGCTCGCGTTTTTGACGAAGAAACCCGCTGTATTGGGCAATACGCTCGTTTACTTCTTGGGTCGCAGCCACAAGCGATTTTTTTGTCTCGGGTTGATCTCCGGCCATGAAACGGGAGTCAGGCTGATCCTCCACAATGAATTGAACGTCATCTTCGGACGGCTCCAGGTACTGGAGCAGGAGCAGGCGGACCATGATCCGGCTTTGGACGGGCAGGGTTTCGATGACGGATTCGATGAGTTCAGACGTGAGCGGTGAATGGATCAGGGTCGTGGTCGTCATGGTCTTCAGGCTTCGTCTTTCGCTTCCAGATATTGGGCCACGTATTCACGGACGTCTTGGATTGTTCCCTCGGAGTACAATTTCCGGGGAATTTCCACGACGTGCAGGTCTTCCAGTTTCATGCCACGTTCAATCGCCCATTCTTCATCCGAATACAAGGTGACGGCGCCGTCCGGATGACGGTACACGAAGAGGATATCCTTTTCTTGATCCTGGATCTCTTCCATGAGCTTCTCCAAGCGTGACGTGTTGGGGATAGCACACCGCACTAAACGCTGTCAAAAGAAAGGCTATCGTGCTGGTTTACCTTGCCGTCACGTGGCCGGAAACAGGAGCGACGCCAGAAAACGTAGACGGTAAACGCTATCAGCGAAAGAAAAAATACCGTCCGAATGCGCCCGTATCCGAAACAGGCAAAGTTGGCCATGGTGTTGCACAAACCGAACGCGGCATAGGCCATGTACACCAACAGTGCCCAGGGGCGGAGTTTCAGGAACCCGTAGCCGATGGCGAGATGCAGGGTGGGTGATTGGGCCTTGGCCAGGAGCCCGGGCAGGCCATCGGGTTTGGAACAGAACAGGGTGAGGCTGTATTCGGGATTCGCCAGAATGATGTAGAGGTCCGTGAACGCGGTAAAGAGAAATAAGCCGCCCAGATACCGAACGTCGTGGGCTCGCCGCCAGGCTGTTTTCAGGGCCTCAACCTGACCCGGGGGAGTGGGCAGGGAGGCTTCATAAGCCTGCAAGCACCACCAGGGTACGATAATCATCAGGGCAAAAAAGAATCCCGCGCCGGCTCCCCCGAGATGGCCGAGTCCCCACGTGATGGTGCCCAATACTCCTCCCACGGCCAGGACCCTGGCCGCGTGGAGAGGATAGCCACGGACCCATTGCCCCAGACCCGGCATCAAGCAAGACAGGGTGGCGCCTTTGATGGAGGATGCGGGAACGGGTGTTGCCGAAGAATCCGATGGCTTCATGGTTTTCATCGGGCTCCCGGGCACAAGGCCGGGTTCGGGAGGGCGAGAAGATGAAAGGCTGACTCGCAGGGGAAACCGAGGGGCGGGATCAGCCGCCGAGGGTATCGAGAGCCTCTTTAAGGCTCTTCATGATGCAGGTGAAGATGGGGATGTCCCGCTTCGTGTAGCGACTCCCTTCCGCCTCGCGCAGGTGCATGACGAGATCGAGAAAGTCTTGAGGTTGGTCCGTTTCAAACGCCACCACGAATTCCTGATCATCCAGGCCGAAGGAGTAGGTCGTATTCAGTTTCACAGACGGGTATTTGTGGCCGATTTCAATGTGCTCGTCCATCATGCCCTGTCGGGCGGCCTTGGTCAGGAGGTACCACTCACGGGTTTTCTCGAAGGGGTAGATGAAAATGTATTTGCTGCGACCGGGCGTGATCTTCAGGCGCCTGCTTTCCTGGCCTTCATGCACGTGGTTGTCCACGTAAACCGAACGTTTCGTCATCGAGAGGTAGGAATAGGGGATTGTCAGGTACTTTCCAAGCCCGGTGGCCAACGCCTTGGACATTTGTTCCTGAAAGAGCTCAAGATCGTAGGTAATGCGCCAGAGCAGGAAATCACAATCACCGCGAATACCGACCGTGGAATAGGGGACGACAATGATCTTGCCGGTAAATTCCTCAATGGCCCGGGTGAATTCTTGCTTCCCTGCTTGTCGCTCGTCATGCGGAAGTCTCCGCCAAGCCGGATCGACTTTGAAAAAGATGAAGTTGACGTATTGCCGTTTGGCTGATTGTTCTGCGGCAGCCATACGCATTCCTCCCCCAGACAGGCTGAATATGAAGCGATCGTATAAAATAACTATCTATCAATTTTTTGTCGATGTTGTCAACGAAGCGTATGGGGCTATCAACCCAAAGCTGAAAGGTCGGAACCTCTGATTAAGTGCACTATCGGGCGCAGGGCGGCGTTGTGTCCTCGCTCAACCCTCACCTATCTCTCTGATAAGCTTCGGGTTTCGCTCCGGGACGCCTTGCCCTGCATCCCGCTATCACACTTAATCAGAGGTTCCTGTCCCCTTTCGGTTGCGAGGAGAAAGACGCTGGATACTCGCGTGCGCAAGAATGACCGAAGGAAAAGGCAGGGGGACAGAAGAGGGGGCAAGGATGACGGAGGCAGGCAAGGACAATGCGTCACGTCGAGAGACACCTCTGTATGGTGTGCGATGCCGGCTCTACCTCCCCTCGTCTCTCCTGATCCTTCGGCTACGCTCAGGACAGGCAAAGGAGGGGAATAGCAACGCATCGCACCGCCATAGCAAAAGCATAGCAGTGAATAGCAAGTCGTAGCAAAATCATCGCAAATCATAGCAAGGCATAGCAAAAACATAGCAAGCCCATAGCAAACACATAGCAAACCATAGCAATTTCATAGCAGAATCATAGCAAAGCATCGCAAGACCATCGCACAGCCCTCGCCAGGCCCCATCTCACCCGCCCGTTTCCGAACTCCGGAGCAGCGTGACCCCGAGCAGCCAGTGGTTCCGGGCGTAGTCCGTCTCGAGCATGGCCGTGGTCATCTCGCTGTCGAGCGCGAACGATCCTTCCCGGCCGTTGAACGTGGCTTGGGCCACGCGGCCCCAGAAGGCGAGACTGCCGCCCTGGGCGTCCGGCCCAATAAACCATAGGTGTAAATATCAAGATGTTCGCGCAATTTTTTCCCGAATGTAGGGGGTTAACTGACGTGTCCGTCCAGGTCGAGCTGTTTATACGTCCAATTCGCCGCCTCTCGGAGGTTTGCCATTTCTTGTGAGTTATCCCTGATTAACCACACTCTCTGATTCAGTTCATCCATGGGTTCGATGGAGTGCTCGTCTCTCAGTTTGCCGAGACTCCAGACAACTTCGGTTAAAACGGGGAAATTAATATCATCAGAGGAATCGAAGTTCTTTAAGGCGGCTTTCAGGTATTCAAGCAACGGGGGAATCGCCGTGGGGTTACCGCTGCTTCCGGCCACGTCACCCAGGGCCTTGGCGGCTGCAGCTTGGATCTCGGGTTGCGTTGACGATTGAAAGAGGTCAGTCAGAAACGGGATGGAATCTTCTCCTACGCCGGTGAGCGCCTCCACGGCTTCCTGGGCCAGATCTTTATCCTGCATCAGCTTGGTCAAATGCGGGAGCGCCGCTTCGGCTTCGATTTCGCTTAGCGCGGACAGGATAAACAGTTTACGGATTTTGGGTGTGTCCGGGGCGTCGATCAGTTGTACGAGCCGGTCGGGCTGCCCCCATTCTGCCGCTAGCAGCACTGGAAAATCATACTGCTTGAGACGTTCGGCCAATTTGGTCAGGGCATAGTCCCCTGCGTCTTTCGCTCCGGTCTCCTTGACGGCCTCCATGGCGTCCTGGAAGGAAGTCCGGACTTCCTTATACCATCCAAGGTTCTTTCCATCGACCAGGTAGGTCAATAAACACGCCGGACCTTTCCAAAGCCGTGCCGGCGCATCAAGCAGTTCGGCATCGCCTCCTTCCGCGGTGGTGCCGGTCCACGTTTTCCGCTCTTCACATTTCACCTTGAATTCGACGTCGTGGGCTTGTTTGCGGTCGGTGGTTACGGAAAATCCGACTTCCGCGAGACGTTGCGAGGCCAGAGCCTGCAATGGTTCGGAGTTGGTTTGTCCTTTTTCCGTGAGCGCAAGCGCGTTCACGAATACGGTTTGAGCTTTCTGGAGTTGTTGCTTTTGTTCCGGAGTCAAGTGGGTTCGGCGAGCAGAACTTTGAGGGACAAAAATGAGTGAAACGCTGAAGAGCGCACAGATTATGAAAATCACCGGCCAATTTTTCAAAAGAAGCCTCCTTTCGCATGGGTTGGCATGCCATGGGGTGGCTACTTTTACTATACTCACGCCTCGTAAAAAAGCAACAGATCTTTCAAGAGGTTCCCTAATGAACCTCTGATTAAGTGTGATAGCGGGATGCAGGGCAAGGCGTCCCGGAGCGAAACCCGAAGCTTATCATGGAGATAGGTGAGGGTTGAGCGAGGACACAACGCAGCCCTGCGCCCGATAGTGCACTAAACCTGTCCTCGACGTTCTTAATCGGGGATCAGAGGTTCCCTAAGTTGAATGGGTGCGCAATCCACGATATACTTACCGGCTACATCATGTTGAAGAAAAAGCAAATAGCCGTCATCGGGGCGGGGAACATGGCGGAAGCCATTGTCTCCGGTTTGTTGAAAAACGGCATTGTGACCCCCGGCCAGATTTGTGCCGCGGACGTGGATGACCAACGGTTAACGCATTTCCGCAAAACCTTCAATGTCCGGGTATCACGCGATAACCAAGAGACTGCTGTATCCAGTGATATCATCCTGTTATCAATAAAACCTCAAGTTATGAATAAGGTTATGGATGGCTTGGAATTATCTCGAAGTTCCGGTCAACTCATTATTACCGTGGCGGCGGGAGTTTCTATCTCGACTATTATTGACGGGTTACATTCTCGGGCTCGTGTGGTCCGGGCCATGCCCAATACTCCGTCTTTTGTCCTGGAAGGTGCGACGGCTCTCGCGGGTGGACCCGGGGTGACGACCGGGCAAATGAAAGTGGCACGGGCGGTGTTCGAGGCCATGGGACAGGTAGTGGTGGTTGCTGAGCCGCTTTTGGATGCGGTGACTGGCCTGAGCGGAGGCGGACCGGCGTACGTGTACCTGTTTATCGAGGCATTGGCCGATGGCGGCGTAAAAATGGGGCTGTCCCGTGCGCATGCCCAACTCCTGGCGGCGCAAACGGTGCTGGGTGCGGCCAAAATGGTTATCGAAACGAAGGCCCATCCCGGGTTGTTGAAAGATCAGGTGGCGTCCCCCGGCGGGACGACCATTGCCGGCTTGCACCGGCTCGAAAAAGGACGACTGCGAGGAACGGTGATCGGCGCCGTTGAAGCTGCAACCCTTCGTTGTCAGGAATTACGACAACAGGCTATGGTCTCCAGGAAGTCCACTGCTGATCCCCGCCGGTGAAGAGAAGGAAACAAAGAACCTTCAGGTGACGTTGCCTGAAAAGCGAAGAGGAGAAAGGTTGTGCAGTATTGGGTCAAGGTGGTGTTTACCGATAATCAGGAACTCATGGTCAGTGATGCGCTTCGTCATACGATCAGCGATGATATGGAAATCCTGGAAATTGACACTCCCAAGGAAGTTATCATTATTCCCCTCAAGCAATTGAAGTATTTTTCGTGTGATGCCGCGGTTTTCGGTAATAAAAAATAGCTGGTCCGGAACGGTCGTTGTGTCATCCTTGTATGTGTTCAGTCATTCGTTGACAATTTCAGTCGATGGGTTGAGGAGACTTCATCCGTAAGTACACGCGCCAGTGGTCATCCTGAGTTTATCCTGAGCGAAACGAAGGACCTTGCGAAGGATCTGCTGTTCCAGGCGATTGACGGATGAAACGACGAGATTCTTCGCCTCCGGCTCAGAATGACAATTTTGGTGTGATCGGCCTTTCATTCTGTCAACGAATTACTGAACACGTACAGGAATGACGGAAGGGGATTATTTTTATACCAATGGAAAGACGAGTCACATCCCATACTGAGGAAGAGGAAATGAATCAGCGCCGGCACTTGCTGGCGCTGGCTCGGAAAGGGGACCAACAGGCCATCAATCAGCTCATGGAGTTGTATCAGGTTCGGGTCTATAGCGGGGACAGTCTCAAGTCCCTGAAGGTTCGCAAATCTCTGCCGGTTCTGAGCCCTCCCAAGCCAAAGGAAGCACCGTCTTCTTCGAGGACAAAGCCTGCCAAGAGACACAGCACTGCGGCCAAACAACCTAATGCCGAACCGAAAGTGACACGGCCGGCAGCTTCGAAGGCAACTCCAAAATCTGCATCATCCAAGCCGAAAACAAAAATTACCCCCAAAAAGGTTTCTCGCAAGGCTTCTTCTAAAGGTGTGACGAAAAAGAGGGTGCCACAGCCTCGTACTCCAGCGAAGTCCAAGGCAAAAGCTCAAACCAAAGGGAAGACCAAGTCGACGGCCAAGGCAAGACCCACGCCGGCTTCAAGAGCCAAGCGAACTCGTTGATAATGTCCGTCTCTTCTTGCCCCTCCTTTGCTTGTCCTGAGCGAAGCGAAGAACCGGCAAAGTATCAGGAGGGGTAGGGGAGGTAGACTCTACGGCTAGGATGGCGATACCTCGTGCTATTTGGACGTTCGAATCTACCCCACCTACCCTCCCCTTACAAAGGGGAGGAAAAGAACTTGGTCCCTCGCTCAAGCTGACCATGCTGTCAACAAATCAGTGAATGCTTACGCTAGCGAACGGAGACCCGCAACCCGCCGGCTGCAAGTTTCCGGGCGATCGTTTCAGCCGTCTTTTGAGTTCCCTGATAGACTTGGGCGTTTCCGTGATGGTCGATCCGCCAAGCCAACTCAAAGGCTTTGGACGAGGTCATGCCGGGAATGTGCCGGCAAAACAAGTCGATGACTTGTTGGTACGTGTGACAATCGCAATTGTACACGATCACTTCGGCTTCAAAGTCACGGCCGGTACCCTGATCGGTTTCCTGTTCCGTGACTTCCGCCACTTCTGCGGTGGGAAGATTGCTCATACGGTACTTCAGTAATTTCACATTGTACTCACGAGCCGTCCATTACACAATACAGGGCGTGTGAACTGAACGTTGTATCACGCTTTCATAGTGGACAAGGGAGGGGGCTTGAGTAGAACCCTGTTAGTGACGGGGGCGGCGGGATTTATCGGGAGCCACACCGTCCGGACGTTGGTTGCTCAAGGTGACCGGGTTGTGGGTTTGGATAACCTGAACGACTACTATGATCCGGCCAGGAAACGCGCCAATCTGGATGAGGTCCGCCAAGCCTTGACCCGGAATGGTTCAAACGAAGCCTTTACGTTCATCCAGGGAGACATTCGAAACCGGCAGACCGTGGAAGAATTTTTTTCGTCTCATGAGTTTGACGGTATTGTTCATTTGGCTGCGATGGCCGGGGTTCGCGTTTCGATTGAGAGTCCCCATCTCTACTGCGACGTGAATATCAACGGGACGCTGAACCTGTTGGATGCCGCCGTTGGAAGGCTTGGACGCAGAGGCCGGCGTGACACGTTGCCCACCTTCGTGTTTGCTTCCACTTCGTCCGTGTACGGCAATACGGAAGCGCTTCCTTTTCGTGAAAGCGATTCATGCGACCGTCCCCTGGCTCCGTATGCCGCCAGCAAGAAGGCCGGAGAATTGTTGGGCTATTCGTATCATCACGTGTATGGGTTACCGTTTACGGCTCTCAGGTTTTTCACGGTGTACGGTCCCAGGGGACGCCCGGACATGATGGCTTACAGGGTACTGGACAATATTTTTTTCGGGCAGGACGTGCCGCTGTATAATTCGGGGAACATGTACCGGGATTGGACGTTCGTGAGTGACATTGTTCATGGCGTGGTCAGTGCCGTCGACCGGCCGTTCGGGTATGAGATCTTGAATCTCGGACGAGGAGAGCCCGTTTCATTGGCTGAATTTGTTCAAGTGATTGAAGAATGCGTCGGACAAAAGGCCAACGTCGTGTCCGCTCCCATGCCGGAGGCCGACGTCGTGTCCACGTGCGCCGATATTTCGAGGGCGCGAGAGCTATTGGGCTATGCTCCGCAAATCCCGGTGCGCGAAGGAGTGAGCCTGTTTTGGGCGTGGTATCAGAAGAATGTGTTGGGCCGATAAGACCTGTAGGCCGGATTAGCGGAGCCCTTCGACTACGCTTCGCTACGCTCAGGACAGGCGTAATCCGGCAAGGATTTGAATCTTTGCGACTCCGGTCGTGTGATGATAAAGTGAACTCCCCGTGCTGGAGTGGTGAAACAGGCAGACACCCGGGACTTAAAATCCCGTGCTTCGCAAGAAGCGTGCCGGTTCAAGTCCGGCCTCCAGCACCATTTCCTGCCGCTCTTTTATGTAGGTCGGATTAGCAAAGCGTAATCCGACGGTTCCGATACGTTGTCGGGTTACGCCTGCGGCTAACCCGACCTACGAAGGCCCCTGATGCGTTACGCGTGCAAAACGTTTGCCGATTTCGACCTGCGTGTCCTGATCGGATGAACCCTGACCTCAACTCGATGATTGAGGGTTGCCAGGATTTTTATCATACGGTCCATGGAAAAACCCTTGAGGTCGGCATTTCGGATGCGGGTAATGTCTGCGGGATCAATCCCTGTGATAGAAGCGGCCTTTCGTTTTGAGAGGTTTCGCTCATTGAGAATCCCGATGATTTCCGCCGCCAGTGTCGCGCGGGCATTTTCCAGTTCAGGATTCGGAAGGCCGGCGTCCCGGAAGGGATTATCACTGCCGCGTACGACTTCGATCTGTTCTTTTTTCATCCGATATTCTCCTTTAACCATTGTATCCTGTCTTGTATAACGTCGATATCCTGTTTGGGTGTTGAAATGCCTCTCCTTGATTTTTTCTGAAAGGCATGAATCACCCATAGGTCAGCACCTATCTGCACGGCATAGACGACGCGATAAGCACTACTTTCGTACCGCAGCACGATTTCATAGATTCCGGACCCGAGACCTTTCATCGGCTTGACAATATCGGTCTTTTGCCCTTCAGCCGCTATTTTGAGAGCGCGGATCGTTTTTTGGCGGGCCGCAAGAGGAAATTTCTCAAAATCCTTCTGAGCCGCCTTAATCCATGAAATCATCCTTATTCGTGCATGGTGGTATATTTACCACTCCATGTCAAGTGGCCGTAGCAGCCGTAGGTCGGATTAGCGTAGCGTAATCCGACAATTACATAAACCGACAGGGTAAGTTGCCAGAAAAAGGGCCGCGAGTACGTTTTCCGGTTCAGTACGTTCTGGTAGTATTGGCCGTGTATGCAGGCAAACGAGATAGGGAAAGATCCTATGACAATGACACGGAGTGGAGCCCAACACCTCATTCACTGGCCGAAGAGGAGGGTGGGGTTCCAACAATTGAAGCGGTGAAAAACTTAGGACGCACTCGGCGTCTCCCTTGATGATTCGGCGAACGAACGATGGCTACTCATTCCGATCTGACGTTCATCACTAACGAAAACGGGCAAAATCTTCTTGAGCGGTTTAAGGTACTGATCAAGGACACTGAGTGCTTCGATGTCCTTGTCGGCTACTTCTATACGAGCGGGTTCCACGCACTCTATCAAGCCCTGGAAAAAACGAGAAAGATCCGAATCCTCATCGGCATCAGCACTAACAAGACCACCCTGGAATTCATCGAACAAGCACACCAGACGGAATTGCAATTTTCCCACGCGGAAACAAAGGAGCACTTTTCCGATTTGCTTGTCGGTGAAATGACCCAGGCCGAAGACAGCGAGCACGTTGAAGAGGGAGTGCTGAAGTTTCTGGAGTGGCTGCAAAACGGGAAGCTGGAGATCAAGGCGTATCCAACCGAGAACATCCACGCCAAGCTGTACATCATGACTTTCGATGAGGAAGACAGGGACGCGGGCAGGGTTATTACCGGTTCCAGCAACTTCACGCAATCCGGGTTGGTGGATAACCTTGAATTCAACGTCGAGTTGAAAAATCGCGCAGACTACGAATTTGCCCGGACAAAATTCGAGGGGCTTTGGGAAAACGCCGTTGACGTAAAAGATACCTATATTCAGACCATTTGCAACAAAACATGGCTCAACAACAGGATCACTCCCTACGAACTCTACCTCAAATTTCTCTACGAATATTTCAAGGACGACCTCTATCAAACCGAGGAAGCCACGTCCGGATACCTCCCCGAAGAATTTAAGCGACTGGAATACCAGGAGCAGGCTGTCCTGAACGCGAAGAAGATTCTGGACGAATACGGCGGAGTATTCATTTCAGACGTGGTGGGCCTTGGGAAGACCTACGTTTCCGCCATGCTGGCAAGCCGGCTCGACGGTAGAACGCTTGTCCTGGCCCCACCCGTGCTCTTGGATAAGGCGAACCCCGGCTCTTGGCGTAACGTCCTTTCGGATTTTCGCGTACCTGCTGATTACGAATCACTGGGCAAACTGGATCAGATCGTTCAACACGGTGCGGGAAAATACAAAAACGTTTTCATCGACGAAGCGCATCGCTTCAGAACGGAATCAAACGTCACCTACGAAAAGATCGCGCAGATCTGCAGGGGCAAAAGAGTCGTGCTGGTGACGGCAACCCCGTTCAATAATTCACCCCAAGACATCCTGAGCCAGATCAAGCTGTTTCAAAACGCGAAGAAAAGCACGATCCCGAACATTCCTAACCTCGAAAAATTCTTCGGCGGACTGGAAAAGAGGATCAAGCAACTGGATAGGCAAAGGGACCATGAAGAATACATGCGAACCACCAGGGAAAACGCGCACCTGATTCGCACGTCCATTTTGAAGTACCTGATGGTCAGAAGAACCAGAAAAGAAATCGAAGACTACTTTACCGACGACCTGACCAATCAGGGCCTCAGCTTCCCTGCGGTAGAGGACCCTGAACCCCTGTTCTACCAGTTGAACGTAGAAGAAAATGTAATCTTCAACCGAACCGTCGAGTTGCTCACACAAAAACTCAAATATACGCGATATAAGCCCATGCTCTATTACACGGGGGAGGACACTCCCGACCAAGCAGAGATCCTGGCACAAAAGAACATGGGGCGCTTTATGAAAATCCTGCTGGTCAAGCGACTGGAAAGCAGCTTTCATGCCTTCCAAAACACAATCACCCGCTTCATTGTAATTCACGAACGGTTTCTCAAGGAACTTGCTAAAGGCAACGTGTACGTCAGCAAGAAATACATGAATAAAATCTTTGAACTTTTGGACAATGACGATGAAGAAGAAGCCATTCAACAACTACTTGAAAGCGATAAAGCCAGACAATATCCGGCTGAAGATTTCAATGACGAACTAAGGAAAGACCTGGAGAACGAACTACAAACCCTGAAGGAAATACAGGCAATGTGGCTCAAGGTGACCCGTGATCCCAAACTGCTTGCCTTTGTCGAGACTCTTTCTACTCGTTCCGTCTTGAAAGACAGCAAGTTGGTCGTGTTTACCGAATCCGCGGAAACCGCGGATTATCTTGCCAAGAACTTGAAAAGCCAATTCCACAATGAGGTTCTTGCCTTCACCGGCGCGTCCGGCGAGAACGTGCGCAGGACGGTGATCGAAAACTTCGACGCCCGCGCCCGTTCCCCAAAAGACGAGTACAGAATTCTCATTACCACGGAGGTTTTGTCCGAAGGTGTGAACCTGCACCGGTCAAACGTCGTCATCAACTACGACATCCCGTGGAATCCGACGCGTCTGATGCAGCGGGTGGGGCGCATTAATCGTGTGGATACGGCGTTTGACAAAATTTACAGCTTCAACTTCTTCCCAACCGAACAATCCAACGAACAGATAAAACTCAAAGAAGCTGCGGAGGCAAAGATCCACGCATTTATCACTTTGTTGGGTGCCGATGCGCGGCTGCTGACCGAGGGTGAAGACGTAGAATCGCACGAACTGTTCAACCGCCTGATTTCCAGGAAGACCATTACGGGTGAAGACGAAGGCGAGGAAAGTGAGTTGAAATATCTGCAAGTCATCCGGGGCATCCGCGATAACGCCCCCGATCTATTTGAAAAAATCAAGAGACTGCCGAAAAAGGCACGAACGGCCAAGAAGTACGGAGGCAAAGGAAACCAGTTGCTGACTTACTTCAGAAAAGGAAAGCTTCAGAAGTTTTTCATGGTCGCCAAAAGCAAATCGGAAGAACTCGATTTGATCCAAGCGGCTGAGCAGCTTGAAGCCGGGACAAAAACGCCACGAGATAAACTGCCCGCCGACTTCTATGACAAACTGGAGAAAAACAAGCAGGCATTCGTCTTTGCGACAACTGAGGAAGACGTGGAACTCAAAGCTCAGCATGGCGGTAGCGACAGTACAGTAAAGGTGCTCAAAATCCTCAAGGCTGTCAGAGATTTTCGCCAATACACCGAAGAACAGGAAGCGTATCTCAAACGGGTGATGAATCGGCTTGAAGAAGGCGCATTACCGAAGCAGACGAGCAAGACCGTGCTGAAGGCCTTGGCAAAAGAGTCCAAAGCAGGGCAACCGAACCCGCTCAAGGTGCTCGCAGTTCTGCAAACCAACGTCCCCGAGGAATTTCTGGAAAGTCACATCGCGGAAAGCGCCGCCCACGTCGCCGGCCCGAGGGAAGTCATTTTATCCGAATATCTGATAGGTGAAGCAGAACAATGAATTCGTTCCGCAACAACCGCCTGCGTGACCATGCCATACCCATGAGCACGGTGTGGCTACTCAACGATATCGCCGAGGCAAAGGGGAAACAGGCATTGTTCACGCGTCAGTCACCCCAAGCACTCAAAGCACTCCGCGATACAGCTATTATTCAGAGCGCCGAATCCTCCAACCGCATTGAGGGCGTGACGGTCGCCCCGGCTCGCCTGTACCCACTGGTGCTCGGTCAATCGAAACCCCGGGACCGCTCAGAGCAGGAGGTTCAGGACTATCGCCGCGCCTTGAACGAGATTCACTCCAATCACGCCGATCTTTCCATCATACCGGACACCTTGCAACGCCTGCATGCCCTTTGCCAATCCACCAGCGGTGACGCGGGACAATTCAAACGAGTCGATAACGACATCGTAGAATACCTGCCCGGACAAGCCCCGGTTGTACGGTTTCACTGCGTGAAGGCTGAGAAGACTCCGGTGGCGGTAGAAGAACTCTGCCGGCATTACCAACGCGCCATCAACCAGGAGAATATCCCGCCGCTCATCGCCATCGCCGCCCTCATCTTGGATTTCCTCTGCATTCATCCATTCCGGGACGGCAACGGCCGCGTGTCCCGGCTACTCACGCTACTGGCACTCTATCAGCACGGCTACGAGGTTGGTCGCTACATCAGCTTGGAACGCCTCATTGAAGATTCTCGGGAGGATTACTACGAATGCCTCCGGCTCAGTTCCTCACGCTGGCACGACGGCAAACACGAACCGGCGCCTTGGCTCAATTTTATGCTCGGGATCATCCGCCGCGCTTACGTCGAGTTGGAAGAACGCGCCGGCCAAATCAAGGCTCCGCGGGGGACCAAATCCGAGCGGGTGCTCGATGCCATTCGTGCACAACCGGACGAATTTCGCCTGAGCGACCTGGAACGCGCCTGCCCCGGCGTCGGCCGCGAATGGATTCGCACCCTCTTGGCCGAGTTGAAGAAATCCGGGGACGTGGCATGCAGGGGCCGAGGGCCGGGGGCCCGATGGCGTTTCCGCAAGAATAAGGGTAGTAACGCTTAAATAAGGGTAGCAATGAGGGTATTGTCCGCGTACACGTTCGGACTAGGCGAAGTCATGTTATCCGAATATCTCATCAGTGAATAAATGAACAAAGTCGCCGCTCAAAGACTGGTGCGCGAAACGCTCCAAGGTTCCTTTAACAAGGAAGGCTTTGTCTCATTGATCAAAAATATGCTCAATCGCATCGAGGAAGCGCCGTTCACTTACAAAGGCCAGTACATCTTTGACGATTTTCGAGACTCCATCAAGCTGGTCGAACGCATAGGCAAGTATAAGGGGCCTGACGAGAAGTTAATGGATATTCTCGTCATCCATCTGCAAAAAGAAACCTCGCTGGAACGCGCCAGGACCAAGCAGAGAAATTTCGTTGCCAAATACCTGAAAGGCAGTCGAGGCGGTGCGCTGAAAGACGCGGCGCTGGTGGCGTTCGTCCCACCGGACGGCGAAGACTGGCGATTCTCTTTCATCAAAATGGAATACACGTTTAATGAAAAAGGCAAAGTAAAAGAAGAATTTACCCCAGCCCGTCGTTATTCGTTCTTGGTTGGCAAGAACGAAAACAGTCACACCGCCCAAAGTCGCCTTCTGCCGCTGCTGTTGGACGACGAGGGACAACCAACGCTCAAAGACCTGGGGAATGCCTTCAGCGTTGAGAAAACGACCAAGGAATTCTTTGAGAAATACCGTGACCTCTTTTTGCGGCTCGAAGAGTCACTTGATGCCGTCCTCAAAAAGGATACCAAGGTAAAAACCGACTTCAAGGCTAAGGACGTTCATACCGTTGACTTTGCCAAAAAACTCCTGGGGCAAATCGTCTTTCTCTACTTCCTGCAAAAGAAAGGGTGGTTCGGGGTCAAGCGCGGCTCTCCGTGGGGAAGCGGCTCAAAACACTTCCTGAGAGAACTATTCGATAAGAAACACGGTGACTACGAAAACTTTTTCAACGATATTCTGGAACCACTGTTTTACGAAGCTCTGCGGCTGGAACGTCCCGCAGATTACTACAAACATTTTGATTGCCGGATTCCCTTCCTGAATGGAGGGTTATTCGATCCTCTCAATGACTACGACTGGATAGAGACAGAAATCCTTTTGCCTGATGACCTGTTCTCCAACGACTGCCACACCAAAGAAGGCGACGTCGGCGACGGCATTTTAGACGTCTTCGATCGCTACAACTTTACGGTCAAGGAGGACGAGCCGCTGGAAAAAGAAGTGGCGGTTGACCCTGAGATGCTCGGAAAAGTCTTCGAAAATCTGCTTGAGATCAAAAATCGCAAATCCAAAGGCACGTACTACACTCCCCGCGAAATCGTCCATTACATGTGTCAGGAAAGCCTGATCGAATATCTTTACGGCGAATTCAACCCTGAAATAGTCGCTTATGAAACAATTGGCGACGCTCAGATGGCGATGTTCGGCAATGAAGCCAAGAAAAAACAGCTTGATCTGACGATTCAGCATCGCCAGCGATCTCTTATCGACAAAAAGGACATTGAAACACTGATACGCTATGGCGAGTCCATTGTCGAGCACGAACGCCGCGTGGTGAATGAAGGGCGGGAAACTGACCGTTATTCATTCAAACTCCCGGAACGCATTCGTGCCAACGCACTACGTATCGATGAAAAACTGGCAAGCGTCCGCGTCTGTGATCCGGCCGTCGGGTCAGGCGCGTTTGTGGTGGGAATGATGAATGAAATCATCAGGGCAAGAGGCACCCTGACGCCGCACGTCGATGGGAATCAAAAACGCACACCCTACGACTTCAAGCGCCATGCGATTCAAAACTGCCTCTACGGAGTAGACGTTGATTCCGGTGCGATAGAGATCGCCAAACTCCGCCTGTGGCTTTCGCTCGTTGTTGACGAGGAAGAACGTGAAAGCATACAGCCGTTGCCGAATCTGGATTACAAAATTGTCTGCGGCAATTCTCTTTTGGGCGTGAACAAGCTTTTCAACTACGAGCCATTGAAGAAACTTGAAGCCTTAAAACCTCTGTACTTCAACGAAACCAGCGCCGTCAAAAAGCAGAAACACAAGAAACAGATTGATGACCTCATCAGCCAAATGACGAACGGACACAAGGACTTTGACTTTGAAGTGTATTTCTCAGAAGTGTTCCACGAAAAGCAAGGCTTTGACGTGGTCCTAGGGAATCCCCCATATGTTGCACTCCAGAAAAATAGCGGGGAACTGGGACGACTTTATAAGGATGCCGGCTTTACTACCTTCGCCCGCACCGGCGACGTCTACCAGCTTTTCTACGAGAGGGGCTGCCAACTCCTGATGCCATCAGCCGGCCTGCTGGCCTACATCACGTCCAACAGTTGGCTGAAGGCGGAATACGGTAAATCCACCCGCCGCTACTTCTCCGACAACCATACGCCGCTACGCCTGATCGAATTGGGCAAAGACATTTTTGAAAGCGCCATCGTTGACAGCAGCATCCTGATCGCGCGCCACGGCAAACACGATGAGACCGGCAAGGCAGTGGATATGGACCGGCTACCCGAAAAAGACTTCCCGCCGGCCGAACATCACTGGGGAACGTTTCGCCCAACAGGTGAAAAACCTTGGAGCACACTATCCAGCATAGAACAGTCCATTATGGACAAGATGGATGCCGCAGGAACGCCGCTGAAAGAGTGGGACGTATCCATCAACTACGGCATCAAGACCGGCTACAATCCCGCTTTCATCATCGACAACTCAACCAAACAGGCATTGATTGACAAAGACCCGAAATCCGCGGACATCATCAAGCCCGTGCTGCGTGGCAGGGATATTCAGCGGTATAAAGCACAATGGGCGAGGTTATGGCTAATCGATACGCATAACGGTTACGACAATGTCCCCGCCGTCAACATTGACGACTACTCCGCTATCAAAACCCATCTGGACAGGTTTTATCCTCAACTGAAAAAACGGCAGGACAAAGGCAAGACACCGTATAACCTCCGCAACTGCGCCTACCACGAGGAATTCTCCAAAGAAAAATTATTCTGGATTGACTTAACGGAACAGGGACGATTTGCGCATGACGAAAGTGAAATGTTCTGTACGAACACGGCGTATGCGATTTCGGGACCATCACTAAAATATCTATGCGCCGTGCTCAATTCCGATCTGATAACTTGGTTTATGAAGAACACCGCTTTGAACTCTGGAATGGGCACTACTCGGTGGGTGAGGTTCACCGTCGAACGGTTGCCCATCCCCAACATTCCCTCCACAGAGCAACACCCGTTCATCAACTTGGTGAACAGCATTCTGAAAGCCAAAGCCACCAATCCAAAAGCGGACACCGCCGAAGAGGAAGCGAAGATCGACTGGCTGGTGTATGATCTCTACGGCCTGACCACTGAAGAAATCGCGGCAGTTGAACAAAATTGCATGGCATGACTATATCTATACAGGTTAGCTTTCTTATTTCTATCGGAGAAATTACCTGCCGAACCTTGGTTCCCATGAATTTACCATGCTTTCGTCTTCCAGTATCTCCTCGTGATCGCTGCAAAATGTAAGAAGCGTCAAGGTCTTCTCATAGTTTCCCAAGCGTACAACTTCTTCTTTCCCTTCCACATCAAAACCGTTATCAAACCAATCCAGCATGTTAATGTCACCAACTCTTTCACCAAGAGAGTCGGTGCTTTGATTAATTTCGTACGTCAATGAGCCTGCAGGAAGCGGCATATTTTTAGCCGGCCTTTTCACTTTCTTCAGTTCAGACATTTCTTTGGAAAAAAGAGAATAAAGAATTTCATCCTTTTCACTCACGACAACCGCTGACATTGATTCGGTTTCCTCAATGTAACGAATGGCCGTCGCTGTCAAAGAAGTTCCACATTTTTCAGCAAGATTTTTTATTGACTCCATGCCGTCGTCATTGGCGGACATAGCTTGAGTAAAGAGCGGTTCGGGCATAAGCAAGCAAGCGGCAAAATAATTCGCTTCACGTTCATATTTATCACCGTAAAATCCAGGCGTTGAGTAATGAATATCACCATCCGATAGTTGTAAATGTTCCATATGCCCATCCAACACAAAATGTCCGATTTCATGCGCCACAGTGAATTTCTGGTAGCCAATATTGGGAATATTCGTAGCATATAAAATGCCAAAGTCATTTCCGCTTCTGAGCAGCGCACCTGATATTCCGCCTTCTTGATTCCACGGCTTGGGGCGGATCGAAATATTGAGCTTGGCGGCAATAGCAAAAGGATCAACTGGTAATGTTTTTATTTCAAACCGCTGTATTAATTCATGTGATTTAGCACGAATTTCTATGTCGTTCACTTATCTTCCTCCAACTGGTTATCGGCACGTCGTTTCTTTAACATTTCCATGAAATCCTGCATGAACTTTCTGTCTTCATCGTTCATTTCCTGAAATCCACGGTAAAGGGGGTCGGCATCCATCAACCCTTCTGTTTCGTCAATCCTGCCCAAAAGGAAATCAATGGTTACCTCAAGAGCTTCGGCCAGACGACGTAGAGTCTCAAAAGAGGGTTTGCGTTCACCTGCTTCAAAGTGGGAAATGGCCGATGGAGGCACGTCTGCTTTTTTAGCAAGGGACGCTTGACTTAACCCTCTGATTTCCCTAGACTTTTTCAGTCTTCTTGGAAAATCTCTTTCAGGATTATTCTCCATTGAGATTATATTTGATTTCTTTTTGAGATTTCCTCTAGTAAAGT
>VYFB01000025.1:2924-25267 GCA_009842645.1 Nitrospira sp. SB0677_bin_15 | reverse complement strand
TTCGCTCCGGGACGCCTTGCCCTGCATCCCGCTATCACAATAACTCAGAGGTTCCCTAAACGCTGTCAATTGGACGTGCGAGTCCGCTGCACGTCGCCGATTCCGCTTAGATAGTACCATACCCATTGAGTCTCATCCATAGACTTCCCATCACCAGGACGGCAATCACCGCGAGCGCCGCATAATCGGAACTGCGCATGTTCGAAACAAACAAAGGACGTTGAACCTGTCCGGCCCCGAAGCCTTTGGATTCCAAGGCCATGGCGAGCAGATTGGTCTGGCGAAGGGTATGACCGATCAACGGCACGATCAACGGAGGGTATCGGCGGATCTTTCCAGCCACGCCCTTTGAGTGCGCGTCCAACCCTCTTGACCGCTGGGCTTGAATCACGGCCCCGATCGAGCCGAGCAACGTGGGAACCCATCGAAAGGCGAGCGATAACGAAAAACTCAGGGGACGGGGCACGCCCAATCGATTCGAGGACTCGCCAAACTCTTCAATGGACGTGGTCGACAAGAGCACGATGCCGCTGATGAGCATGGCATTCAGCCGCAGGCCCATGCCCATACCATACAGCACGCCTTCCTGCATGACGGTCAGCCCGCCCATCGTGAACAGCGGAGTGGTCCCCTCCACGAAAAAAGGCCAAAGCGCGACGCTGTACACAAACAACAGCGCCAGCAGGATCCATATCTTTTTCAGATTGTGGAGACTTCGTGCCCAGAGGACCAGGGCCAGGACGCCTGCGCAGAGTCCAAGCAAATACACCGGGTCTGAAAACATCAGGCTCAAGGAAAAGAGCCCGAGCAGGCAGAGGGTTTTCGTCCGGCCATCGAGCCGGTGCAGCCACGTCCGGGCGTCCACGTACAATGACAAATTCATGACGCGCGCCAAGCCCTCCGCACTTCCTCGACCGTCAGCAACGTCACGCCCCACCGCTGGGTGAACCGGGTCAGAGCCGGCAACGCCAAGGCCGCCAACTGCACGAGCGCGGGGTCCGAGAAAATTTCCCGGGTCTGACCATCCGCCAATATGGTGCCATCCTGCATCAGCACGCATCGCGTCGCATAGTTGGCAACGATCCCCATATCGTGGGTAATCACGATGATGGTATGGCCTTGTTGGTTCAGCGTGCGCATCATGTTCATCATGCGAGCCGATTCCTCCGCGTCGAGCCCGGTGGTGGGTTCATCCACAATCAGGATGCGAGGCTGGGCGGCGAGAATAGACGCAACCGCCACGCGCTGTCGTTCGCCTTTCGTCAAAGAAAACGGGTCTCGCTCCTCGGCTCCGGTCAACCCGACTGCTTGCAGCGCTTCGATAACTCGCGCGTCGCATTCACCGGGTGAACGTCCCGCGTTCTCTGCGCCGAAGGCGATTTCCTTGCGCACGCTTTCCGCAAAAATCTGATGGTCGGGATTTTGAAAGACGTATCCGACGATGGACGACAGACCCCCGATTTGTTGCGTATCCTGTCCAAGAACCAACACGCGACCTTCCGACGGCAACAGAAGCCCATTGCATAATTTCGCAAGCGTGCTTTTTCCCGACCCATTCTGTCCCAGAACCGCCACGAATTCCCCTGCTTGAAACGACACGGAAACCCGGGAGAGTACCGGAACACCAGGCTGGTACTGCGCCGACACGTTGCTGAGTTCCAGCACGGTTGCAGGAGGCTTGGAGCAGGCCACTTCTGAACCCTGCTCGTGTGACTGCGGCGCGACGATGCTCAGGCCAAGCGTATCTGCCAAGTGCCATGCTTCTTCAACCGTCGCCGGCAAGGTTTGCGCACCCTGTTCCTGAAAACAGGCCGCCAATGGATATGGATTCAGGCCATATCGTTCAGCCAAATCAGGCTGACCGAGCAGTTCACGGGGAATGCCTTGCCACGCCACTTCTCCTTGATCCAGCACAAACACCCGATCTGCTTCCATGAAGTCTTCAACCCCATGTGCGGCGACAATGATGGCGATCCCCTTGGCTTTCAATTCTGCCAGGAGACGGAGAAACTGCCGTCTGCCCGCGGGATCAAGATCGGTCAGCGGTTGGTCCATGACGATCACCCGGGATTCCCGGACCAGAACCGATGCCACCACCAGGCGCTGACGTTGACCACCCGACAAGGAAACCGGGTCACGCCGCTCCAGACCCGGCAACCCGACCAGATCGAGAAGGCGTCGCACGTGCTCGTGGAAGGACGCTTCATCGGTCACGTCATGCGTGACTCCCTGCGCTTCCAGAGCGCATCGAAGTTCCGCCTCCACGTTGGTCGAGACCAGTTGGGTTTCAAAATCCTGAAACACCATGCCGACGCCATTCGCCTGTTGCCACACCGGAGATTGCGTCGCGGATTGTCCATGTACCGTTACCGCACCGGTCCATTCGCCTCGGATAAACTGCGGCACCAGACCGTTCAGAGTATAGCAGAGTGAAGACTTTCCCGATCCTCCCCGGCCCATCAGCACGACCAATTCTCCAGGTTGAACGTCCAGGGACACGTGTTTGAGCACGGGATGCTCCGCATGCATCGGGCGAAACGTCACGTCCTGAATGGAGACGGCCACGGACCCGGCTTTCGTCGATTGTGGCAACGCTGAAGGAAGAAGATCCCCGGAAGGCTCTTGCTTCTCTCCGACCGCATCCATGAACGTCAGGTCACGGTAATACAGGTTCCATTGTTTGATCCGCGGATAGAGGAACAACAGCAACGGCGGGCCGAGCAACGTCGCCATCACGAGGTTGTTCAAAAAAATGGCGGGGAACAAGAGCCAAAACGGAAGGAGGCCCAACAGCTCCACGCCCCATCCGATCGTGGCGGCACACACCATGGACGCAGCAGCACAGACGATCACGTATTCCACGCCCTGCCTCCAGGAACGCACCACGGGGTCCCGCCCCGACGACAACCACCCCAGGTTTCCCCACAACAGATGGGGCACGTACCCGTAGAGAAAATTTCCCAGAAACCCGAAGAGACTGGCCGGACCCAGCGTGCCGAAACAATCTCCGATCACGTTGCCGATCCCCGCGCCCCACGCCGCGGCCGGACCAAAGAGCAGCGAACTGACGATAGGAATGACGTTAGCCGGCCTCAATTCCACAAAGCCGGGGATAATCGGAATCCCCACCTTGAACGGAATCAGCACAGCCGCATAAATCGCCGCAATCTGCGCGGACAACACCAGCAGCCGGGTATCCTGCCAAACGTGCCGCAGTTCCCCATACCACCGCCGCGGATTCCAACATGAGAGAGCATTGTGCATTGGGGGGTTTAATTGGAGGGTAACAGGCGACCGCAGTCTTAATCGACTGGCAATGACTCAAAATGGGACTATGACGTCTTCGGTGATCGTTTACTGGCGTGTAAGACCGTGAACCCGATCACAGCCTCCCCTTCATAACGAACGATGACGTCATCATCGGTCATTTCGCTGTCAGTGGCATAGCTGGGCTTTTTAAAATTCACATACAGTGTGTCCGCCTCGGCATCAAACGTCAGCCAGACGGCATGCTGTGGCGCACGATTAACAATGGGGATCAGCCTTAAGTATTCCTGAAAATCGGCTATGGCCATATTTGTCTCCTCTTCGCGAGCGATCGAGCTTTGCTGGTCAAAAATGCTGTGATAATAAACCCGTCATCCCCTTGTTCCCGATAAACGACTATAAGATGCTTGCCGTGTCCCATCTTCCGTATTGCGATCAGCTCGCCTTCGCCACCGACGAGTATCCGCTCTGGTAACAAGACTGTTTCCAACACTTCTGAACGCAGACCGGCTAATTCACAGTGCTCCTCTGTAATATGAGCCCAGCGTTCATCGGTGAGACGAATCACAACACCATTCTTGGACACCGCTTCATCGATCATAACACACTCAAGAACAAATCTGCCGTCCTGTACGACCCAAAACGGCGAAGGCTACTGCCTGCCTTCCACCCTCTCTGTCCGCATGCCCGGAATCTCAATAATAACAATCGACTATTGGAGATGGGAAGTACGGACCATGGAATGTTAAGGCGGGTCATGAAACATTGATGCGGTGAACAAGAAGTCAAGGAATCAAGCTATAGAGGAAAATGTGTCAGCCAATCCTTGAAGCGTTTTATTTTCTGCTACGGCATCATCCGGGATTAGCAGGTAGGACCAGGATTTTCCTCCGTGCGCCTTCTCATGCGCGGTGGCGTGTTCGCACCAAGCTACGGCGGCTTTCGCTTTGGCCAGAACATCCTCCTCTTTCATTTGATTCGCTCGCTTGGTTTCGCAGAGATATTTGTTGGTTTTCGTTTCGACAACGAAATCAGGCACATAGACGTCGTCAATACGGTAGTCAATCTGAAAATCTTCCCTCCCAGGCTTGACCCATTTTGAGACATTGGCATCGTTCTCCAGAGTGACCGAAAACCGCCGTTCCGTATCGGAATCAAATTTTTGAATCGAATACAAGCACTTCTTGAAACCTTTAAAAAGCATGCCTCGGACCAAAGCCTTTTCATCTACCGGTTGGCGAAAGTTCCTTGGAGTTTCGTGAGCAGGGGCGGAATAGCTACGTGACCGTAAGATCGTGAACCCTTTACTCACTACAGGCTTATAACCTGTAGCATCTTCTTCATAGTGATCCTGCATTTGAGCGTGGATAAGGTTCACGAGGGTTTGCTGGTGGTATTGCAACACATTCAGCACGTCTTCTTCCTTGTTCAAGTAGGACTTAAGATGGCTCACGACCTGACCTGTGAGGTTATAGAGCAATTCCGCATGATTATCGTAATGAACGTCGTCAAAATCGGTGAGGCCACGGACAAGGTAGTCCTCAGGCCTGTTTTCAGACACAATGCCGCTTCCACTGTCCAGATGGTAGCGCGCATGATCACGAAGATGCTGAACAAGAATGTCTTGGGCGACCGGTTGAAGATGAAGTCCACTCAAGTCGAGATCGAAGTTGGCAAATCCACATGTTACTTCTCCTTGAGGAACAACGATGACCTTGGGAATATCTATGGACAACTTGATATATTCTTCCATGGTTTCCACAACGATCTTCCTGACATCCACGGCATTGTCGATTCCTTCAATCCGATGCTGAACCGGTTCCACTTTCGCTGAAACCTTATCGGTAATTTCTTGTTGAATCTCAGGGGATAACAGATCCGCTGAGCGAGGGAGGTGCTCGAACTGCTGAATCACTTGCAAGGCAGCCGAGGCTACGTTCCGTTCCTCTGGTTGAGAAAACAATACCTCTGAGGCTTCGAGGTTCACCTCAGGAATCCCGCCAATCCGACTGACAATAACAGGCTCGACCTGCACAACCCGTACCGGTTTATCAGGAATATCTCTGCCAATGACGACGCCGGTCCGAATGATCGAATCCGGCCGATTCGCATCATCAACAATTTCCTGAAATCGATCGTGCGAAACGATGGTAAGGCGATCAACAGTCGGCACGCCTACTCGTGTACCGTAAGGGAGTCGGAGACCGCGCCCGATAGACTGCTCCACCAACGTTTTGGAATTCGCAGCCCGAAGCGGGACGATCGTGTACAGATTGGTGACGTCCCACCCTTCTTTCAACATGTTCACGTGAATCACAATTTCAGTTGGATTGCCAAGATCCTCCACTGACAGTAGTTGCTGAACGGTTTCATCCCGTTCTTCTCCCTTTTGACCGGAATGGACCGTAATGACACGACCCTTGTACCGTCCCTCGAAAAAAGACTCATCCTCGATAATCTTCACAAGCTTATCGGCATGACCTGTGTCTTGGGCGACAACCAGCATGAAAGGCTTGACGAGAGGACGGTCATGCTGTCGTGAAAACACATCCAACTCGGTCTTCGTATGCTCGTGGATGCGAATTCCATCTTCCAGCTTCAACCGTTCCAGGCCTTCCTCTGTGTAATTTTTGGCCTCGAAATTTTCTCGAGTGGCGACTGCCGGCTCTTTGACAAACCCATCGGCCAACGCACGGGATAAAGGATAGCTGTATATGACGTTCTTGAACGGTTGCGTATGAGATCCCTTTTCCACTTGTGGCGTGGCGGTGAGTTCGAGGCCCAAGATGGGTTTCAGTTCATTAATGGCTCGCACGCCGGCTGAGGCACGGTACCGATGGGACTCATCCATCAGCAAAACCAAGTCATCTAATTTCGAGAGGTACTCAAAATAACTCTCGCCGATATATTCGCTCAGGCGCTTTATGCGAGGAGACTTTCCCCCGCGCACTTCTGAATTGATTTTCGAGATGTTGAAGATATTGATATGGATAGGACCGGTATCAAACAAATACCCTGATCGCACCCCTCGGCCGGTTTCATAATTATCGCCGGTGATGATCTCCGGCGGATCTGTAGCAAATGCGGAAATACCTTGGAACACGTATTTGGAGGTATTGGGAGAAAAATCTACGAAGAGCTTGTTGTAAATAGTCAGGTTGGGAGCCAGAACAAAAAAATGCCGAATCCCCTTGGCTTCATACAAATAGACGATGAAAGCGCCCATCAGCCTGGTCTTCCCCACGCCGGTCGCTAAAGCAAAACACAAGGAAGGAAAGTCCCGTTCGAAATCCGTAACCGTTGAGAACTCCCGCTCGAGAATCTCCAACGATTCTGAAGAATCTGCCTGTTTGTCCAGTGTAATCAGGTCACAAACATGAGCGAGAATCTCCAGAAAATCCCGTTGCGGCGAACGCAGACTCAAGCGGCCAGCGATGGCATTGACGCGCGGATTCATCGCACAACAGCCGGACTAAGCCACCGCATATTCCAAGGCCCGAGGATTTTCGATCTGCTTGGAGGCATTCAGGATTTCAAGCCCGACGATGTTGCCATCCTTGTCATAATCGAGAATGACCCCGGGTTTATCCTGATCGCTCTCCTCAACAGGGGCCTTACTCAGTTGGATGGTCAGCACATCGACTTCCTGGTCGTATTTCACCTTCATGGTTCCCTCCAATATTTATTGATCTTTTTGGTCCTGTAGACAGTGACAACGACAGGCGGATTAACCCTTTCATTGACCATCACCCGTAACAGATAGGGTTTCCCGCCAATATAGACTCGCGATTGAAAACAGGTAATGTCCTTCACTTCCGGCACTTTTTGTTCCGGTGCCTGCAATACACCGTCAAGAAGTGTTCGGGAAATCTTACGCTCTTCCAACTCTTCTTGAACATGCTTGGAGAAATGGAAGTTCATTGCCCAGGCTTCTCTTTAATAATGTCAAATTCCAACTCCCGTTGCCCCGCCTTCGGTGGTGCCTTCGGAAGATTTTCCACCCGCAGGCTATAGTCGTCCTTTCCCCACTCGCAACGGCTCAACACGGCTTTGGGGATTTTCTTGAGCATCAAATTAGGGAACGCATCGGACTTTACACGAAAGGCTCCGCAGCAAATGAGAAGCGACCGTTTTTCGCCGACCTCCTCGCTGAGCTTGGCAAGCTGCTCACGGGTGAGCGTTTGCGTGGTCACGTAAATGAAATCATGTTCCGTGGAATGTCCGTGCTGCCAGTAAATCGTCTCGCTTGGAGCATACGTGAAGACCATCAGCTTGCACATGGCTTCCGCCACCATGGCCGCATTATACTGCTTGCTGATCACGGGATTGCCGAACTGATCCTGCTCAAGCAGCGACGAAGCCAACCTGTAATATCGAAAGCCACCACCGCCTTTCCAACCTACGGCCTCCGTGATCCCACCCTTATCCTCCCCATCAATGACTTTCTTGAGCCGGGGAATGATGTGCGTATGGCAATGTTCACCCAGTTCAACCATAATCCAGCGCCTCCCCATCTTGTGTGCCACCGCACCAGTTGTACCGGAACCCGCGAAGGAGTCGAGGACCCAGTCACCGAGCCTTGTGCTCCACCGAACAATTCTCTCCAGTAACTCTTCGTGTTTCTCATGTGCAAAATTGGTTAATTTGCCAGAAGTTCGGACATCCATCCACACGTCAGAAAGAATCTTGTAATTGCGAGGAGAAACATAGTATTGAACGGTATCGTCTGGACCCAGCCGTACAAAATCGAGATCAACACCTTCTTCCTGCTTCTTCAGGCCATAATATTCGTCAAGCGTCAAAGAAGCAGCGTATTCTTCGCAGTATCTTTCAAAATTCCTTTTAGCCTTATAACCGCGCTCTTCACTCCAACGCCACTGACCAGTATCAGGTCTTATACCAAATATTTCGTATCGCATGGTCGGTCTATCTGTTCCACGCCAGAATGTATCCCATTTCCCCGGTTCAGCTTCCTCGTCAAGCGCCTGAAGCTTTTGAAGCCTTACACTGCTTGACTTAGCATATAAATAGATCACGTCATGGCCAGTTGAAAGGGCATCAATGGTTTCAAACTGAGACTGTACATTTTTAGTGCCTCTACGCACGATAATCTCATTCTTAAAACACAAGTTGCCAAATACTTCATCCATAAGGACTTTGAGCCGCGCACCTTCTCGATAATCTATCTGGACGAAAATAAGTCCATCAGGTGCGAGAAGTTGGCACAAACAGGTTAGCCTATCACGCATCAATCCCAACCATATTGAGTGCTCCAATCCATCATCATAGTGTTCAAAGGCAGCACCTGTGTTGTATGGTGGATCAATGAAGATACACTTGATCTTGCCACTGAATTCCTGTTCCAGCGCCTTGATGGCAAGCAAATTGTCCCCAAAGATGAGACGGTTGTCGAAAAAGTCGTGGTCCGTGACGCGGTGCGCCGAGTGATAAAACTGCTCCTGATTCTCCAGCAAAATCCGCGGCTCCAGCCTTGGTCGGTTTTCTTTCCCAATCCATGTTAGTTCGAGTTTTGTCTTATTTGCCATATCATTTCTTGGGGTATGGTTTTATCCTTGATAGAGCAACACCGTATCCCATAGTTCGCATGTTTGTAACACGATCTAAAAGGTCTACCTTCGCAAAGGTCGATAGTGTTCCCTTCAATATCTTGGACGTGGCAGTTGTAGCCGGAGCAACTGAATGCGACATCGCGTCATCAAATATCGCAAAAACCACTCTGATTTCACGGCGATGGCGCTTATTGAGACTTTTCAGTACAGTTAAATCTTTCCTTTGAAATGCCCTACTGTTCTGTGTCACATCGCCACTATAAATCTTCGTGCGGAATTCATTGCTCTCTGCATACAATTTGGCAGAAACAAACCCTTGTGCAAAGAGGGCGCGTAATGCCGCACCTGTATCGTGTTTTACGTGAATAAGCTCTACGGTATCTGAGGTTGAACGAAGTAAATCACAGAATTCGATGCCGCCCTTCTCGTCGGCTATTTTCACAAGGCGTCGATCCATCACGACTAAATTCTTGTGTGCCGCATTGAAATCGCGTTCGGATTGATACTTGTTTTTATCCCATTCTTCAAGCCCAAGCACAGACGGATCAAGACATTCAATATTGTCTAGCTCTCTCTCCATGAGCTTGATGAATTCGTCACTTGCTCTATACCAGAGTTCATTGTTTAGAAAGTATACGTCGTCATGAAATTCAAGATCTCCACATAAGAAGTACGCCAGTCGACGTGTCTCCATAACGCCGTCGTCAAAGTGAAGACGAAGGTTCATTCGCCGGAACGCGTCTTGACGGTCAGTTTTTGAAGGAATATCAGATAACAAACTACGTACATATTCAAAGACCTCTACGAAGGTGACCGCCTCAATTTTTCTACGTTTATAGATAAGTTCGAAAAGCACCACACGATCTGGAAGATAACCAATGTCCTCATTGTCAAGAAAAAGGGTATGCGTTTCATCAGCATTGTAGTGGCGCAACTTTTCAACCATGGCAGACTCTAATTCAGAGAGAAGCGCATTGTGGTGTTTCTTGTTAATGTGCTCTAGTTGCGGGATAGAGATCCTTGGAGTTTCGTGTTTCATCAGCCTTTCGACTTCAACAAGAAAGGTAACGATATCCGAAAATTGCTTTCTACCGTTGACAGTCAGTGCATCACTAGCACTAATACTACGTCCAATTGTTGCTTGACGTGGATTTTGCTTCTTCAAAGTCCCCCGTACGTGAGTGAGAACACGTTTGAGATTATTGATGTCACCGTGTGGGTTGTATGGCCCTCGAAATACACGATCAAGTGCATTTACCACCCCACTGGTGTCTCTCTGGGAAAGCCCGCGTAACTCCGGAATGGCCAGAATTCTTTGCGCTAACTCGATCCCGAAACGATGCTCAATCGAAAGGTGTTTCCCGAGGTGAATATGTCCGACTCCTCCCGTTAACGCATAAACTGAGTTCTCAACGTGAATCAACAGGATAAAGCCTGACACAATACCCTGTGGGAGATCTTTTGCTGCAATATTTAACGGGAGAGAAAGGAATACCGAAAGCCAAGGCGCAGGGAATGGTCCTCGTTTATGAAAGAACAATCGATAAGGATAGGTTTTATCATTTGCATTCCAAGTGTCCTCGGCAACCAACCTGTATGATGGGATCGTAACGGAATTAAGAGCGACATTGTTCAACTTATAAACCGTTAATTTGTTAATGGTTGGCTCTGTCATAGACACTTTAAGCGACTCCCTGGTTACCCTACTTCGCCGTCATCTAAAATGATTGCTCTACCAGGAGATATACCCCGCGAATTTCGACAGGGGGGGGATGCCATAGGGACGTTAACGAGAGTGCTTGTCCAGTCTTGTGTTTTCAACGCCCACCCTTGAGCGCAGGGAACGGCAGGCTTCTTATTGTATCGGGAGTGATCGTAATGGAAGCCGGGGTTTTTGCTTTTTCGGCAACCTTTTCCAGGATTTCTTTAATGGCAATCTCCAAAGACATTCTTTCGTTAATCGCTTCCTCTTTCAGCCGTAACACCAATAACAACATCTGATGATGCGTGGCTGGTGTAATGGGAATTTTATCATTTTCCCATCTGGATATCGTCCCGCGTCTTACATGCCCAAGGACTCTGCCTAATTCTTCAGCGGTAAGGCTGACCCATTTCCTCAAAAACCTGAATTCCTGGCCTCGCCAAATGGTTTTCTTGTTCAATAACCGATAGGCAATCGCATCATGCAGGCGTTCTATTTGTGGAATTTCCATATATTTTTGTCCGCACACACAGCGATGAAGTATTGCGCTGTTTTTGAGATAGACGTTATCCAGACCGGATTCCTTGTAACGGTAACGTTTTATGATTAAGGACTCAGTCTTCTTTCCACAATGAGGGCAGACCATTTGATTTTTACCTCCTCCCCCTTTTGCCCCATCCTTCTCTGCTAAAGCGGCCTCGATTATCCTTCTAAGCTCTTCGTCTTCTGATTTTGGCATAGAGCTTATAAATGTAACAAAATGTTACCTGATGTCCAACGGATCGGTAAATCCATGAACTTACTTAAGCTTTCTCGACGAGCCATTGCTGTTTTTTAGTAATTGGATGAGAGTATCTTGACGGATTAGGCTTCCGTTGTCGAAGGTTACCGCCTGTTCACATCGTGCTTTTTCCAGCCGGGCACATGAGCCGTCATGAGTGCTTTGAAGAGTTTGCCGTGGTTGGGTACGCGCAGGTGCAGCAATTCATGGACGATGACGAAATTCTGGAAACTCAATTCCCGGTCGGCCAAGTCGTATGCCAGGGTCACGGTGCCCGACGTGGAACACGAACCCCACTTCCGGGTCATATGCCGGACGCGAACCAGCAGCGGACGGACGTTCAGGCGTTGCGTCCAGTATGCAACGCGGTTGCGAATGACCTCACGCCGTTTGTCATTCGTCCGCATCGACGCCTCCGTCCAGAAGAATGGAGAGGATGAGGTTCACGACGCGACTCCGTTCTGACTTGTCCAGTCCCAGAAGCAGACGATAGAGCACCATGCGCAGACGCCGTTGCTCGTCGGGGTTGACAGCAGCATTGGGGAAGCGCGTATGAAGATTTTCCGCTTCCTTTGCCAAATCCATGGCCGCGATGCCGGCTGTGTCAAGACCCGGATCATGCTTCAACGTCCAGTACACGCCGAACGCACGTGGCGAAAGCCCGCTTTCCTTCGCCGCCCTGGCGGCCGCTTCCTTTTCCCTGGCAACGTCGGCGAGCAGGTCCATCGCCGCGAGCCCCGTCGTTTTGCGTTCCTCAAGATCTTTCAGCACTTGCTCCGCGCGGTCCTTGAGCGGTCGGAGCACGGATGCCGAATCCCGATTGTCCTCGACCTCCCGGTGCAGGCCGCGCACAAGGTTGAAGACCTTGGCCTCGTCGGACCCTGATTCCCCGCGAAGCGCTTCGAGGGTGTTCACGTCGAACGTCACGGTTTTCGTCAGGTAGCCGAGGCCCTGTTGAACGGCGCCATCCTGAATCAGCAAGCGCGTCTTGTGGGCGAGATCAATCACGTAGTTGACCTTGCTTGTATAGGCGTTCCGAACGGCTGCGTAGAGTTGCGCAAGTTGCTTATACGTCGTGATATGATCGCGAAGTTCCGGCGAAGGCGAGAGAATTTCCCAAAGCGCCTCGATCTCCTTGTAAGTCTCAAAGAACGCCTTGCGCGGCTCCGGGTCCAGAAACCGCCTGTAGATGAGATCTTCCAGGTGCTCATCCCCACCACCGATTTTCTCTTCGGCGAGGTAGTCCGTTCTCGCCCGCTCGATCCTGTCCAAAAAGTCAGCCAGCAGCAGATCGAGTTCTTCAATCACGCCGTCCACGTCCGTGGAGTCAAACCGTAGCGCCTTCCTCAACTCGCGTAACACCCCGACGAAATCGACGACCAGACCGATGCGCTTGCGTGTGCCGATCTCATCCACATAGGGCCGGTTCACGCGCGCAATCGCCTGCAAGAGCACGTGATCGCGCATTGGCTTGTCGAGATACATGCAATATAGAAGGGGTGCGTCATAGCCCGTCAGCAGCTTGTCGGTGACAATGAGGATTTTCGGATTCTCGCCTGCCCGCTTGAACAGGAGACGCACGTCCGCCTCGCGTTCCGGGGAAAGCTGAAGTTCGGCGACCAGCGGACGCTCCACCACGTCGTTGACGTTTTCCGTGTAGACCGGCGCGGTCCAATCGGGGGGCAGCAACCTGTCGAGCGCGCGCTTGTACCTGGCGCAGGCTTCCCGGTTCACGCCAACGAGGAACGCCTTATAGCCGAGCCGGTCCACGTTCTCCCTGAAGTGCTCGGCCACAAACGCCGCAACCTTCTCGATCCGATCATCAGCAATAAGGAACGTGCGCAAGCCAACGGCTCGATCAAGGGCCTTGTTCAACTCATCAACGTCGGTAACACCCTCGAATTCGGCCAGGGCGAAGAACTCCTTGTCGAGCCGGTCTGCCGGCACCGTCATCTCGCTCGGGGCCATCATGTGACGGATCGGCAGCGTTGTCTCGTCTTCGATCGACTCGGCGATGGTGTACTTGTCGAGATAGCCCAGTTCGTCGTCGGCACCGAAGATCTTGAACGTGCCTTCGCCCTGGGCTGTCTTGTCGATCGGCGTGCCGGTGAACCCGATAATCGTCGCGTTGGGCAAGGCCGCCATCAGGTACGTGCCCAGATCCTTGGCCACTGACCGATGCGCCTCGTCGATGAACACGTAAACGTTGTCCCGGGTATTGGCGTTCTTCTCGATGCCCTCGAACTTGTGAATCATCGAAAGGATCAGGCCGCGCTTGCCGGTTTGGAACAGTTCCCGGAGTTCGGCTTTGGAACCGGCCCGCCAGACCGCGATGTCCTGCTGCTGCATCTCGCCGAGCAGCCTCTCGACCCAACCCTTGAGTTGGCCCTCAAGCTCGGTCCGGTCCACGACCACCACGACCGTCGGCGTATGAAACTGTTCATCGCGCTCCAGGATCAGTCGCGCGGCCGTGAGCAACGTAAAGGTCTTGCCGGAACCCTGCGTATGCCAGATGAGCCCGCGGCGCTTTACCGGCTCGGAGCAGCGTTCCACGATACGATCTATCGCACGGCGCTGATGCTGCCGGAGCACGGACTTTCGCGTCTCGCCGTCCTCGACGTAGAAGAGAATCCAATCCCGTAACGTGCGCAGAAAATCGGTAGGCTCGAAAAACGACTGCACGGCAAACCGGTAGCTCTCCTCGGGCCGTTCCTTCCAGCGTGCCATGTGTCGGCGCGACGCATTCCAGGTAACGCCGTACCAGTATTCGATCAGGTGCGTGACGTTGAAGAGTTGCGGCGCGGCGATCAACTCGGGAGTCTCGATCTCGTAGCGCCGCAGTTGCATCACGGCCCGCTCGATGGCGTCGGCATCTTTGGGGTTCTTGTGCTCGACGACGGCCACCGGCACACCGTTGATGACGAACATCACGTCCGCCCGGTTGCCCTTGCGGACCGGGGGTTTGAGTTTCCACTCCCAGGTGACGTGAAAGACATTGACATTCGGCGTTTCAAAATCGACGAGTCTGACGCGCCGGTGACGCTGTTCATCCTCGTCGTACCATTGCCGCTCGCCGTGCAACCAGGCCAGCATCTCGCGGTTCCCCTCGATGGTCGGAGGGATCGCCTCGATCCTCTCGACCACGGAGCGAATGACGTCGTCCGTCATCCAGGGATTGAATCGTCCAAGTGCTCCTTCGAGTTCGTCCCTGAACAACATGCCGGCCTCGCCGCCACGCTTATGCATCGCCACTTCCGGCGATAGTGGTATCCAGCCGACCTCCGCCGCGTGACGAACCATGGGGAACTGAACCGAAGCAGCTTCGCTAATCTTGAGATCGCTCACGATCAGTTCTCCACTTGACAAGCCTCAGATTAGTCATATAATTAGCTAAAGATGTCATCGGGGAGCCCGCTATGGCAAAAGTGAACGTCCATGAAGCAAAGACCAACCTGTCACGCCTTCTCGTGCAAGTCGAAGCCGGCGAGGAAGTAGTCATCGCCCGCAACGGTGAGCCTGTGGCACGACTCGTGCGCTGCGAGAAGCGCGGCAAGCGGCAGTTTGGCGCCATGAAGGGGAAGAAGGAGTGGGAGGAGTTAAGCGACCTCGTCTTGAAGCCGCTGCCGCCTGAGGAATTGGCCTTATGGGAAGGCGGTCCGTAGTTGCGGCTGCTACTTGACACCCATGCCTTCATCTGGTGGGTGAACGGGAGCGAACGATTGCCGCGGCGGGCACGCCGCGCCATCGACGACGACGCGAACGCCGTATTCGTCAGCGCGGCCTCTGCGTGGGAGATAGCTACGAAATACCGCCGGGGCAGACTGGATGAAGCCGTGGCTATAGCTCCGGACGTTGCCGCCGCCATAGCCGACCAAGCCTTTGGCGAGTTGCCCGTCACCGTGGAGGACGCAGCCCGCGCCGGCGCGTTGCAGGGTCCCCTTCGCGACCCCTTCGACCGAATGCTGATAGCCCAAGCACTTGCGCGTAACCTCGTCCTCATCTCAATTGAAAAACTTTTCGATCAATACGGCGTTCGCCGGCTCTGGTGATCCGAAAAACACCTGAGTCCCGCCTCATCCTCGGTAACCGCTTCTTCTTCGGTCAGCGAATCGTAGTGCCGAAGGATGCGCTGGACGCGTTCCTCGTCCCATCCCGGCGGAAAGTTGGTCTTGTTCTTCATCTTCCTCTGTATGGGTATCGCCATGGGCTGTTGAACCCTGTGGCAGGACGTATTATTCTCATTTTCAAAGGTTCCCCCCTGATGACAAGGGTGCCAAGGGTGCTCTCTCCACAACGTTGAGTAGTCAGGGGGGGGGGGACGCTGTTTGTCTGGCCCTTCTTCCTGACTGCCTCCAGTCGATTGTCATGATTTCTCAAACATAACCACGCTCTCTCGGGCCGCCGTGCGTCCGTACTTTCCCATCTGCTGAGCACTATTTCCGCGCCACCGTACTGCCCGTATTTCCTTGCAGGTGAGACCCGCCTGCTCCCCGATTTCCGCTGTAAACTCGTCAACGAGGATGGCCGTGCCATCGTATTGCGTATTTCCCACGACAAACGCCGCCTTCGCACCTTTGCGACAAACACGGACAACTTCACAAAGACATAGATACATGTCCAGAAAATATCCTTCCAACATGCACTGCATACGCTTGTCAGTCAGATCGCGAATGCTACTATTCAAAGCCTTCGGAGGCTTGTATCTTCTGGCCGACGGTCGATTGGGACGAGCTTCCGGGTGAGAATGGAACGTCTGATATCTAAGTGCTCGATTTGCTTCCCAGTCATGAAAAGCAAACATCAATTCAACACCAAAAATCCGCGTATAGTCATGACGATTCGGGTACGGTGGCGAAGTAATCACGGCTGAATAAACCTCATCACGTGCAGGCATAACTCGCGCATCCGCGACACGGGCTTTCCAATACCTATTGCCTTGAGAGATTGTGTCACAAACATCCGACAACATCATCTCAACTTGCTCCTCGAAAAAAATCGTAACGTTCTTGGCACCAGCGCCTTGCTTCGACCATCTCAACCAACCTCCGTTTGCGACAGCATGGCTGAAACGCGGCATGACAGAAATCAACGCCAATCGGAAGAAGTCCCGTTCATAGGACAAACAATCAAGCCTCTCAATGCCACTGGCGATTGTATCGAGTGCTTCAAGACGTCCTCTCGGGAGTGCCTTGCGAACCAATTCTGGGTAGGTACGGCCTATAGGTACCGTACTTCCTGACCTTAATGCACGTTGAAGAGTCTGCCATAACTTTTTCAGCCGGCGTCTGGAAAAAGTAACGGTCTTGGTATTGGATGCAAGAACAGCGAGCGGGGAAAGATCATAACCGTCACTCCGAACGCCCATTTCCTTCGCGGCCAATAGTGTGGTACCCGAACCAGCGAAGGGATCAAGAATTCTATCCTGACCGTTAAGGCCCCATTCATGGATCAACGCGTGGACGAGATCGCCGGTAAAACTGTGAGGGAAAAGATACCAACGGTGCACCGCTTTCTCCTTGGCGATCCTTGGTACTACCCACTGTCTCCACGAGGCCTGTTTGGTAACTTGCCAACTCATACTGAGCCATCGGAGCCAGAGATAGAAAATTTTGGCTCCAGTTTGCCATCAGCCGTGATTGTGTGGGCACTTGGCAACTCCACGGCATCGGCCCTTCCAAGTATAATCCGGCTGACAAGCTGCTGAAGTTTCCGTCTAATCTCTTCATGGCGAGATTCGCCGTTTGGATTGTGAATAGAGTTTACGGTCTTTTTAAGATATCCGTCTGAAGTAAACAGATAATCTGCTTGGGCAACTAACGCACTTGCATAAATAATACTGTCCACGGCCTCCATATAAACGAGCCCGTTGACGCCCTTTGCCAATTCCAGCACCTCGTTCGTCTGGTCGCTACGCCTCGTCTTGACGGCGACACCTGATTCTTGAAGTATGGAGGTTAGCCCATCGACCTTATCTTTGACATCGACCAAATCGGTGAGAGTAACTCGCTCGCGAATCTCATCTTCACGAAAGTGCGACCACATTCGATCCGGTACACCTTCTCTCGCCGCACTCACAATCGCTTTTCCTTTGGTTCTCCCAGTGAGCAATTCAAGCTCTGAAATAGGTGCATACTGGACTTGTACATCATTCGTCGAAAGAAAATAGACAGTTTCTAAGCCCCGCTTGAGGCTTTTCCTAAGATCAACTTCTGCTAAGTTGTTCAGACTCTCTACCGCCGAGTCTTTCTCTTTCGTTGCGTTTTGGGCAACATTCGGAAACAGGCCATTTTCTTTCGCGTATTCCAGATAGATTCCGATGTAATGGAGTGTATTAGTGTCCAAGAACGCTAATTTCTGAAACATCATAAGAACATTCATGACTTTGCGTTCCCGGTTATAGTCGAATCGGGATAAAGCTCATCTTCGATTTTGTGAAGATACTTCTCAGTAAATGGTAGCTGCACGTTAGCATCAGCCTGCGCAATCGCTCGAAAACATGTCTTTACGAGCCGTCTGGGATTCGAGTATGTGTTTGGACGGAAGACAACAGCCTCAGGGAATGGAAAAAGGGGTTCCCTCGATACGTCGGTTCCTTCTGACCGAACAGCATCTATCCGTGACTTCATTAAGGTTAATGCGTCATTAGGTGTCAAAGGCTTGATCTCTAATGTTTTGCCAGAAACGCGCTCAACAATCAGCGATGGCTCAAGTTTTTTTGTGGTCTCATAGGCATCAGGCGTCATTGACAAGACGATCCAGAAGTCAATTTCTTCGCTTTGAGTAAGATTGATCAAACGTCTGAGCGTGGCCAAGTAATCGTGCGCTGCGCGTCTGGTGAGCTTCTTTTGAAGACCTATTTCTTCGAATTCATCGATTAGAAACGCAATAGCCTTTGCACCCATTCCTTGAGAGATCGTTTTCAATATTGCACGGAAGTACGGTGCTTCCTCTCCTTCAGGAACCATACTGCCCCGCTGCTGAGGGATGAAGTCTCGATATTCAAAGTACGGTTTTTTTACGATGTCAGTAACGATCCGTGCGAGACAGTGTGCGACCTCTTCGTCGGTCGTGACACCTGCACTTTGGATGGCCTCCTGGAGTGGGCTTGTCATGTCCTGTTGACGACGCAGATGGAAAGCATTGGACAGATACGCCTCAAAACCATTCTGAAAAAGTGTCCTCTGGTATGGAACGTTCACATGCAAGCCGGCAAGCTCCCAGATAAATTTGGCAAAATCTTTGCGTCCGATAGTGCGCAACAACATATTAGCGAGATCGTAGAATTGTACCCCCGGATTATCGAAGTAGAACGACATGGTTTGATGTTCCGGGAAGACCTTGTTATGAAGCCACTGCAGGAGACAGGTCTTTCCAGTGCCGTATTCGCCGGCAATGACGATCGCCTTCACTCCCTGCCCTGTCTGGTGGAAGTCGAGAAAATCCTTCATCTTCTCGGCTAGGTCATGTGGGGGTGACAGCGTACCCGTGAGTGGCGCACCTGTTGCAGCTGGCTCGAAAGGATTGGAATCAAGCCTGAGTTTTTGAAAGATGTCGGACATCATGGTTTGTACGCTCCATAGGTTTGATCGTTATGTCTTTGTGTAGACGAATGTGGGAAATGTAGGGGCTATTTGAAGTCTTATAATACTTTTTCAACTCTAGAGTCTGCCTTTGTGGAGACACCGCTGTTAGCGTCGCAAGCGCACGAGACGTCGGAATCAAGACAATGTGATTAGGCCATTCATGCCGCAACCAATCGATTGCACTAAAAAGCACGCTGATCGGTTGTCTATGTGCTTCGCAACAACGAGCAATGAGATCGAAAACAGAGAATCGTGTCCATTCATCTGTAGCACGTAGAGAAAGGATGAAGCGCACCATCTGCACTACAGCAGAGTCGATTTCTGTAGTAGAAGTGCCAGGTCGGGACACAGGAAACATGATCGCACTACCATCAGCTTGTTGACAGTATTCGTCAATAAGTTCCAACTCGTCACGCGCCCAATAGCGCACTCCATATAGGATCGCAACCACACTTGCAGGTGATGAACAACGTGCCGTACGGCCTGTGGTGTTGTTTTGAAAAACAACTTCCCTGGCATGAGTGGAACGCTCACGAGACCACCTAACGGGGACTCCATTTTGTCGAAAACTGGCGACAGAATCGAAACTTGCGTCCGACGGCATGAAAAGATCAAAGAAAAGCGATCTGCATTGTTCGTTGTTCAGCACCAATGCTGCAAACGAGTCTCTCGCGGCATCACTTAGCGACTGATCGCCGTTGGTCGGGACCGGCTGATTAAGAAGCTTGAAGACGTTAGGATCATCGTCGTTGACGCGCAACATACGTCCATCTCGTTTGAGGGCGTCTAGATGAAGCAAGGTATTCCGATAGTGGTAAAAGGTCGTAGGTGCTGGAGGTGAACTACGCCGAGTAAGCAAGATATTATTTTTTTGTAGCAATTCGTTGAGTTCGCCGGCCCTTAGACCATTCGGAAAGGCGGCAACGGCTTTCAAAATTCGATGTAGCCCGGCAAATGAGAGAGACCGCATCCAGTACTCACTCTGCTGCAGGCGGGCCTTGCTAGGATGTTGTAGCTGCTTCATGTCGTTATTCTTCTGTGTCTAGGCGTCGGTGAGTATATTAACACGGAGAACAAAGGACGGGCGAAGCTACGTTCGCCTGAGAAGCCTCTCGTACTCGTGGTGCGGACCGATCCAGAACCACACAATATCGTCCTGATCCAATACTCCGAGAGCGCGATAGCCGAGGCTCACGCGCTTGAAATCCAAGCTTGGATGACTGGGATCCGACGCAAAAAAATGATAACTCTCTCTCGCCTGCCACTACACGTGTTCGGGGAGTCGCCGATATGCATCCCAGAAGCTCTTCTGCGTAAACGAACGCACGCCTACAGATCTTCCAAATCGAGAGACCGAGTCCGTCCTGCACAATGATCCGCCAGAGCCTCATCGGCTAAGCGTTCCAGCAAGTCATCCGATTCTGGACGGACAAACAGCTCAGCCCATTTATGCTCCGATTCCAGTTCGGCCAGCAGGAAGAGGGCGAATCTATCCTGCTCCGCTCGAGGAAGCTCGGCGGCTCTATCGAAGGCCTTTTGAAGAAGCTGGTTCATCTGTCTTCCTCCGTTTCAAGTGAGTAGTCAAAACACATGTATTGCCGTAACTACATTGCACCTCTATGATTTGTTTGCTGATCGGCTTGCTTTCAAGAAACCATCGATAAGCGCCATCAATTCGTGAATGGTCTTTGATCCGCCAGCAATCAATCCAGCGGTTATGACAATGTCCGTGAAATTAAAGATGGCTTGTTGGAATTCCAACTCGTTGGTCACTTCGACTTGAAAAATGGGGCCAAGGAGTCGAACGCCTGATAGAGACACCAGAACTCCCATAGTCAGCCCACCTATCAGTGCCCGCTTTTGTGTGCCTGCCCTGTATTCTTCCAGTTGTTTTTTAACTTTGGCACCGTTTTGATCCGAGTTTTTCTCTTGCTCGAGATGAACTTTCCCTCCTTGCCGCCATACTTTGATTAAAACCTCAAGCGACCGCTCGACAAACAAAGCAATGATGTACATTATCCCCAACTGAGTAAGTGCTATAGAAAATGGACCATTATCCATTTTCGGCTGTAGGGTTTTAAGAGAATCTCCACTAAGCCATATGACAACAAAAACCCCTAGAATCAATAGCGAAAGCCAAATCCGTCCAATGTATTTTTCCATATCTAATCTCCAGTTAGTGTTTTGAACGGATAACTACTTTTCTAACCCTTATCAGCTCTCATGAAACCGCCTGCTATCCAAAGATGTCACGCTTTAGCTCGTTGCACACGTTCAGTCTCGGTTTGATGACCCGCACAGGCATATTGAGTAGACTCCTGCGTTACGGTACGTTCACCCTGTTTTAGCTATTGGAGGTAACATTTTCACCCATTCTGATTCTTCGCAGAATCTCCCTTTTTACTGGACCTACCGCATCGAACCTATCATCACACTTGATTGTTGTAATAACTCGACCCTGTGTTCCGTAATGACGGTCCGCTCCATCTGAAGGACACCGCTGCCAAGACCCAGGCGAAATAAAGGAGGGAAGGTGCGAACTGTTTGAGGGATCAGGAGGACACCGTTCACATATGAAGTCCGCTTTTCCATCATAACGTTGGCTACAAATCAATTGTGCGTCACAATTCGGACAAAAGCACCAAAGATTCGAGAGTTCATTGCCATTCCATGACCAACGCCATTCCGCTCCGTAAACCACATCTTTTGTATAGCTTCGATAGGCCGGTTCATTCTCTGGTTTAATCCGCAACCAAAAAGTGACACAGAGAAGCACAAAACCGACAAACGCAAATAATCCGCTAATCAAAAATATCCAACCGGTTATTGAATACTGAGAAACCAATGCGCCCCAAATCCAAGCTGCGCCCGCCCAAATCCACGACAGGGCTTCTACCAAGAAACCTCGAACTTTCGGTATGGCAGACAGAATCAACCCTCCCACTACCGTTGCGATAATTCCGCTTCTCACAGGATGGAGCTGCTTATTTAACATCGGTTCCATTCAACTCTAGCGATGAAACGTGAGCCAACTGTAGTGCCGAGCAGTCAAGTTCGACGACGCGAATTTCCCCCGTCATGAGCTTGTGCAGCAGGGCCTTGAATAGCCCTTCCAGCACTGCACGCTTGCGGCGGTGCAGGTCGATTTTGCGGTCGATGGCGTTGAGAATGGCGACGATTTCTCGCTGCTCATTAGGAGGTGGGTGCGGGATCAATATTTCCGCAAGGCGAGCACGGGAAAGATTAGGGATTGTCGTACGGTTTCCGGTGCCTTCATAGACTTTGCGGTGCTTAAAGCCTTCTTCTAACCATGCCATGACGAACTGTGCATGGGTGCGTGAAGCATCCAGAGGGCACAGGCGGTGAAGATGATTCTGAAATAGACACTCTTCTATTTCTCCGTTCCACGTTGCAGCACGTCCAATCTCGCCGCCCTCGCA
>VYFB01000025.1:0-2824 GCA_009842645.1 Nitrospira sp. SB0677_bin_15 | reverse complement strand
CCAATCTCGCCGCCCTCGCAAACGAGCAAGTCACCGGTTCGCAACAGCTTGGCAAGTCGTTCATGCTCAGGAATCGACATTTCGTCCACGGACGACAAGTCAATCTCATCCCACAGGACATTCGATGTCCGTAGAAACGGCGTCTTGTCAGTGCCATTACGCGCGGCGGCAGACATCGTTTTGCCCGCGCCAATCTCGAATAACTCCCCAAGGGGACACCATGACCACGCTTGATTCATTGCAGGCCCACTAGCCCTTTCAACCGCACGGCCGGCAGGCGTTTTAACCGCTGGCTCAGGGGGTCCACCTCGATGCCGACGGACTCCAGTGCCGTTACGCCTAGTAGTGGCTCCGCGTTAGCCTCGCCGAAGATGACCGTCCCGCCAACGAACTCGCCCATGAACTCTATTTTCGCAACGGCAACGTCCACGGAAATCTCACTGCCATCGGCCAGTTCATACACACGCTTCCCTTCGGGCTCGATGCCGATAGCTTCAAGGTGCTGTCTGGGAACAAGGGAATCGGCTGCCCCTGTATCCACCAGGAAAAGCCCTTCCCAAAACCTGTCCGGCGCCGCCGGGTTTGTAATCCTGACCGTTACGTGTGTTGCACCCATATTTTCCACCTCCTTCTTTCTCCGGGATTCATGTCTCCTGCAATTGTGCCAGTACGTCTGCCAAACGCTTGTCAATCTCGCGGGCTTCAGCATCGAGGCGCTGCATTTCGGCAAGAATATCTTTGATCGGGCGTTGGTTCATAGCATCAGCCTGCCCCACCCACCGGCTTGGGCTGAGGTTGTAGTCGGCTTGGGCTGCTTGTTCGCGGGTGACGACGGCGACTTCGCCTTCGACTGGCTCGCCTTTGAGGAAGGCGGCCGCGAGCGGGCGAATGTCTTTCTCCGGGATGTAGTTCTTGGGGCGGCCTTTGCCTACGAGACGGTTGGCGTTGAGGAGCACGATTGTATTTTTTCGACCCGACGGCTTGCGCTTGGACAGTACCAAGATGATGCCAGCGGCGGTGGTATTGTAGAAGAGGTTGTCCGGTAGCAGGATGACGCCGTCGATCAGGTCGTGATCGACGAACCATTTGCGGATGTTGCGTTCCTTGTCTTCGTGCTTGGCACCGGAGCCGCGTGTGACGGCGCCGGTGTCGAGCACGACTGCGGCGCGTCCGCGTTCGTTGAGGCAGGCGAGCGTGTGCTGGAGCCACGCCCAGTCGCCCTTGCCGGTCGTGATGCCGCCCCTCGTGCGGAAGCGGTCGAACGGGTCGTTGGCGAAAACTTCCTGACTGAAGGGCTGGTTCCACATGGGATTGGCGACCACCACGTCGTGGGTGTTGATCCGGCCTGACGCGGTCTTGAACTTGGGGTTGATCATGGTGTCGCCGCGGGCGATCTTGACGTCCATGTCGTGAATGATGGCGTTCATGTGCGCGACGGCGTAGCTTTCGGCTTGCAATTCCTGCCCGTAGAGCTTGAGCGGGACGCGGCTGGTGGGATCGAGTTCCCGGGCAACGAGTTGGAGCTTGACGAGCAGGCCGGACGAGCCGCAGGCGTAGTCGTGGCAGTCCTCTCCTGGCTTCGGTCGCATGATGTGCGCCATCAGGAACCCGACTTCGGTCGGGGTGAAGAACTCGCCCGCGCTCTGGCCGGACCCTTCCGCGAACTTGCGCAGGAGATACTCGTAGGCACGACCGAGGAAGTCGGGTTGCACGTCGGCGAGGCCGAGCCGGTAACGGGGATCGGAAAAGGTCTCAACCACGGCTGTGAGCTTGGCCGGGTTGACGTCGCGCTCGCCGTTGCGCTCGGCTGCAAAATCCACAAGGTCGATGACGCCCGAGAGCGAGGGGTTTTGTTTGACAACGGCCCGCACGGCCCTGGTCAGATGTTCGCCCACGTCCTGGGGCCGCGTGCTTCGTTTCCGTTCGTCGAGCGGCCATTCGTAGCTTTCGCGGCCGTTGATGACGCTCCATCGCGCTTCGGGGGGGCAGGTAGAAGCGCAACAGTTTGTGATCGCTTTCGGCAATCTCAAGTGCGGTGGCGCGGTCGCCGTATTCCTCGGCCAGGCGTCCAATCTCATCGTCGAACACGTCGGACAGCCGTTTGAGAAATAGGAGCGGGAGCAGGTAATCTTTGAACTTGGCGGCATCCTTTTCTCCACGGATGGAGCAGGCCGCGTCCCACAACATCTGCTCCATGGGCTTGGTGGATGGGGAAACGGCGCGTCGGGTTGCTTTTGCCCTGCGTCCCGTGACGCGCGAGGCTGCTTCGGTCGGCTCTATGGCTGCCTCCGCCTCGTTGAGTTCCGCCTCGGCGGCAAGTGCGGCGATCGTTTCCCATGCTGCCTTTTGTGGTTTGGTGGTGCCGCCTTCCCAGCGGTTTATTGTGGCGAAGGAGACACCGAGCCGCTCAGCGAGTTGCTGCTGGGTGAGATCGAGTTTGGCCCTGATGGCGCGTAGGGTTGATTGAATGTCCATAACACCAAAATTGATATATTTGAATTAAAACATAACAAACATAGCAATCATAGCAAAATATAGCATTTCATTCAATCATTTCATAGAGACGGCCATGCAATCATAGCATGCTATGAAAAACATAGCGAACTGCTATGATATGCTATGATTTTTATAACATTTATAGCATTGACATAGCAATTCATAGCAGTTATCTCAGCCTTACCTTCCTCCCCCCACCGGCTCGCCGGCGGGCTGACGCCCTTGGCTTGCCGACTCCCCCTCAAGGGGGGAGTGATGATCTTGATAAAGTTAAGGAACCTCTGATTTAGTGTGATAGCGGGATGCAGGGCAAGGCGTCCCGGAGCGA
>VYFB01000130.1 GCA_009842645.1 Nitrospira sp. SB0677_bin_15 | reverse complement strand
GGGGAGGGTCGGGAATGACAGAGGACTGGCGCGAACAGGGCGAAACCAAAAGTTGCAATCCGTTGAGGGCATCGGGTAGGTTATTTGCCATGCGTCTCACAGCGTGTACTCTTCCGAGGCTCCTGCTGTTCGTTTCGATCCTCCAGTTTTCAGCCTGCTCATATCTCCCGGACGTGAGTATGCCGGATATCAGTCTTCCGGACATCAGCCTGCCCAGCCTGGGTTTTGAAGAAGACAAACCCAAAGAGCCGGCCATTCCCATTTCGGTGGCCTATGCGTTTGATGCGAGCGTCACGGAAGCGACACTCGAAATTCAAGCGTGCGACCTGCCGTATACACTGAACACGGGAGAGGCAATCGTCCAGAATTTTCTCACCCTGGGACAGGAAACGTTTCAGTCCGTCACAGCCTATTCGGGAACCGGAGAAGCCGTCCGTGTCACCAAACCGAGCGATCTCATTATCCAAATCAGCATGGTCAACCAGTCGTTCCAGGAAGGCGACCGTATGGCGGATGAAGACAATTATCTGGCCCGCCTCAATTTCAAACTGCAAGCAGTGTTTCTCAATAAAGACGGCACTCAATTAGGGCAACTTCCTCTGAACGTCGACGGCCACGTCAGGGTCTGGGCACCGGCGCTCACCGGACAATCCATTTCCTGCATGACCGGACAATATGACGCCAAAGTCAACGGCGTGGCGTCGGAACTCGCCGAACAACTCGTGGCAGTGGTTCCGCAAGTGCTCAACAATGGCGGCACGCAGCCCCTCACGGCCCCGGAACGCCAATCGGCGTTCCCCCAAGCTGCCCCTCGAGTATCGGTGCCGTCTTCTTCATCGTCTGCACCGGGCAACCGGCCGTTTCTGACCTTTCGCACGATGCTGAAAGACGGCAACGACAATTTGATTCTCGAAGGCGGGGAAGCCATTGTGCTGACGATCGAGGCCACCAATCTCGGGAGCACCACCGTCAACACGGCCACTGCCAACGTGTCGGGGCATGAGACGCTGGTCGAAGCCTTTTCTCACATGACGTCCCTTCCCATCTCCCTGGGCACGTTCCAGCCCGGAGAAACCAGAACGACGGAGATCCGCGGCCGCATGCCGGTCAACGTGACCGCGCAAAAAGCGGAGGTGGTGATCGTGCTCCAACTCAAGGATGGCACATCCATCGGGTCGCACCGCATTGTCGCGCCTCTCCAGCCCAACGTCCGTGAGTCAGGCGCGCAACCCAGCCGACCCAGGATGCAGCAGGACAAGCCTCGTGGCAAGAATGCGTACGTGGCCATGCTCGTCGGCCTGGATACCTATCAGGACGCCTGGCCTGAAGCGTATCGTACACCCGAAGGTCTCCTGATGACCGTGCGGGAAACCTTACAAAGCACCGGACTGTTTCCGAATCAGAACATCCGCGTCCTCCAAGGGAGCAGTGCCGAAAAAGGAGATATCTCCAAAACACTGCTCAAGTGGGTCCGTCAGAGAATCGGGAAGGAATCCGTGCTGGTCGTATATTTTTCCGGTCAGGCCGTTCAAGACCGGGAAAACGGCGAAGTCTATCTGATCCCCTATGAAGGGGCGCCCGACGCATCGAGCAAACAGTTGATCTCTCTTCGAACGCTCCAGCGCCTCTTGGGAAAGCTGGAAAACCGGCTGACCCTGCTGATCCTTGATACACCGATTATCAAGCAGGCCGGACAAGAGACGTCTGCCGATACATCCTCTCCGGTGCATTGGAACAGCGGCCTGTCCAAGCAGGACGCGACCCCCGTCATTCAACTACGCAGACGGCCCGGACAAGAAATGGATAACCCAGCCAACATGCTGTCCGGCCTGTCAGGCAATGCGGACGGAAACAAGGACGAAACGATCACGGTTGCCGAATTCCTCGAATCCGCGTCCGCCTCAAGCAGGATCACCCGTCTGCTGCCGGACTCCTCTCCTCTCCTGAACCTTCCGCTTGCACGGTAATTGTTGTCTGTTTTCAGTCATTTTCTTCGACAAGCTTCCTTCGACTTCGCGCTGCCGCGCTACGCTCAGGATGAACGGATTATCCTCACCCGTTCGCCCTGAGCGTAGCGCAGCGAAGTCGAAGGGTGCGCAAGGGTGACCTCCCCTTTCTGTCATTCCCGCAGGCTTTTAGCGGGAATCCAGAGTCTTTTTCCTTTCGTACAGGAGGAACCAGCAAAGACACTGGATTCTCGCGTGCGCAGGAATGACAGAAGGAAGAAAACGGGAATGACGGAAGGGATAGGGTCGGTCGATATGACCCTTACGTGAGTTTGAGTACCGCGATAATGATCCCGGCCAGCACTGCAGTCCACGTCATTAATTTGATTTGTAGCTGTGTGAGGCCGGTCTCCAGTTTGGCCTCCAGCTTGGCCAAGTTGGCCTCCAGCTTGGCCAAGTCGGCTTTGGTGGTCGCCTCCAGCTTGGCCAAGTCGGCTTTGGTGGTCGCCTCCAGCTTGGCCAGGTCGGCTTTGGTGGCCAGGTGTTCGCTTTCATGTTCATGGATTGCCTGAGCAATACCCTCAGCCTGAGGTTGATTGAAACCGTGCTCCCGTTCCAGCTTCCTGGCTAATGCAATTGCGTTGTTCATGGCGGTACTCTATCAAATCACCGGGAAGGGGGCAATGCAGACCTTCGGCGACGTTCTTGCCAACACCTGTCCTGATCCTTCGACTTTCAGCAACCCTTCGTCGGATTACGACGCTAATCCGACCTACATTACTGACGCAACAGATTCCGTATCGTTTCCTCACGTGCTCTCAATTGCTTAAGTTCTTCCTCTGCTTCTTGTAACTGTCCCTTTTGTCTTTCGGTTAGGGGAGTACCCTGGTGATCGATTTCCCATTCCCTGTCCCATAGACGTAGTTTCCAAACGTCTTGTTGAGATTGTACAAATTGTAATTCTTGCCGTAGATTCGATTTTTCCAAGTCCTTATTTATTTTTTCGATTTCTTCCAGCAATGCGCTTGAAACAACTTCGAGTTCCTTGGCAAGAACATCTTTAGTGACGACTTGACTTTGAATCACCCACATGACTCCCATACCAATAAATAACACAAAGATATAACTTGCAGGAGTCCTGCCAATGAGATTTTCTAATCTCGAATAGAGCCATTTCAACCATTCTGCCATCCAGGCTACTCCTTCTTATTCTTTATAGTGTGAGAGGCAGCATGTATATGGATGATTTGAACCGACCATACAAAAAGGTATCACGGAATGAAGAAATACGCAATCAATTTGCGGGGGTCATGAGATATGGGAAAAATGAGTGAACATTAACAATCCTGCTCCCGCTCCGTCATTCCTGTGAAAACAGGAATCCATGGGTCGTTCTGCTTCACACAGGAAGAAAAAACAAAGACTCTGGATTCTCGCGTGCGCAAGAATGACCTTTTCTTCTGTCATTCTCGACGTTTGTAATCGAGAATCCGGAGGGTTTGCTTTGCCCTGTCTTCGTGAAAAGAAAGACACTGGATTCCTCCCCGACATCCTTAATCGGGGATCCAGTTTGTATGGTCGGGAATGACAGATTCGGAGTATCACAGGTCATTTTCATACCAGTGGAACAGGCCGCATAAGGCACGTAAAAGAGACAGGCACACGGTTCCCGTTTGCCGTCAAACTATAGCAGGCCAGGGCATTGCCTTGCGAGGCGAAAAATGCCTTTGTTAGAATCGCCTTCCTTTTGGAACGTCCGTGTCGTTCTGTATGTGTTCAGGAACCTCTGATTCAGTGTGATAGCGGGATGCAGGGCAAGGCGTCCCGGAGCGAAACCCGAAGCTTATCATCGAGATAGGTGAGGGTTGAGCGAGGACACAACGCAGCCCTGCGCCCGATAGGGCACTTAATCAGAGGTTCCTTAATTTGGCAAGATTGTTAGCAG
>VYFB01000120.1 GCA_009842645.1 Nitrospira sp. SB0677_bin_15 | reverse complement strand
GGCCTGCGATGTCGGGTTACGCCTGTTCGGCTAACCCGACCTACGGCTGCTAACACTCTTGTCAAATTAAATACAGGAACCTCTGATTCAGTGTGATAGCGGGATGCAGGGCAAGGCGTCCCGGAGCGAAACCCGAAGCTTATCAGAGAGATAGGTGAGGGTTGAGCGAGGACACAACGCAGTCATGCGCCCGATAGTGCACTTAATCAGAGGTTCCTAAAATATATAATCCCCCCCCTTTGTCTGTCCTGAGCGTAGCGAAGGATCAGGAGGGGTGAGGAGAGGTAGAGAAAGACAACCGTTCTCATGCCAATAGTGAAATCAATGGTCGGCCTGAAACGGTTTATGGTGCTCGCGCTTATGGTTCTCGGTTCGGCTTGTGCCGACCCGGTGTCCGACGCGTTCCGTTTCGGTCTGGCCAGTGCGCCCGCGAACCTCGATCCGCGCTTTGCCACGGATGCGGCGTCGGCTCGCATCAACCGCCTGCTCTATGACCGGCTGGTGGATTTCAACGACGCCTTTGAACCCGTACCTGCCTTGGCCAATTGGGAACAACTGTCGCCCACTCATTATCGCTTCCATCTCAAAACACACGAACGTCCGTTCCATGACGGCACCCTGCTGACCGCGAACGACGTCAAGGCCACTTATGACTTCATCCTCAATGCAGACAATGCCTCCCCGCACCGCGCCTCGCTGACCGTCGTCGACCGCGTCGCCATTGGCGACGAAACAATTGTCGACTTTTTTCTGAAACGTCCGGAACCGCTCTTTCCGGCGTACCTGGTCATCGGCATCGTGCCGGCGCACCTGATCGCTGCGAACCATCCGCTCCACGAGCACCCGGTCGGAAGCGGGCCGTTTTCCTTTCAGGCACGACCTGATGAGACGCAACTCCACCTCCTCAGGGTCCGGGATCAACAACGCGTTGAATTTATCACGGTCCCGGACCCTACGGTTCGGGCATTGAAATTGATGGCCGGGGAAATCGACATGCTCCAGAACGACCTTCCTCCGGAACTTGTCGGCTACCTGGAACGTGACCGGATGGTGAGGGTTCAACGAAAATCCGGTACGAATTTTTCGTACCTCGGATTCAGCTTCGAAGACGCCGTGACCCGGCAGGCATTCGTGCGACGGGCCATTGCCCACGCCATCAATCGCCAGGAGATCATCGAATACGTCCTGGACGGCGCGGCCAGACCGGCCCAGTCGTTATTGCCGCCTGAACATTGGGCCGGCGCACAAGACCTTGATCCGATCACCTATGAACCGGAAAGGGCGCAAGCGTTGTTACGCCAGGCCGGATACTCCCGCGAGCATCCGGCCAAAATCGTCTATAAGACGTCAAGCGATCCTTTTCGGATCAGGCTGGCCACGATCCTTCAACGGCAATTGCAAGACGTCGGGATCGACGTGGACCTGCGCAGTTACGACTGGGGCACGTTTTACGGAGACGTCAAGGCCGGCAGATTCCAGATGTACAGCTTGTCCTGGGTGGGCATCCATACCCCCGATATATTCGATTACGTGTTCCACAGCCAATCGATTCCGCCGCACGGGGCGAACCGGGGCCGGTTTCGCAGCACGTTGGCCGATGAGTTCATCGACCACGCGCAGGAGGCTCCCGACCTTGAAACCAAACAACGATGGTACGTGCAACTCCAGCATCACCTTGCCGACGCGCTGCCGTACGTCCCTTTGTGGTACGAAGACCATATTTTCATCGCGCGCCGGGAGATCGAAGGCTTTACCATGGCCCATGACGGCCATTACGACGGCCTGATACACGTGCGCCGTTCATCCCCTGACGCATTGTAACCAATCGTGTTCCTCCGGTTTCTCATATCACGGTTCCTGACGGCACTCGCCGTGGTATTCGGTGTCGTCTGTCTTGTTTTCTTTTTGCTCCACCTGGTTCCCGGCGATCCCGTGGAAGTGATGCTGGGCGAATCGGCACGCCCCGCGGACAGGGCCGCCTTGCAACAAGCCCTTGGGCTCAATCAGCCGATCCACGTGCAGTTCGTCCGCTACATGGTCAACGTGTCTCAATTCGACTTGGGAATTTCCTTCTACTCGAAACGCCCGGTCCGCGACCTGCTGCTCGAACGACTGCCGGCCACCGTTGAACTCGGAGTGGCGTCGCTTCTGGTGGCCCTGTTCATGGCCGTGCCTCTCGGAATTCTGGCCGCCGTGAAAAAAGGAACCGCGTGGGACGCCGGGGCTACCGGGGTTGCCCTGTTGGGTGTCTCCATTCCCAATTTCTGGATGGGGCCCATGCTGATTCTGGTCGGGGCATTGTGGTTAGGCTGGTTTCCCGTGAGCGGACGGGAGGGAGTTGCCTCACTGGTCCTGCCGGCCCTGACTCTGGGTACGGCACTGGCGGCCATTCTCTCACGCATGATTCGCAGCGCCATGCTGGAAGTCATGAATGAAGACTTCATGCGCACGGCGCGCGGGAAAGGACTCACCGAGCGGACCGTCATTCTTCGGCACGGCTTGCGGAACGCGCTGCTTCCCGTGATCACGTTGCTGGGTTTACAACTCGGGGCGCTACTCAGCGGAGCCGTCATTACGGAGACCGTGTTTTCCTGGCCGGGTATCGGCTCCCTGGTCGTTGAAGCCATTCACCGCCGCGACTATCCCGTGGTGCAGGCCGCCGTGCTATGCATCAGCACGTCCTATGTGGCACTGAACGTGCTCACGGATCTCGCGTACGCCTGGATCGATCCCCGCGTCCGGCTCGGGAGCCAACCATGAACCGCCTCCGGATACCTCTCGGCGTGATCCTGCTCTGGGCCCTGGTCGCGCTTCTCGCGCCAGTGCTGCCCCTGTCTCCGAACTCCATAGACCTGCCGCATATCCTCACACCCGGTAGCCCGAACGAATGGCTGGGCTACGATGATCTGGGCCGGCCGGTGTTCGACCGCTTGCTGGTCGGCGCAAGAACGTCGTTTCTCGTGGCCGTGGCCGTGGTCGGTGTTTCGCTGGTCATCGGGAGCCTGCTCGGCACCGTTGGCGCGTATGCGGGAGGGTGGCTTGACCTGGTTCTCGTTCGCGTCATGGACGTCTTTCTCGCCTTCCCGGGAATCCTGCTGGCCATTGCGCTGGCCGGCGTGATGGGACCGGGCATCGACAACGTCGTTATCGCCTTGTCGGTCGTGAGCTGGGTGGGATATGCCCGACTGGCCCGGGCGCAAGTCCTCTCCATGAAAGAACGCGACCACGTGTACGCCGCCGTGGCGGTCGGCACTCCACCGCCACAGATCATCGCCCGTCACGTGCTCCCGCTCATCAGTGCTCCCCTGATTGTCGAAGCCAGCTTCGGAATGGCGAGCGTGGTCATTGGTGAAGCCGGCCTGTCGTTTCTGGGATTGGGCGTGCAACCGCCCACCGCGTCCTGGGGCAGCATGATCCGTGACGGCACACGGTACATGCTGGTTGCTCCGCATGTGGTCATCACCCCGGGCTTGGCCCTGATGGGTGTGGTCCTCTCCGTCAACGTTCTGGGAGACCGGCTGCGCGACTGGCTGGACGTAAAGAGTCAAACACGAAAAATAAGTCTCCTCTCCCATCAAGGGAGGGGGGAAGACAAGTCTCCTCTCCCTTGATGGGAGAGGATTAAGGTGAGGGTGATGAGCGATCAATCGAAGGCCCACGAACTTCGGCAACGCTCCACCGATGCCGAACAGGCACTGTGGAAGCGTCTCCGAAACCGCCAACTGGCAGGATGCAAGTTTCGCCGACAAGTGCTTATCGGCAAGTACATCGTCGACTTTGTGTGCTTCGAAAGAAAAGTCGTCATCGAGGTGGATGGCGGCCATCATCAGGAACAAGTCTCGTCCGACACTGTACGAACCACCTGGCTGGAGTCTCAGGGCTTCCGGGTGTTGCGGTTCTGGAATCACGAAGTCCTGGCTGACGCGGAGGCTGTACAGGAGGCCCTTCTTGTGGTCTTACAGGAGAGTTTACCGTCTTCTGACTCACCCTCACCCCAGCCCTCTCCCGTCAAGGGAGAGGGGGGAAGAT
>VYFB01000002.1 GCA_009842645.1 Nitrospira sp. SB0677_bin_15 | reverse complement strand
TAACGGCGCTCAGGCCGTAACGTCCTCTCTCTCTTCATAAATCGTGCCATTTTACGTGTTTTGCCTTTTACAAATCTGGTGTCGTGTTACGACCGTCCCGCGCAAAGTCGATGCGCGACACGAACCCGACTTTTTCGGACATTCTCCATACTGGATGGGAAGCGTATACTACAAATCTATGGCAATTGTCAATCATTTCAGTTTCAGCGTAAGGATTGTAAAGGTTCTGTCATTTGTTGCCCTTTTCTCACGCTGCCTTCTGTATTCTAGCAGCCTCTTTCAGTTCTCCTTCACACGTGAACATCAGGGTATGCTACACCCCCCACCGGTTCGCCGGCGGGCTACGCCCTTGGCTCTCCGACTCCCCCTCAAGGGGGGAGTGATGATGAGGGGCATTTCAACCTGCTTGAATTTTTGGTATGGTAGGCATTCTGAACTTGGTGATATGCCATGAATGCCTACACACGCATTTTGTTGATTGCTTTTCTGTGGACGTTGTTCCTTAGTGGATGTGTAGGAACTCCTCAAATCGAGACTTCCATTCATGAGGGGCCGGACGGCTCCCTTATGCTGCAAACCGTCTCGAAAGACTCGCTCCGGCCCTCTCATCCGGCCGACGTGTCGGTCGAAACGTTCGAAAAGATTTTAACCGGCATCCATTATCGACGGTCCCCTTCAAGATGGCTGCAACGGCTGATGAACAGCGGGACACAATCGTCGCCTCTGCTTTCCCCGGAACAGGTCGCGTTTTGGGCCCCTCACTTACAACGCGCCTTTCTGCAAGTCACGGCTGAAGAACAAGTCTTCCTGCGTATTCCCTTACCGTCAACACCGGAGATTCAAAACCTGACCGGCATGCTATCCTTTGAACAGAACAACCTGCATATGGCCTTGAGTGTATCCGGTTTCTCAAACCGGCGCCCGCATTCCAAAACCAAACCCAGGAGTTCCGCGGCCTTGGGGGTCACAAGGCCCACAGTCACGTTTCTACCCAGGACCGCCGTCAAAACGTCCCGGTATCAGGAAACGGTCACGAACTTCACCATTGATATCGCTTCGCTGACGATGCCGGAAGGATCGGGCCCGAAGGACAGCGCCAAGACACCTTCGATACCCGATGCCTCGCCGCCCCGCGTGACCCCGCCGGTCATTCCTCCGGACCGCCCCATTATCAGGCTGGAAACCCCACCGTCCGAGGCGCTCAAGAAGGAACTCCGAACCTTGCGCCGCGAATTGTCCAGGCAAAAACAGGAAATCGAACGCTTGAAGAAACAGCAGGAGTCCCCTTAACCCACCTCGATCAGTTGGGGATTTTTCAAGATCACGTCGCTGGCGAGCGGGGAGTGGAACATCATTCGTTCGTAGCAGGCATAGGTGACATACGTGTCGCGCAGACAATATTCGGCGATCTCCCGTCTTTGCCCTTGAGCCCACATGTCAGCCACCTGCTTGCCGCTTCCGGATTTGGTTTCGACCTGTAACGCCCGGGCCAACACGTCCAGTTTGACCCAGCCACGGTTGTCCCAGTTGCTCCACACGGCCATCACGTCATAGACCGGCTCCGTGCGAAATCTGGCCAAACTGATCTCCATCGACGGTTTGACGCGGTGAATGATCGAACGCTTTTTCAGAAACGGGAGATCGAAACCCAGCCCATTGTACGTAATAAATAGCGAGGGCCGCAGTTCGCCCAGACGAGTCCAGAACTTCCAAAGGAGTTCCTGCTCCCGGTCGCCGTACCAACTCACCGCCCCACGGAACTCCATGGAATCGGAGAATACCAGGAGCCCGATGCACACGATCCGGCTGAAGGTTCCGTCAAAGGACGACTGCCCATATTTTTCATCTTCTTTTCGCCTTTGCTCACGGGCCTCGGCCTGAGCGAATAAATCACCCGCGTCATTCCCTTCGCAAGACTCAAGGGCAACCGAATCGATACCGGCAAGACGCGCCCATTCTTCCCGTGGAGCTTGAATCGTTTCTATGTCCAACACGACTTTCATGGGTTGCCAACCGAATGGCCGTCCTCTTTTAGGTTTTCCGGCTCCCGGCCAGTTCCATCAAGTGAGCCACCACCGGTCCGTCAGCCGGAGGAAATGAATATTCGGCCAACTCCCCGGGCGTCACCCACCGGAATTCCGCGCAACCCAATGGCTGCGGCTCACCCCGGGACAGGGAACACGTGAAGAAGTGCAATTCCACGCTCTTGTCCGGGTAGTCGTAACACGTCACTGTCAACGGTTTCGGCGCGGTTATTTCAATGCCCACTTCTTCAAACACCTCACGGCGCGCACAGGCTTCGAACGTTTCGTCCGCTTCGCGCTTTCCGCCGGGAAACTCCCAATAGCCCGCCAAGTGAACGCCGGCTTCCCGGCAGGTAATCAAATACCGGCCCCGGTGCTCAATCACGGCGGCGGCGACTTGGAGGATTTCTCTTTCAGCCATATCCGGCGCAACTATTTCGTGTCCACGGGATACGCCTTGCAAAATTCCCGCATCGGACAATACAGGCAGTATGGACGACGTGCCGTACACACCACCGCGCCGAAATCCATGAGGGCCTGATTGAAATCATAGCCCTTGCCCTTGGGGATCAGGGCTTCGGACAAGGCCCAGAGTTTCGATTTTTGCGTTTTCGGATCACCCGTTCCCGCAAAGATTCGATGCAGCACCCGCATCACGTTCGTATCGAGAATCGGGGCATCTTCCTGAAAGGCAAAGGATCGAACCGCGCCCGCGGTGTATCGACCGATCCCTTTCATCGACTGCAATTGTTCGGCATCGCGCGGAATCTTTCCGCCGTAATGGGCCACCGCCTCACGGGCGATACCGTGGAGACGGTACGGACGCACGTTGTACCCGAGGGGATACCACGTCTCCCGGACGTCATCCGGTTCGGCTTCGGCCAGATCCCTGAGCGTCGGATATTTTTCCAGGAATTCATGGTACTTGGGAATGACCCGGTCCACCTGTGTCTGCTGAAGCATGACTTCGGAGACGAGAATCCTGTACGGGTCCGCGGTCCGTCGCCAAGGCAGATCCCGTCCGAACTGGTCATACCATTTCAGTAAACGGATTTGGAATCGGCGCTTGATACCCCGTTCGAGCTTGACCGGTAGTAATGAAGCCGGCTTGGAATGTTTGGAAGTCTTAGCTGTACGCGTCATGGGCCTTGCCCGGATTGTAGGGAGGGAAACAGGCGCAATGCAAGCGGGAATACGGGGACGCTATGCTCACCCCCCACCGGTTCGCCGGCGGGCTACGCCCTTGGCTCTCCGACTCCCCCTCAAGGGGGGAGTGATTAAGAGGGGATGAGAAGGCTCAAACACGTCAGGCCCGCGTCGGCCTTGGCGAACTCGCCGAGGTCAACGCACGTGACGGCAAAGCCTTGCGACTCGATCTCGTCGCGCGTCAATGGAGAGGAGGTTTGAGCCAGCACCCCATCGGGCAAGCGCAGGACGTTCGCTCCAAACGGTTCTTCAGCCGGAACGTATAATAGCCGGAACGCCCTCAAGGCATCCGAATCGATCCAGTCCGGGTTCAACAACAAAGTCTCATCGTCGAGAGCGGTACATGCCGTCTTCAGGTGGAGGCACGCCTGTACGCCGACGGGCGTCACTTGGTATCCCAAGGGTTCCACAATCGCCCGAAAGGCTTCCACGCCCTCGCGATTCGTTCTGGTCGAGACTCCGACGTACAACGTTTTACCCATGCGCAAGATGTCCCCGCCTTCGATCGTCGCAGGCGGCGCTATCGTCGCAAGGCGACGATGCAGGGCAAGCACGGGAAACAGCAACGCGGGTTCACCCTGCCGTGACGGCGTCCCCATCGACGTCATCACCGCCAATTCGTCGAGGATCACGGCGTTATCCTCGATAAAGACGCTATCAGGAAACGCTTCTTCAGGCGGAAGAATTTCAACTTCCACACCCAATTGCCGCAAGGCCCGGCAATAGGCTTCATGTTGTCGAAACGCCAGATGCAGATCGATTTCCCGGCGCGGCGCGTACCCGACTTCACAATTGACGAGCGACAACGCTGGCCGGCGGGTGAGGGCAATCATCTTTTCTTCCCGTTCATGGTTCGTGGAGGCAAGCCACCTATTTCAGGAAACAGTGTTACGGAACCTCTGATTAAGTGTGATAGCGGGATGCAGGGCAAGGCGTCCCGGAG